>JAXDRN010000048.1:0-50486 GCA_034090985.1 Rothia sp. (in: high G+C Gram-positive bacteria) | reverse complement strand
ATGCTGAACTCCGGTGTTTACCTGCCGCCCAGCGCCTTTGAGGCCTGGTTCCTTTCAGCAGCCCACGATGATGCCGCCATGGACCGCATCATCTCGGCCCTGCCCGACGCCGCCCGAGCAGCGGCAGAGGCGACAGCCTAGTAAGCTCCTATCAACACAGGGCGCGGTGTCCTGGCCTCATGCCAGGGCGCCGCGCCCTGTGTTTTGTCTGTTGACTTGAAAAATTTAGGAATTACCGCATGTGCCCCTGTGGCAGGGCAGCCAGGTTCTGGGTATCGCGGTCGTAGAGCCAGTTCTTGTCCATGAGCAGGCGGGAGAGGGCCAGGCCCATGCCCAGGGCCGCAAAGATGAGCAGGACCTGCACGAAGCTGGTCAGGGCCTCGCTAATATTGCCGTTGGAGAAGTGGGCCATGGACATATAGAACATGACGCCCGGAACCATGGTGACGGTCGCCGGTACGGCCAGGGAGACACGGGAAACTCTCCGGGCGTGCAGAGGAGCGACGATTTCTGAGAGTACCCCAGCGGTAAAGGTGGCCAGGGCAATGGCCAGGTGGGGGGCCCACCCGGCCTCTACTAGCCAGATACGACCTGGGTTCACGATTGCGGCAATTACCCCTGCCCAGGCGCAGGAGAGGGGAGTGGCTGAGAAGAGCATGGCGAAGCCGTAGGCGGCGGTGAAGGAGGCCAGCATTTGGAGGATCAAGAGCAGCCAGAAATTTAGGTGCGGGGGAGGGGCCTGCTCCAGGGGCAGGCTAAAGACCAGGGAGATCAGCCAGACCGAGAAGGAGGCGCTACCTAGCAGCAGGGCCACGTAGGTTAGGCGGGAAATCCCTGAGGAAAAGTCCATGCGGGCTATCTCTAACATGCCGGTGACCAGGGGAAAGCCGGGCACCAGGTAGAGAATTGAGGAAATAAAGCCCACCAGGTGGTTATCGGCGATGAGGCCGGGGGCGATCAGGGCTGACATGACCCCCACATAGATGCCGGCAGAGAGCAGGCCACAGAGCATCCAGACCGCCATGTGGTTGAGCCCCCGGTGGGCCAGGGTGGAACGCAGGATCTGGCCGGCGAAGGCGGCTAGAAGAACAACTGCACATTCAATCACCCCGCCCCGGTTGAGGAAGGCAAAGGCGGCGCAGGCCAAGGCAGCTGCTAGGGCCAGTAGCAGGGGGCTGTAGAGGGGTTTTTCCTTCTCGATACGGGTAAGGGTGGCATTGGCAACGGCCGGTTCGATCCGCTCAGGAAGGGAAGAGACGAAGTCGCTGAGCAGGTCAATCTTGTAGGCGGAGATTCCCTTGATGCGGGTCTCTGCGATTTCTGTGCGGAAGTTACCGTCGCAGTAGGCGGTGGTGGAGATTTCCGTGAAGTGTACCTGGGCGTGGTGTTCTTCAAGACCAACAGCCTTAGCCAGGCGGGACATTGAGCTTTTGACCCGGTAGGCGCTGGCCCCTGACTTCATGAGCAGAAGGCCTAGCTTGAGGACGACCGCTGACTGGGCAACAAGCTCCTTGTGCTGCTTGCGGGTGGAGCCAAGGTAGATGCTGTTGGTGGGCGTGGGCTCGTTCACGGTTGTCCTTGTACTTGTGGTGTATCTGCTCCTTCTAATCTAGTAGAAACAGGGCAGAAAAGAAGGCCGCTGGGCAGGTGATGGTTCTCAAGGCAGCCTTCTTGCCCAGCGGCCTGCTAGTTCTCAGAGTAGGGCTCTGCCTAGTCGGTGCGCACCGGCCAGGCGCCGCTCACTTCTGCCTGCTTGCCAATGCGGTTAAAGTAGTCCTGAAGTTCAGCAGCCTGTTCAGCTGCCCAGGTGATCTGCTGCTGGTGCAAGCTGCTGGCGGGCTGTTCAATTTCTTCGTATTCAAAGCTCATAGCCGTCAGCAGCCGCTCAGCTGCCAGGGCATCGTCCTTGGAGGTATGGGCCTTCTCTAGCTCCACGCTGTACTCGCTAGCTAGCACCTCTAGGGTGCGCTTGCCCTTCTTGAACTTGTGGACGTGCTTGTTGATGACCAGGGGGTCAAGGACCGGGTAGCAGGTCAGGGGCGGGTAGCCGTAGCGGGCTAGCTCAAAGTGCAGGACTGAGAAGTCGTAGGCAGCGTTGAAGGCGATGACGGGAACACCGTCGGCAAAGAGGCCGCCTAGGGCCATGGCAAGTTCATAGGTTACCTGCTGGGCGGGCTTGCCGTGCTGGCGGGCGTATTCGGTGGTGATGCCGTGAATGGCTGAGGCCTGTTCTGGGATTTCAATTCCGGGGTCGGCCAGCCATTCACCGGCCCGAAGGATTTCGCCGTCGGGGGATAGGAGTAGCAGGGAGGCGGTCACAATCTGGGCTGTTTTGGGGTCAATGCCGGTTGTTTCAAGGTCGAAGGTTGCCCGTGGTAGGTCGGTCCAGGAAGTCATACCTTCGATAGTAGCGAACTCCTCTTCTGCCGAGCCTGCTTCTGCCTGCGGTGGCGCTCTGCTTCTTAAAGTGTCAGCCCCGTATGATGGAATAGGCTTAGGACGATGAAGCAGAGAGTGAGTAAGAGCGCATGAGTAGGCAGGCAGCCCCTTACCCCAGGGCCCAGCTGATTTTGGGGGCTCCGGGATCTGGAAAAACCCAGTCCCTGCTAGATCAGGCCGTCCAGGCCCTTGAGGGGGGCATGGACCCGTCCCGCCTGCTGGTTCTGACCCCCAGCCGGGTCAGCGCTGGTCGTTTCAGGCAGGCCCTTTCTGCCTCTATTACCCGCACCATTTCTACTGCCCCGGTGCGGGCCTGGCAGGCCTACGCCTTCGATCTTTTGCGCCGGGCCCAGGTGGCCGGCTACCTGCCCCTGGTGCCCTATGCCCCTAAGCTCCTTTCTGGCCCTGAGCAGGATGTTCTCATTAAGGAGCTCCTTGAAGGCCACCGGCGGGGGGAGGGGAAACATATTGCCTGGCCCCAGGATCTGAGCCTGGCCCTTGAGACCCGGGGCTTTCGGCAGGAGGTTCGAAACTTTTTTGACCGAATGGCTGAATATGATCTTTCAGCCCAGCAGGTTCGGGCCCTGGGGCAGATCCACCGGCGGCCTGATTGGCTGGCCCTAGCTGATTTTTACACCGAGTACCGGCAGGTTCGCTCCCTTAGAGCCCCCCAGGCCTATGACCCTGCTGCCCTCATTCATGAGGCCTCTAAGGCCCTAGAGGCTAACCCGGAACTTTTGGCCTCTGAACGGGCCAGGTACGATCTGGTGCTCATTGATGATGTTCAGGAGCTGACCCCCTCTATTTACCGGCTGCTGACCCTGCTGGTGGGCCGGGCCCTACCCTCTGGCGGTCAGCCCTGGGCTGGTGGGCTAGCTGCTGGGGAGCTGGCTGAGAGCCTAGCTGAGGCCTTCCAGGTCTATCCGGCCACCAGCATTAGCTGCTGTACCGATACCCTGGTGCAGGGCTTTCGGGGGGCTAACCCCCAGCTGGCTGCTGACCTTTCAGAGATCTTTGCCGGCCAGCTTGACTACCTTCATCTGACTGAGAGCTGGCGGATGCGCCCCCTGCTGGCCGAACGCTGGGCGGCCCTGGCTGCCCAGCTGCCCCTGGTGCCCAGGGCCGCCCATCAGCGGCAGCTTCAGCCAGTGGACCTGCCCAACCCGGGCCCTGAAGGTCTGCCTGAGCAGGGGGAGGTAGCGGCTTTGCTGCTGCGTAGCCCCCAGGAAGAGGCCCAGCTGCTGGCCCAGCTGATCCTTGAAGATAAGCTCTACCGGGGCCAGTCCTTTGATCGGAGCGTCATTATTGTTCGAACCGGTTCAGATGTTAAGCGGCTGAAGGGGTCCCTGAGCAACCTGGGCCTGCCCGTTGCTACTGGCCCTGCCCAGATCCCGGTAGGCCAGGAGCCTGCTGTTCGCCCCTTCTTAGATGCCCTGGGCCTGCTGATTTACCTTGAGCAGCGGCAGAGCAGGGTGAGCCAGCAGGCAGAAGAAGAGCGGGCAGGTCAGCTGGCAGAGGAGGGGGCTGAGCCAGTCCAGGCTGAGCCAGGCCAGACTAAGCCAGGGCAGGCTGAGGCGAATCTTGAGAGCTGGGGGCTCGGGGCTGATGTAGCCATCTCCCTGCTGACCTCCCGCCTGGGCGGGGCCTCAAGCATTGAAGTGCGCCGCCTACGCCAGCACCTGCGAGCCCAGGAACTGAGCCAGGGCGGGCACCGCAACAGCGACGCCCTGCTCCTTGAAGCCCTGCTCAACCCCCTGCTCCTGCCCGATCAGAAGGTAGGGCGGGCCGCCCGCCGCCTAGCGAAGGTACTCTCAGCCGGTCGAAGGGCCCTCAAAGAGGCCGGGGCAACCCCAGAAACCGTCCTCTGGGCTCTCTGGGAGGCCTCTGGCCTGGCAGACCAGTGGCGGGAAACCTACTTCTCGTCCGACCCCACCGCAGACCGGGCCGGCAGGGACCTAGATGCCATGATCGGCCTCTTTGAGGTAGCTGCCCGCTACACAGAACAGATGCCCGGGGCCAGCAGCGAACAGTTCCTGGCCTACCTTGAAGCCCAGGACCTGCCCATGGACAGCCTCGCCAGCCGGGGAGGCAGCCGGGAGGTCCTAGAAATCATGACCCCGGCCCTTGCCGCCGGCAGGCAGTGGGATACGGTCTACCTAGCTGGCCTGCAAGAGGGAACCTGGCCCAACACCACCGTTCGAGGCTCCCTGCTCGGAACCCTAGATCTAATCGATGCCGCCAGTGGCCGGCTGGCAGACCGGGGGCCAGAGGCCTTCCTGCCAGGCCAGGCAGAAGGGCAGCTAGCTGCCTACAGCTACCTGCAGCGGCTGAAGGAAAACCGCTTTGATGAGCTGCGCATGTTCGCAACAGCCAGTTCACGGGCCCGCTACCGGGTGATCTGCACAGCTGTCTCATCGGCTGAAGAAGCCCCCAGCGAACTCCTAGATATCTACGCTCCAGCCCCAGAAGGTCAGCGGCCCTACAGCCCGGTCCGCCGGCCCAGAACCTTACGTTCTCTGGTTGCTGAACTGCGCCAGTGGTCAGAGGCCCAGCATCTTTCTCCCCTGAAGGCTGACGCTGCTGCCCGCCTGCTCCACCAGCTAGCTGACCCCCAGCAGACTGCCGGTAGGGTCCTTGCCGGGGCCCACCCCTCCTCCTGGTGGGGGCTCTTACCCCTCTCCAGCGACCAGCCAACCTTCAACCAAGAAGATCCCATCCCCCTATCGCCCTCCCAGCTTGAGAAGATCCACCGTTCACCGCTGGACTGGTTTGTCTCTGCCGCTCGGGCAGAGGCAGCAACCGACGCCTCCCGCTCTCTGGGCACCCTGGTTCACTCCATCTGTGAGGACTTCCCTGAGGCCGACGGAATCACCCTGCTGGGCGAACTTGAAAAGCGCCTGCCCCAGCTGGGCCTAGCCCAGACCTGGGAGGGGCAGCAGCAGGTAGAAAGAGCTGAAAGGATGCTCCTGAAGTTCGCTGACTATGTGAGGGAACTGAAGGAGAAGGGCCGAACCCTGCTGGGGGTAGAGGGCTCCTTTAGCGTACTCATACCCGGACCTGCCAGGGACGCCCTCCTCTCTGGGCGGGTGGACCGGGTAGAGATGGACCAGCTAGGCCGACTGGTCATTATTGATATCAAAACCGGTAAGTCTAAGCCCCGCAAAGCTGACCTTGAACAGCACCCCCAGCTAGCTGCCTACCAGCTGGCCCTAGAGGCCGGGGCCAGTGAACAGATCAGGGCTGACCTGCAAGCCCAGCAGTCAGCTGCCCAGAAAGAGGCCCGCAGCAACCCGCCGCGCTTTGAAAGTCTGCAGGAACTTTCAGGTGGGGCCCTGCTCTTACAGCTAGGTGGAAACACCCGCTCCTTCTCTGAACAGGAACAGGCCCCCCTGAGCAGGGAAGACACCTGGGCCCTGGACCTGGTGAACAGGGCAGCTGAGCTCATTGCCGGCCAGTACCTGCAGGCCCGCCACTCCTCAGGGGGTTCCTTTGATCAGCCCTGCGCCCTGCCTGAAATCTGCCCCCTCTGTTCCCGGGGCCGTAGCATTACCTATCGTCCTGCCCAGTAGACCATACAGCCCCGTAAAGTGAGGAAATAGCATGAAGGAAGGCCAGCCTAAAGAGCAGCTCCTGACCCCCCAGCAGATTGCCCGGGCCCTGGGCCGTCCAGAGCCTACTGAAGAGCAGGCAGCTATTATTAGCTCCCCCCTTCAGCCCCGCCTGGTGGTTGCCGGGGCAGGCTCTGGTAAGACAGCGACCATGGTCGATAGGGTGGTCTGGCTGGTTGCAAACGGGCTGGTGAGGGCCGACCAGGTGCTGGGGGTAACCTTTACCCGCAAGGCGGCCGGTGAGCTGCGGGAGCGGATGCGCTCCCGGCTTGAAGAGCTTCGCCGCCAGGGCCTGGTGCAGCAGGAGGCTGGCCCTGAAGGGGAGGCTAGAAGCCAGGACCCAACCATTTTGACCTACCATTCTTACGCCAACAGCCTGGTGAAGCAGTATGGTTTGCGCCTGGGCATTGAAGAGGATGTTCAGATGCTCGGTGAGGCCCAAACCTGGCAGCTGGTAGCCCAGATCCTGGAGCACTATGAGGGTAAGCTGCCAGAGCAGGAACGGGCTAAGTCCAGCATGGTTGAGGCTGTCCTTAAACTTTCTGGCGAGTGCGCTGAGCATCTTGTGAGTCCCCAGCAGCTCATTGACTGGTGCCAGCAGACCCTTAGCCAGGTCAGAGACCTGCCCCGGCCTACGGTGAAGGGGGCTAGCGCTGAGCATAAGGCCCTGGTGCAGGGGCTGGAGCTGCGAATTTTTTATGCTGAGCTCATTAAGCGCTACGCCAGTCTCAAAAAGCAGATGCAGGTGATGGACTACGGGGATTTGATTGCCCAGGCAGCCCGGGTTGCCCGTGAGGTTCCCCTCGCTGCCCAGACGGAGCGGCAGCGCTTTGCGGTGGTCCTCCTTGATGAGTTTCAAGATACCTCTCATGCCCAGATGCAGCTTTTTTCTGACCTTTTTGGGGCTAAGGCTACTTCTTCTGCCCACCCGGTGATGGCGGTGGGCGACCCCAAGCAGTCGATTTACGGTTTTCGGGGGGCTTCTGACGGTCAGCTCTTTAGCTTTTATGATTATTTCCCCACCGAGGACCGCTCTGCCAGCTATTTGACGGTGGCCTGGCGTAACGACCAGGCAATTTTGGCTGCCGCTAACCGGGTAGCCCAGCCTCTTGCCCTGAGCCCTGAGTGGGTGCAGGCTCCGTCTGCTATTGAGGTTCCTCCCCTGCAGGCTAGGCCTGGGGCGGGGGAGGGAAGGCTGCTGGTAGGCCAGTATCTGACTGACCGGCAGGAGGCCAGTGAACTAGCTGCCTTTATTGCTGATCAGCGAAAGGCCTACCAGCAGCTGCCCCAGGAGCAGATGCCTACGATGGCTGTTTTGTGTAAGAAGAGGGCTATGATGGGCCCCCTGCAGCAGGCCTTTGAGCAGGCTGGGGTTCCCTACCAGGTGGTCGGTCTTGGGGGGCTGCTTGATACTCCTGAGATTGTGGATATGGTTGCTGTCTTGAGGGTTCTGAGTGACCCGGGCCGTTCAGATGCCCTGATGAGGATTATGGCTGGGGCCCGCTGGCGGCTGGGGGTCAGTGACCTTTTGGCCTTTGGGGACTGGGCCCAGGCCCTCAAGCGCCAGCGGGAGCTGGAGATCCGCTTTGGCCTGGGGGAGCAGGAGGCTGCCAGCTGGGCCCAGCAGCAGCTGGCAGCTGAGGCTGCCAGTGAGTCTGCTGACGCTGAGCCTGCCCAGGCTGGGCCTGTTTCTGCTGATCACTACCGCCGGCTTTTGCAGGCAGCTGCCCCTGATGTGACTGATTCGGCCTCTTTGGTTGAGGCCCTAGAGAACCTGCCTGAGCCGGGCTGGGTTTCTGCTGCTAGTGGTAGGTCTTTGAGCCTAGAGGGCTTGGGCCGTCTGCGGGCTCTGGCTGCTGAGTTAGATTATTTGCGCCAGTTTACGGCCGATGATTTGACCAGCCTGCTGGGGCAGATTGAGCGGACCTTACTTCTTGATATTGAGCTAGCTGCCCGCCCTGGGGTTGCTGCTGTTTCTGCCCGCCGCCATCTGGATGCCTTCTATGAGGCAGCTGCCGCCTATGAGTCTGGGGCCCCCCGCCTAGCTGCCCTCTTGGATCTTGCTGGCCGCTCTGGGGCTGGGGAAGAGGAGCCTGTTTTTCTGCCGGGGTCAGCTACGGCTTCTGCTGCTGGGATTACGGGCTTTTTGGCCTGGCTAGATGCTGCTGCCCAGCAGGAGAAGGGCCTGGAGATGGCTGCTGAGCCGCCCCGCCAGGACCTTGTTCAGATTTTGACCGTCCATGCCTCCAAGGGCCTTGAATGGGATCAGGTCTACCTACCTGGCCTGGCCCAGGGGGACTTCCCCGACGGGAAGGATGAACGCTGGACCAAGCAGGGCGATAGCCTGCCCTGGCCCCTGCGAGGGGATAGGCACTACCTGCCTGGCTGGCAGTCTGACTTTGAGAACCTGCGGGATTTAGGGGAGTTTACAGTCCTGCTGGCCCAGCAGGCTACAGAGCACCGGGTCTTAGAGGAAAGGCGCCTAGCCTATGTGGGCTTTACCAGGGCCCGGTCCCTGCTTTTCCTGGCAGCTTCTGCCTGGAAGGGTACAGGGGTAAAGCCCCGAGACCTCTCTGACTTCCTCCTGGAACTCCTTGAGGGCCAAGATCTGCCCCTGGAGCTCCTTGCCCACCTTGATAGGGAGCAGGTTGGCCAGCAGAACCCGCAGGCAGCTAGTATCAGCACAGCCCTGTGGCCCTTTGATCCCTTTGACGGTCCTCAGCTTCAGACCTGGTCCTCCCTAGAGGAGCTAGAAGAGGCGGCAGCTAGCCTTCAGCCTGATCCGCCCCTAGGCCCGCTGACTGGCCTGACGTCCCGTCAGCTGGTGCAGCGGGCTGCCCGGCAGGTCCTTGCTGGGGGTATGCTGCCTGAGGAACTAGAGCAGGCCCAGCAGGAGCTTGCTGCCCGGGGAGGGGCCGAAGCCCCAGAGGTAGAGGCTGATATGAGGGACTGGCAGGAAGAGGCCCGACTCCTCCTTGAGCTCCTCAAACAGCCCCTTCAGGAACAGGCCCTTGACCTTCCTGCTCACCTGCCTGCCTCTACCCTGGTGGCCCTGGCCCAGAACCAGCAGGAGGTAATCAATAACTTCCGCAGGCCTATGCCCCAGAGGCCTGGGCTAGCTGCCCGCTTAGGTACGGTCTTTCACAGCTGGATTGAAGACCAGTACGGGCGGCGGGGCCAGCTTGATTTTGAAGAGGACTTTGACGATGGGGAGGAGGAGCAGGAATTTGACCTGGCCCTCTTGCAGGAGAACTTCTTAAAGAGCCAGTGGGCTGATCTGGATCCCTGGGAACTGGAGTACCCGATTGAGACCCCCCTGGGGGGCCTGACCGTTCGGGGTCGGATTGACGCTGTTTTTGCTAGCCGCAACCAGGAGGGGCAGCCTACTTTTACCCTGGTGGACTGGAAGACCGGCCGGCCCCCTAAGAGCCAGAAGGAGCTGGAGCAGAGATCTGTTCAGCTGGGTTTTTACCGGCTTGCCTTTGCCCGCCTGCAGGGCTTAGACCCCCAGGCCATTAAGGCCTATTTCTTCTATGCCCAAACTGGAGAGTCTTTAGAAATTTCTGATATCTGGACTGAGCAGAAGTTAGAGGGTCTCATTGCCCAAACCCGGCAGGGGCTGGGCGGCTAGGAGGTCTTCTTCCAGGCCCTGGAGCAGGGAGACGGCCTCATCAATCATGGCCTGGTCTTCAAGCTCTAGGCCCCGAATGAGCCACTGGGCTAGGGAGAACTCTGCGTAGAGGCTGGCCCGGGTTTCTAGATTGCGGTCTGGCTCCTGGGGCATGGCCTTGCGGTAGAGGTCAAAGACCTGGTCGCGGAGGGCGGTTGATTCGCAGGCGTAGAGCCAGGCGAAGTCTTGGGCAGGGTCTCCTAGGCAGAGGGAGGACCAGCCGCTGATTTCTACCAGCTTCTTCTGGTCTATGAGCAGCTGATCTTCGTTGAGATCCCCGTGGATGCAGCGGGGGCGGAACTGCCAGAGGTCTGGGTTTTCAAAGAGCTGGGTCCAGCGCCTGCTGAGCTGGGCCGGTAGGTGGCCGGTAGAGAGGGCCAGGGAGAGTTCTGCCTGCCGGCGTTCTTGGATGTGCTGGCCTGTGTAGAGGGGAAGGTCTGCTTCTTCGATGAGGCTACTGGGCAGGGCGTGGATGGTGGCGATGCTGTGGGCTAGCTGGCTGGCAAGGCCATCTGCTTTTCCTAGGCTTTGGTGGGCTAGCTGGTTGAGCTGATCAATGCTCAGCCGGCTACCTGGGGTGTAGCTGTAGATGAAGGCCTGGCTGCCCGCTAGGGGGACAGTGCCTGCAATGGTGGGCAGAAGAAAGGGCAGGCGGGCCCGTAGGCCGGGGGTGAAGGACTGTAAGATGACGTGTTCTGCTTCAAGCCTGACGCTTGCTTCTGGGCTTTTGGGGGCACGAACTAGCCAGCGCTTGTTGGTTGAGTCCAAGATAATCGCTGAGTCGTAGTCGTAGGTGGAGGAGTCGGGGGCGGGCAGGGCGGCGACGGGGTAGAGGCCGGGAATCCCTGCTGAGACCAGGGCAGCAAGTTGAAGCGGTGTTATAGTCACATTCTCAAGGGTAGCAAGTCTTTTCTGGGATCTTCCTTTGGGGCGGGCGGGAGCTTTATCTCTCTGCTGTCTGCCTCTGCTAGAGGGCTGACCCCTTTGGGGGCTGTTGCCCTTCTCTCACTTAAGAATTGTCCCTATTTTGGTGGGCAATTTCTGTTAGACTTCTGGCCAGTCCCCCTCTCACAAGGCCAGCCCTCCTAAGCTAGTGGCAGGTTTATCCTTCTCTAACCCCCAGAGGGGGAGAAAGCAGATCCACAGTCTATGTCCCCCTCTTACAGCAGGCCCCCTCGAAGGGCCCTCCTTGCAGTCCTTCTCTCCTTCTTACTTCTGGGCAGCTTCCTGCCTGCCCAGGCCTACCCTGATGGCCCCTGGCTGGTGCCCGGCAAACCCTATGCCAGAACCAGCCAGTGGGTCAGCGGCCACTCCATCACCATTGGGGACCTGGCAGACCCCCATATCTACAGCGAAAATGGCACCTACTATGCCTATGGAACTAACGGGGGAGGGCGCAACGTTCCCCTGGTAACTTCTACAGACCTGAAGAACTGGACCACCAACCAGCACTACCGGCCTCCTGCCACAAGCCCAGATGGCCGGCCGGTCCTCAACGCCTCAGACCCCTGGTACAACGACACCCTGGCCCTGCCTGGCTCCTGGGCTCAGCGTAACAGCTCCTGTAACACGGCTGTTTCTGGCTGCTACGAAATCTGGGCCCCCTCTGTTGAAAAGACAGAGGACGGAACCTATCTGATGGCCTACACAGCCCGGGCCGCCTCAACGACTGCCGGCATTGACCGCTGGTGCATTGGCCTAGCAACTGCCAAGAAACCTACCGGTCCCTTCTTCGATACCTCCTCTACCCCCTTCGTCTGCTCAGATGACCCAGCTGGTGCCATTGACCCTGACCTCTATAAGGATCAGGACGGCTCCCTCTACCTCTACTGGAAGAACGAAGGCAACGCCGCCCTGCACACGAAGACCAACCTCTGGGTACGGGAACTTGATGAGGACGGCAGCTCTTGGGCTGAAGGGAGCCAGGCTCAGAGCCTGCTAGCTACCAGCGTGATGTCTAAGGCCGGTTACCCTGATGCCCAGACCTGGGAAGAAACCCTGATTGAAAACCCCTCCATGGTCTACTGGCAGGGGGCCTACTACCTCTTCTACTCAGCTAACCAGTACTCAACCTTGGACTATAGGACCGGTTATGCCCGCTGTCAGTCAGCTACTGGCCCCTGCCAGCGGATCGCCCACACCCCCCTGCTCTCTACTGACCCAACCTGGAGCCTGGGCGGGCCCGGGGGCTCTAACGCCTTTATTGACCAGCAGGGCAGGCTGCGGCTAGCTAGTGCAGCCTGGCGGCCAGATCGAGCTGGCTACGATACCCGCTGGAACCAGGGGGCTAATGCCTGCCAGACCATTGAGCGCTTCTTCTACGAAGAAACCGCCTGCACCAGTAACCAGCGTTTCTTGCATATCAGCACCCTTGAGGCCTTCGGGCCAGCTCAGCTTCTAGCTGCCCCCAAGAAGAGCGAATTCGCCTGGACTGCCCAGCAGAAGACCCCCAGCCCTATCAGCTTTAAGGACATCACAGCCTCAACCCAGTTCTACCCTGAAATGATGTGGCTGGCCCACACCGGGGTGAGCCTGGGCTATTCTGATGCAACCTACCGGCCCGGTCAGCCCATTGAGCGGGCTGCTATGGCCGCCTTCCTCTACCGGCTAGCTGGTTCCCCGGCCTATACCCCTCCTGCCCAGTCACCCTGGTCAGATGTTCCTAGCGATCACCCCTTCTACCGGGAAATTATGTGGATGCGGTCTGTAGGGATCAGCAGCGGCTACCCTGATGGTTCCTTCCGCCCCCATGAAGAGGTCAGCCGGGAGGCCATGGCCGCCTTCATGTACCGGGCAGCTGGTTCACCTGCTACAGGTGCTTGGTCTGACTTTTGGGATACAGGTTCTTCCCAGTTCCAGCGGGAGATCGGCTGGCTGAGGCAGCAGGGGATCAGCACCGGCTACTCTGATGGAACCTTCCGCCCCCAGGAGCCTGTGGGCCGGGATGCCATGGCAGCCTTCATGTACCGGCTAACCCAGGTTGGGCCCCTCTATGCGGCGCCCCGGCCTGCTGCCTAGGCTGGGCAGAATAATCTTCTGGGGCCCCAGCCTGGCAGTATCCCTGCTCGCTGGGGCCCAGCCCCTTAAGGGCCTAGAAGCCCAGCCCAGCGGACCCCTAGAGTACACTAGCCTCTAGAGTACTTGCGGACGACGCTAGAGGGGATGCAGATCAGTGCAGATGAAGAGGGACCAGAGCCTATACGGGCAGGAAGACCGGCTCAGGGCCCAGCCTATTAGCCTAAGCCAGTCAAGCCCAGAAGAGATCTTGAAGGGCCTTGATGAAGACCAGCGGCAAGTTGCCACAGACCTTACCGGCCCCCTCTGCGTCCTTGCTGGGGCAGGGACCGGTAAAACCCGGGCTATCACCCACCGCATTGCCTACGGGATTGCTATTGGCCGCTATAACCCCCAGGCTGTTTTAGCCCTGACCTTCACCAACCGGGCTGCCCAAGAGATGAAGGTCCGTCTGCGCCAGCTGGGGGCCAGCGGGGTAGTGGCCCGCACCTTCCACGCAGCGGCCCTCTCCCAGCTGCGCTACTTCTGGCCCCAGGCTATTGGAGGTAGCCTACCTACCTTGCTGGGTAATAAGTCCCAGTACATTATTGAGGCAGCCCGCCGCCTGGGCCTGGCTACCGACCGGGCTATTGTGCGAGACCTGGCCAGTGAGATTGAGTGGGCTAAGGTCTCTATGTACACAGCAGACTCCCTAGGCCCCCACCTTGCTGGCCGGGAACTGCCTGCTGATATGAGCAGTATTGATATGGTTCGACTTCTTCGCACCTATGAGGAGCTGAAGGATGAAAATAACGTCATTGACTTTGAAGATATTCTGCTGCTGACGGTAGCCATCATTGAGGAAAACCCCGACATTGCCGCCCAGATTCACCGGCAGTACCGGCATTTTGTGGTTGATGAATACCAGGACGTCTCCCCCCTGCAGCAGCGCCTTCTAGAGGCCTGGCTTGGCCAGCGGGATGACATTTGCGTTGTGGGCGATGCCTCCCAGACCATCTATTCCTTTGCCGGGGCCACTAGCCGCCACCTGCTAGATTTTCCCCGCCGCTTCGAGGGGGCCCGGGTTCTCAAGCTGGTCAGGGACTACCGTTCTACTCCCCAGGTGGTGACCCTAGCTAACCGCCTGCTTGCTGCCCGCCGTCCTGGCCCTGATTCTAGTGCCCACTCCTGGGCCCCGCCCCTAGAGCTGGTTTCCCAGAAGCCTTCTGGGCCGGAGCCGGCCTGGTTCGGCTATGCCGATGATGAGCTAGAGGCCCAGGGGATCGCTGAGGATATCCAGGACCTTCTCACCCATGACCGGCTGGCGGCTGCTGATATTGCTGTTCTTTTTCGCACTAACTCCCAGTCAGCTGCCCTTGAAGAGGCCCTGACTCGGGCGGGAATTCCCTACCAGCTGCGGGGGGCTGAGAACTTCTTTGACCGGCCAGAGGTCAGAGCTGCCCTGAGTATGCTGCAGGGGGCGGCTAAGGGGGCCCAGGCTGATGATGACCTTGCCCTTTTGATTAGGGATAACCTGAAAAATCTGGGCTGGAAGCCCCAGGCCCCCCAGCGGGCTGGCCAGGAGCGGGCCCGCTGGGAGTCCCTAGAAACCCTGGTCTCCCTCTGTGATCGCCTGCTAGAGGAGCGGCGGGCAGCCCAGCAGCAGGCTAAGGAGGAGGGCCTTGAAGATCTGCCTGCTGATCTGACCCTCTACGACCTGGTCGCTGTCCTCTTACAGCGCTCCTCCCAGCAGGATGCCCCTAGCTTAAACGGGGTCACTCTAGCCTCCCTACACTCAGCTAAGGGCCTTGAGTGGGAGGCTGTCTTCCTCTGCGGGCTCTCTGAGGGGCTGATGCCTATTTCCTTTGCCCAGAGCAGTGATGAGCTTGATGAGGAGCGGCGGCTCCTTTATGTGGGCATTACCCGGGCCCGGAAGCACCTGACCCTCAGCTGGTCAAGGTCCCGCACTCCCGGTGGCCGGGCTAGCCGCCAGCGCTCCCGCTTCTTAGACCCTATTGCTCCCCGAGGGGTTTAGGGTCTTCTTCCTCAGGCTGGTCGTAGCCGCCAGCCAGTAGCTTTTCAAGGGCGGCGTCAAACTCGTCTTCGCTGGCTGTTAGCAGGGCCCTGCGGGAGGCAAAGCCTTCTGGGTCCTGTAGGTCTTCGCCGGTGGGCAGGGTCTCTGGGCCCTTCCAGAGCTGGTCGCGGGCCTCAAAGCCGTGGGCTTCTTCGTAGTGGCGCCAGAAGGCCTGGGCCTCTCTCATCTTCCGCGGCCGTAGCTCTAGGCCCAGCAGCTGGGAGAAGGCGTGTTCGGCTGGTCCGCCGGTAGCCCGGCGGCGGGCCATGGTTTCAGCGAGCTGGGGGGCCTTAGGTAGGTTCTTGCTGGCTTCTTCAGTCACCAGGCTGACCCAGCCTTCAATTAGGGCTAGTAGGGTTTCGAGCCGGTCTAGGGCCAGCTTCTGATCTTCAGTGTGCTGGGGGGTGAAGAAGTCGCCGCTGAGGGCTTCCATGAAACTTTCAGGGTTGGTGGGGTCAATATCTAGGTCCTGGGCGGCGCTTTGCATCCGGTCAATATCTACATGGATTCCCCTAGAGAAGCGCTGAATGAGGGCTAGGATGTCTTCCCTGAGCCAGGGGTTGGCCCTGTGCAGGCGGATCAGGGCGGCCTCCCGCAGGGCCAGGTAGAGCATGACCTCTTGGGCCGGTATGTCTAGGCCCTGGCCGAAGGCGGCAACCCCTTCAGGGAGCAGGGCTGACTGGCCTTCAGCTAGGGGGAAGCCGATATCGGTTGATGAGACCACTTCTCCTGCCAGCTGGCCTAGGCCCTGGCCCATCTGCATCCCAAACATCATGCCCCCTAGGCCGGCAAAGAGGTTCCCGCCACCTAGCAGGCCGGCCATTTCTTGGGGCATCTGTTCCTGGATGGAGTGGCTGAAGGCTGTTGAGACCTCTTGGGCTACGGGCCCTGCTATCTGCTTCCAGGTCTCAAAGGACTGCTCTACCCACTGGGCCTTGGTCCAGGCCTCTACCGGGTAGGAGGGGCGGTCAAAGAGGGTTACCGGGTCTAGCCAGAGGTCGGCTAGGGTGCTGGCGTCTTTGATAGCCCCTGCCTGGTTGCTGGTGACGGCAGGGTCTGAGCCGGTGAGCAGGATCTGGCGGGCCTGGTCCTGGGCTAGTTTCCAGTTGACTGGTTCCTGGTCCTGGGCTGGGCTCATCATGGAATTGATCTGGGCGAAGATTCCGTTGAGGGCAGCTGGGTCTAGGGGGATTCCTAGGCCCTTGAGGTTCTGGGGGTCGAAGCCTGCCTGGTCTGCCCCGAAGTTTCTTGGGTCAAAGCCCTGCTCTTGAAGTTTCTTGAGGAAGTCTTCAAGGGGGTCTTGGCCTGAGGAGTCATGGGGGCGGTCGGTCACTGTCAGCCTCTTTTCAGGGTAAGGGGTTAGGCTCCTAGTGGGGTGGAGCCTACTGTCTTATGCTCTAGCCTAATAGGCCTAGCTAGCTCAACGGAAGAGTTTAGCCCTGGGCCGAGTGAGAGTTGACTGGGAAAATGGTAGGCCCCCTTAGTGTATGGAGTAGAGTTAGTCCTATGGCTTTTTGGAAGAGGATAAGGGAAGGGTCTGATATGAGGGAATCTCGTTTTAACCTACAGTCCTTAAGCGCTGTGGGGGCCTTTGGCCTTTCTGCCCTGGCCCTGGTACTTCCGGTTAATTTCGTCACCGAGTCCCCAGGCCCTACCTTTAACACCCTGGGGGAGTTTAACGACACCCCGCTTTTAAGCATTGAGGGAGCTACAAGCTACCCGGCCAGTGGGCGGCTGGATATGACCACTGTTCAGGTTGCTGGCGGCCCGAACTCCTCAGTGAGCGCCCTTGAGGTCTTTGCTGCCTGGCTGGAGGACTCTTCAGCCACCCTGCCCAGTGACCTGGTTTACGCCCCCAGCCTGACCTCTGATCAGGTAAGCGCCCAGAACTCTGCTGATATGACCAACTCTCAGGAACTAGCCCAGGCAGCTGCCCTCTCTTACCTTCAGATTGACTACCAGGAAAGCCTCACTGTTTCTGGCACGGCGGAGGCCGGCCCCAGCGCAGGAATTTTGCAGGAGGGCGATGTCTTAGAGGCCATTGACGGCCAGAAGGTGAAGACCTACCAGGAGCTAACTGACCTGGTCAATGCTTCAGCTGGCCGGGAGGTGAGCATTGACCTGCTACGCGATGGTCAGCAGCAGACCCTCAAGGTCAGCCCCACCTATAATGAGCAGGATCAGCGCTACGTTCTGGGGCTCTACCTCTCTCGTTCCTTTGATTTTCCGATGACAGTCACCTATGGCCTTGAAGAGGTGGGCGGCCCTTCTGCCGGCCTGATGTTCTCCCTGGGCATTATTGACCAGCTCACTGAAGGGCAGATGACAGGCGGCAAGCATTTTGCGGGCACCGGAACCATTGACTCTGATGGAAGGGTAGGGGCTATTGGTGGTATTGAGCAGAAAATGTGGGGGGCCGTTAATTCTGGGGCGTCCTACTTCCTAGCTCCTGCTGATAACTGTGATGCTGTGATCGGTAATGTTCCTAAGGGGCTGACCGTTATTAAGGTTGCTACCCTCTCTGATGCGGTCGCGGCAGTAGAGGGCATTGGCAAGGGCCAGAACCCGGCCTCCTTCCCCACCTGTTCCTAGCTGCCGGGGGCGCTTGCTGTTAGCTGCCTCTCGCCCCTCTACCTATTCTTTGGCAGAATAGATGTATAGCCCCACCTGCCGGGTGGGGTCTGAACACTCTGAATGGACCAAAGGATTTTTGTGACTACAGGTAGTAACCCTCCGCCGCCCCCAGTGGGGAAGAAGCCCCAGAGGCCACTGACTCTCACTGCCCTGATTGTTGCTGCGCTTGTTGTGGCTTTTGTTTTTGGAACCCAGGTTTACACCGATATCCTCTGGTTTGACCAGCTGGGTTTCCTGTCTGTTTTTATTACTCAGAATCTGACCCGGGCTGCTCTTTTCCTGCTGGTGGCCTTGATTGTTGGCCTAGCTGTCTGGGCCAGCCTCTCCTACGCTTACCGGAAGGGAACCCCACCTACACCCTCTGCCCGGCAGACTGCCCGGCCCCGCTTTGATGCCCAGGGAGTTCCCCTGCCTGACCCCTATGCTCAGATGCAGGAGATCTTCAACCAGAATATGGACCGCTACCGGGCCGGCATTGAGCGCATGAGCAAGCTGGTTCTCTGGCTGGTTCCCCTTCTTGCTGGGCTCTTTGTGGCCTCGGGGGCAAGCAGCCAGTGGGAAACTGTTCTGCTTTTCTTCAAGGGCCAGTCCTTTGGGCAGACAGACCCAGAATTTGGCCTTGATCTGGGCTTTTTCATCTTTACCCTGCCCTTTTTGAACTTTGTGACCGGCCTGCTGACGACTGCCCTGATTTTCTCAGCCCTGGCTGCTCTGGTGATGCACTACTTCTACGGGGGTATTGTGGTGGGCGATCAGGGGATGATGACCACCCCCTTCTTCCGCCGTCATTTGGCCCTGCTCGCTGCCCTCTTTTTGCTGCTGAGGGCCGTCTCCCTCTGGCTGGCCCGCTATAACGCCACCCAGGACCAGTCTGGTCGCTGGGCTGGTGCCCTCTATGCGGATGTGAACGCGATTATTCCGGTGCAGGCGATTTTGGCTCTGGCCTCTATCTTGGTCGCGGCTCTTTTTGTTCTGGCCGCTTTGAGGGGTAATTTTAGGCTTCCTCTGATGGGCGCTGCCCTGCTAGTTGTTACCTCCCTGGTAGCTGGCGGTATTTACCCCTGGGTGATTCAGCGTTTTCAGGTGACCCCTAACGAGCAGGCTAGTGAAGCAACCTATATTCAGCGCAATATTGATGCCACCCGGGCAGCTTACGGCCTGGATCAGATTCAGGTTGAGAACTATGATGCCCGTACCTCTACTGCCGCCGGCACCTTGCAGGGGGAGGGGCAGACTATTTCTAATATCCGCCTGCTTGACCCTAACGTGGTCTCTGGGGCCTTTGCCCAGCTTCAGCAGTTCCGCCCCTACTACCAGTTCGGCCAGAACCTCTCGGTGGACCGTTACAGCATTAATGGGGTTGAGACCGATACAGTGATTGCTGCCCGGGAACTCAACCCGGCCCAGAACGCTGATTCTTCTTGGGTCAACCAGCATGTGGTCTACACCCACGGCTACGGGGTGATTGCCGCTTACGGTAACCAGGTAGAGGCTGATGGCAAGCCTAAGTTCATTCAGTCTGGTATTCAGGCCACCGGTGCCATTAGTGGGGATTATGAGCCCCGTATTTACTTTGGCCAGTCCTCACCTAGCTACTCTATTGTGGGTGGCAGCTCTGAGGACGAGCCCCTAGAGCTGGATCGGCCCCAGACAGCTGATGACCAGTCTGGCCTGGACGCTAAGTACACCTTTGCCGGTAACGGCGGGCCCAGCATTGGCCCCCTGCTCAACCGCCTAGCCTATGCCATTAAGTTCCAGTCTTCTGACATTCTGCTCTCTGATGCTGTTCGCCCCCAGTCCCAGATTCTTTATGATCGGGATCCTTCAGAGCGGGTGAAGAAGGTAGCCCCCTACCTGACGGTGGACGGTAACCCCTACCCGGCCATTGTTGATGGCCAGGTTCTGTGGATTGTTGATGCCTACACCACCTCAAACCAGTACCCCTACTCCCAGGCCTCTCAGCTGCAGAACGCTACGGCTGACTCTGAGACCGCGAGCGGGGTCTCTCAGGCCCTACCCAGCCAGCAGGTGAACTACATTCGTAACTCTGTGAAGGCTACCGTTAACGCCTACGACGGGTCTGTGACCCTCTATGCCTGGGATGATCAGGACCCGGTCTTGAAGACCTGGCAGCAGGTCTACCCCCAGACCGTTAAGCCCTACAGCGAGATGTCTGCTTCTTTGATTGATCATGTTCGCTACCCTCAGGATCTTTTCAAGGTTCAGCGGGAGATGCTCAACGCCTACCACGTTACTCAGGCTTCTAGCCTCTATGCCGGTGATGATCTTTGGTCTATCCCGAATGATCCGACCAATGATAGTGGCCAGCCCCTGCCCCCCTATTACATGTCCTTGCAGATGCCGGGGGAGTCTGAGGCTCACTTCTCTTTGACGACCAGCTTTATTCCCCAGCAGTCAGATAATAACTCCCGGAACGTTATGTACGGCTTCCTGTCTGCTAATGGGGATGCTGGCACCGGTCAGGATGGGCAGAAGGCTGAGACTTACGGCAGGCTGACCTTGCTGGAGCTGCCTAGGTCTTCTGTTGTTCCTGGCCCTGGCCAGGCTCAGAACGTCTTTAACTCTGATACCGCTGTTTCTACTGAGCTAAACCTGCTACGCCAGGGCGCTTCTGATGTGATCAACGGTAACCTGCTGACCCTGCCTGTGGGCGATGGCATCTTGTATGTTCAGCCGGTTTATGTGCAATCTTCTGGCGACGCGGCCTACCCCTCCCTGCGGAGGGTTCTGGTGGGCTTTGGCGAGAAGGTTGGCTTTGCCCCCACCCTAGAGGAGGCCCTCAATGAGCTCTTTAGCGGTTCTTCTGGGGCCCAGACAGCAGTGGACGCTGGGGTTGATGATACCCAGGCAGCTGAGGGCACCCAGACCAGTGCTGAGAGTGGGGATTTGGCCACTGCCCTAGAAGAGGCCCGGAAGGCTATTGAGGCTTCTGATGCGGCTATGAAGGCTGGGGACTGGGCGGCCTATGGTCAGGCTCAGCAGGACTTGAAGCAGGCCCTGGAGCGGGCCCTGGCTGCTGAAGAGGCTACTGCTTCTAGCGCCAGCCCTTCAGCTAGCCCCTCTGCTTCTGCCGGGAGCTAGGGGAGGGGCCCCGGGCTGGGGGTGAGCTTCAGCCCGGGGCTTAGGTGCCCCAGGATCCCAGAAGGGGAAGTTTTGGGTTTTGGGTCACATTTGCCCTTTTGAGCTTGCGAAGCCCTGCGGATCTCTGTATAGTTATATGAGTCGCCGCGGGGTGGAGCAGTTCGGTAGCTCGCCGGGCTCATAACCCGGAGGCCGCAGGTTCAAATCCTGCCCCCGCAACCATTTGATAAGTCGCTCCGGTTGGGATGAATCCCACCGGGGCGATTTTCTTTTCCCCATCAGTGCTCAGTTGAGTAGTGGTGGGGATTTTTGCCTTAAGAACCCTCTCACCTAGCAACTCGGCTAGTGACAGTTCAAAGAACCCTGCAATTCTTAGAAGATCGTCAAGGAGGAGGCTGACATAAATTTACAGTCCTAGTTCTTTCCCTGCTTCTTCAACTGTGTAAGCACGACGTTCCCCGCTTTTGATTGCTTTTACTTTTGCCTGGAGCTCGGCGGCGTATTCTGCTTCTGCGATGTGTTCCTCAATGAGGGTGCGTGCACAGTAGGCAACAGAACGGTCAGATGCGGCTGCTAAGTTGGCTAGTCGCTCTTTAAGAGATGATGGGATTCGGATGGTGAGTACGCTGTCCGATATGGTTGTTGTAGTCATGTATTCATTGTATGACATCCATGCTAACCTGAACAGTAGTAGGTTGAATCACTAGAAGATGCAACCCTTGAATATTTCCGTACTGCATCGCATAGAAAGAAGCGAATGATGGGGTTTCAGTGGGATGACCCATTCGGGATAGCCAAGCGTCGTGCCCGTAGACGGGCAGAGCTTGAACAGCACTTACGTTTTGTTCGCGCTAACAACTTTGATGTTATTCGGCTTGATCGCGTGTACCAGAAGGCGCGCACTGGGGAAAAGGGCTATGGCTTGCATGTGCACAGTGGGCAACCTTGTGACATATGGTTTCATGGCGCATGGCCAGACGCCAAAAAGGTCTATATTGTGAAAGGATTTTGGCGTGGGCCGGAGACTGAGCCTGTATGGTGGCATCACCACAGCGTCTCTTTTTTCCATGTCAATAGAATCATTGGTGAGATTCCCTGGAAAGTCTGGCGGGCTGGGAAACGATAAACTGCCACACACAAGTTACGGGCTATGCGAAGTAGAATTTTTGAAGAATAAGTAGATACTTCACCAGTTCCCGGTAGCTTGGGACTGATAACCCGGAGGTCGCAGGTTCAAATCCTGCCCCCGCAACCACATAAATCGCCCCGTTAGGTATGAATCCGATCGGGGCGACTTTCTTTTCCCCATCATTGCTGAGTTCAGCAGTGGCTAGCACCCACTGCGAAGCTACTAGGGGCTATCGCTGACTTATTGACTATCTTTTTGACTATCTTGCTTCTTGAACTCGTTGACCAAGGTAGCGGACGAACCTAGCAGAACAGCAAATCCTAGAAGGCCGCCCATGCCACTAAGAATTTCGCCCCGCATGAGAGCTATCCCCAGCAAAATACCGGCGATACAGCTTATGACTCGTTGTGGCCTACTTGTCCCTAAAAATGAATACCGCAAGCTTCTAACCCCCCAACGCCTGCAAGGGCCCCTGCAAGCTCAATGATTTCCTGTTGTGCCGTACGGTCTGTCAAACCTCGTGCACCTCTCCAAATCCTGGCTACAGTGTGTGCACCATACCGGCGAACCAGTCCTGCCAGCCTCCAGGCCAGGTTTGCAATCCTTGCTGCCGGGAATAATGTTTGACCAACAAACCAGGCGATTGCTATTGCGCATGGAACAACAGATTGTGTCTCATTGCCACTATGGGGTTTATTTAGAGTGGCGTCAAGTTCACGCAAAGAAGCCTGCATGGTCCTTGTATCAGAAGCGGACAAAGAAACACCCTGGGGATTTCCAGCCTGATCAACTACCTCATAAATCGGGTGACCTTCTACATATTCAAGAATCCTACCTCTCTTAAGTCCTTCTGGAAGATCGCTATCTGCTGCGTAAGAGGTTGTGGCTCCAGCTACTAGGCAGGTAGACAAGCCTGCAAAGGCGATACTGAGGGCGGTGCGGCGGGTGCTACTGCTCATAGCAACTCCTTTTGAAATTAGTAGAATATGACCCAGGTAATAGGGCTTGGGTCATATCCTACGTATGGCTGTTGGTGTCTGTCAATAGCTTTATGGAAAGTCTTCGTGCATATTTTCTGGAGCACATTGAGCGATAAATAGAGTAATCGAGTAGCACTACCGCCCCGGGTGAAGGTCTGCTCTGCCTCATAAGCTACTGCTAGTCCCTCCTAAGTAGGGAAACCCTAGCTGCTGCTGCCGCTGTTAGGGGTGAACTTGCCCCCGATTGCACCGGGCTCCCAGACAGCGTCGCCGCGCCCCTGGGCCGCTGACCACTCCTAAGGCGCTGGGTCTAGCCTTTATTCTCAGCGGTCAATCTGTCTGCCTATATTCAGTTGCAAAAGCTGAGGCAAAAGGTTTCTAGCTATCCTATGCGTACAGATACAAGCTCATCCCAATGGGTCGTTCCACGATGAGACAGCATCTCCCGGCGCATATCCCAGGTAGCCGCCCTAGAAAACCCTGCCAGACCAAGCCCCAGAGCAGCAGGGCCGCATTTTTCCTGTACACTCTCCAAGAGCCCGGCAATGTTCCGCCGCTCGTACTCGTAGGTCAGCCCATCAAGAGGGATATGGGCATGAGCGGGCAGTAAATCAAGAAGTATCACCCCGGCCCGCACATAGGCAACTGCCCCAAAATCAGCTCGTTCCACCAGCTGCTGTGCGGCCCTGGTGAGGATCAAGGGGTCAGCTGTCTTACCCGGTAGCTTCACCTGAACTGTAGGGTAATGGGAAGCCCCGCCCCTGAAGGGGCTAGTACTACAAAAGGCTGTCAGCAGGCCAGCTAGCTGGCCTTCCTTCGCTAGCCTCCCTGCTGCTCTCTGGGCATAGACACTGAGTACCTGGCGCAGTTCTTCCTCCCGCTCAATAGGCTCAGAAAAAGCTCGCGAGTAAATCAGCTGCTCCTTGAACCTACGTTCTGGCTCAAGCTCTAAGGCCTTTATTCCATTGAGTTCCAGTACGGTTCTCATGAGCAGCACAGAAAATTTCTTGCGGATAAGCTCAAGCGGTGCTTGGGCTAGATCTTCGATACTTCCTATGCCCATGCCCTCTAGCCTGGCGGCAGTGCGCGAACCCACCCCCCAAATTTCGCTGACCGGCAGGGCCTTGAAAAGATGCCTCCGCCGCTCAGCAGGCAGGGCCTCCCAAAGGCAAACTCCCCCTAAGGCAGGCACCTTCTTAGCGGTCTTATTGGCCAGCTTAGCTAGGGTCTTAGTCTGGGCCACCCCCACGCAGCAGGGAACCCCAACCCGCCGGGCCAGCTGCCTTTTGAGGCTAAGGGCCTGACTGCGGGCCTGGTCTAGCTTTAGGGGAATGGTGAGAAAGGCTTCATCAATTGAGTACTGTTCAAAATCAGCCGCCTGCTGCTGAAGAACTTCCATGACCCTCTGAGAGATATCCCCGTAGAGCTCATAGTTTGACGAGCAGGCAATCACTCCCTGCTCTGCTGCTCTCACCTGCACCTTAAACCAGGGCTCGCCCATCCGGTAGCCTAGGGCCTTAGCCTCAGCTGATAGGGCTACAATGCAGCCGTCATTGTTAGAGAGAACCACTACGGGTCTGCCCATGAGGGCTGGGTTGAGCAGGCGCTCACAGGAAACGTAGCAGGAGTTGATGTCTACGTGAAAGATCAGGTCAGACACGGTGTAGGCACCTGGTGACCACCCCGAAGATGAGAAAGTCAGATTCGGGTGGAATGGGAATAGGGCTATAGGCGGGGTTTTCTGGCAGGAGCCAGCCCTGGCCCTGGGCATCTATGTGGAAGCGTTTGATGGTAAATTCGCCATCCAGGGCGGCTACAACAATGGAGCCTTCGGTGGGGGTGATGGAGCGATCAACGAGGATTTCATCCCCGTCGGCTATGCCGGCATCGATCATGGATGAGCCGCTGACCCTCAAGAGGTAGGTGGCGGCTCGGTCTTTGATGAGAACTTCGTTGAGGTCAATGCTGCTGGCCGGGTAGTCCTGGGCGGGGGAGGGGAAACCTGCTGGAACTGGGCTAGCTGGCTGGGGAAGGAACAGGCTGCTGCTGGCCTGGACCCTGCTAATCATGGTAGCTTTCATACCATCAAGAATAGTACATGTGTTCTAATTTTATTAGAATATATCTACTATTAAAAAAGGGAGCCAGCAGCTAGGGGTCTGCTGGCTCCCTGATGCAAGGTGGGAGTGAGGGGTGTGGAGTCTTTTAGGCTGCCTGGGCCCAGTGGTTAGCTAGGTCAGCGACCATGAGGCTACGCAGGGACTGGGCGAAGGGGGCAGGGATGCGGGTTAGGCGGTGGCCTGCCAGGCTCAGGGTGTAACCCATCAGGGGGGTGTAGGAGAGCTCGGCCTCATCAAGGGCCTGAAGGTCTAGGCTGATGATCTGGCCGGCCTGGAAGGTGTTCTTGACCAGAAGAACTCGGTTGCTGGTGATCAGAAGAAGGGTGCTGCCGAAACCGGTGAACTTGCCTAGGGCGATGTCAGCAACGGTCTCATTGCGAAGCATTGCATCAGCCATGTGAAGGGCCTTGTGAAACTTCTTCAGGCCCTGGTGGGAGCTGTGGCGCTGGACGGCGGAGCTCAGGGATGAGCTGGAGTAGGTGCCGGTGACCCAGTTTTCAAAGTTCATGACCGTTTCCTTTTGTTTGGGGGAGGGAATGGGGTTGTGTTGTTTTCTGCTACCTAACTATACACGCAAGATGTCCCCTAAATGGCCGGTATGCCCAGTGAGGCTTGTCCCCTAAAAGCCCGGCGCTTTGTTTTGGCTTGCCACTGGTTACTTGTCAGTAAACAAAAGGGAGGAAAAATTTTTTAAATAATTTTTTGCCCAGTAGCTGCCCCCCTAGCCCTCAGGGTTTGTCCCTATAAGGGTGGGTTCAGCTACTTTCACCCCCTGACCTGGCCCAAGAGGCCTAGGTGGCCCCTTTAGCCCTCTTGATAATCCAAGTAGCTAGCTAGCAGCGTGGCCTAGGGCTCTCAGGGCTGGTCTGCACCCGGCGGGGGTCTTGCCCCCCTAGTCTTGGGGTCGGGGGCCGGGCGTGACAGAATAGAGGCTAGAAGCAACTACGCCCAGAAAAGGACCCACTATTGAGGCCGCTGATCATTGGAATCGCCGGAGGAACCGGCTCAGGCAAGACAACCCTAACCCACTCACTTCTGGAACGCTTTGAGGGTCAGGTAGGGGTGGTCTACCACGATAACTACTACAGGGACAATAGCCAGCTAAGCTATGAGGAGCGCTGCGAACTTAACTACGATGCCCCAGAGGCCTTTGATAACAGCCTGCTTGTTGAGCACCTGAAAGAACTCGTCGCTGGCAGGAAGGTTTATACCCCGGTCTACGACTTTACTGTTCATAACCGCTCTGATCAGTTGCAGCTGGTAGAACCCCAGCCCATTATTATTCTGGAAGGCATTTTAATTTTTGTTGACCCAGAAATTCGCAAACTCTGTGATATTAAACTCTTTGTAGATACTGACGCTGATGTTCGGATTCTGCGGCGGCTACGCCGGGATGTTATCGAACGTGGTCGGACCATTGAATCAGTAGAAAGCCAGTACCTAAAGACCGTCAAACCTATGCATGAACTCTACGTTGAGCCCTCTAAGAAGCAGGCTGACATGATTATCCCAGAAGGGGTGAACCTGGTGGCCCTGGAAATGCTCTTCCACCGGATTCAGGGCCATATTCAGACCGTCTAGTTCCTAGAGGCTTATTCATAAGGGGGTTCCGCAGGCTCACGCTCGCTTGCCGACCCTCTCGCCTGGTTCGCTTCGCTCACAAGGCGATTCACGCCAGCCGCCGAGCCAGCAGCTTCGCTGTGAGCCTGCTCCACCTACCCAAATGAATAAGCCTCCTACAATCAAAACCCCAGGGCAGAAGAAAGCCCCCTAGGCTAGGTCTAGGGGGCTAGCTCTTGAGCTGAGCCTGCCCAGGCATGTTCAGCCAGTGAGCCTACTTGCCCAGCTTGAGGGCAGCGAGGCGGGCTTCAACCTCAGACTGGCGGCTGATTTCTTCAAGATCATTGAACTGGGCATCTAGGGAGGACGCTGCTAGCTCCTGCTGGCCGCGTACCCGGGCCTCTTCCCGGCGAACCTTATCCTCAAAGCGGGAGATTTCGCTGGTGGGGTCCATAACGTTAAAGGCCTTGAGGGCGTCATTGACCTGAGCCTGAGCTGCTGCGCTCTTCTGACGGGCAATGAGCTCATCGCGCTTGCGCTTGATTTCGTTGAGCTTCTCCTTCATCTGTACTAGGCCGTTCTTGAGCTGCTCAACAATCTGAGTCTGGCTATCGATCTGGGGCTTGATGCTGGCAGCTTCATCCTCAGCCTGCATCTGGCGGCCTAGGGCGATCTTGGCTAGGTTGTCGAACTTATCGGCGTTGAGGGTATCTCCTGCCGCCCGCAGCTCATCAGCCTTGGTTGAGGCGGCAAGGGCCTTGCTGCCCCATTCGGCTGCTTCCTTCTGATCTTCAGCGTAGTCAGCTTCGAGCATGCGTAGGTGACCAATGGTGCTTGCTGCTGCCTGCTCAGCTTCAGCAATATTGTTGGTGTAGTCCCGGACCATCTGATCTAGCATCTTCTGGGGGTCTTCGGCGGCATCCAGAAGGGCGTTGATGTTGGCCTTGGTAAGTTGAGCAATTCGGCTAAAGATAGTTTGCTTGACCATCGGTGGCCTTTCTAACTAAAAGTGGTGATTAGGAAGCGTTTGGGCGCCTGCTCCTATTCTGCCAGAGTTGGCCCCCAGAGGGGGCAGCGCCACAAAAACTTGCTACGTTCTGAGCGAAAGGCCCAGGGGCTAGAAGCTGCCCCCAGCCCCACCATCAGAACCGAAGTCGCCACCGAAATCGCCGCCAAAGCCACCACCGAAGCCGCCATTGAAAATCCCGCCACCCATACTGCTAGAAGAGTGGGAGGAACTGTTCATCAGACCGCCGAGCAAGATACCGCCCAGCAGGGCAGAGTTAAAGCTAGATGAGCCCTCTGACCGGTTCTGGCTAAAGTGGCTGACGTCCTGCTCAGCTAGCTGCCGGGCCTCAAGAGCTAGGTGCATAGCCTGCTGGGCTTCCTGCTGGGCTTCTTGGGGCTTGGACTCTTCAAGGGAGCGGGCCTGGTCAAGGTGGCGCTCAGCCTCCCGCAGTCTGGTGCGGGCAGGGGCCTTCACCCCGCCGCGGCGGGCCCAGATGAACTCACCGGTGGCAGAGACCTGGGCCTGGGCTGAAAGGATGGTCTGGGCTAAAGCCTGGCGGGCGGCCTGATCCTGGTCCCGCTCCTGACGTACTGCCTCAAGGGCCTGGTCAAGGTCGGTTCTGACCTCGTGCAGGCGCTGGTTGAGCAGGTAGGGGTCAAAGAGGCCAGCTGACCGTTCAGCCTTAATCTGGCCCAAGACAGCCTCAAGGCCGGCCGCTGCCCCCTGGAGCTGCTGGCTGGGCCCAGCACCGACCCTGGCTAGTTCCTGGGCGCTGGCAATATCCCGGTCAGCTAGTAAGAAGGCCTGATCTAGGTTGGCGGTCATAGCCGCTAGGTCCTGGGCGGCCTGATCAACTGCTGCCAGTAGTCCCCGGGCCTGGCCGGTAGCCTCTTCAGCTGCCCGAAGGGTAATGATGGCCTGGCTGCGGTTGGACTGGAGCAGGTCCTGGGTTTCCTGGGCCTCTTCCTGGGCAAAGGCTAGGCGCTTCTGAGCCTCAGTAAGGTTCCCGGCCACGGTCCCAAAGGCGGTGGGGGCATAGTTGGCCCTCAGGGAGTCAAGGGCCTGCTGGGCCCGAGGGAAGAGGGCCTGAACCTGGCTTATCTGCTCCCGCAGAGTCTCAAGGGCCTGGGGGGCCTTCTGCTCTAGCTGGCGTAGGCGGGCAAAATTATCAACCTGCTCCTTCAGGGCCCGCTGGGCCCCGCTGGTGCGTTGAATAATTTCCTTCAGCCAGGCATCCTGCTCCTGCAGGGTATCAGGAATGTGGTCATCGAGCTGCTTTTGCAGCTGGAAGGAGGCCTGCATCTGCTGGCGGGCGCTATCAATAGCAGCCAGGTAGGGGGCTACCTCCTGCGGGCCGTACTGGAGGCGGGCGAACTCCACCTCCTGTTGGGCATGGGAGATAGCATCATCGGTAGCTACCAGCATCCGATCAGCCTGGGCCCTGAGGCCAGCTAGGCTGGGGTGGAGCCCGGCCTGCTGGGCGCTAGGCCGGCTGGGGCTAGGGCGGGTAGAGCCAGTAGGCCGGGACTTCCTTGACCGGCTCATAGCCCAGATACCAGCTCCCACCCCACCGAGGGTAAGAAGGCCAGCAGCGCCCAAACCCACCGGCCCTAGAAGCTGACCCCAAGAGGAAGTGGAGCTTACCTCCTGGCCTGAGGATCCTAGAGTCTGGCTAATTCCTTCAGCGGCAGCTAGGGCTGCCTGCTGGTAGTTAGAGTTCTTCAGCTGAGGGTAGATGTAGTCCTGGTAGATCGCTTCCTGCTCACTGCTAGAGAGCAGGTTCGTTGAACCGGCCACAAAATAGGCTGAGCGTTCCTGGGTGGCAATGACCAGCAGAACCTCATTGCTCCCTAGGTTATTGAGGTTAGCGAAGCTACGGGCCCAGCTCTGCGGGCTGCTAGGGTCTTCAAACTCCTCAATGGTGACGAGGTAGAGGTTGACCTGCTCTGAAGAGGAGAGGTCCTCTAAGGCCTGGTCGAGTTTCTGCTGGGAGCTAAAAGCATCGGCCTGGTCTACAATCTGCTGGCCGCTTTCAAGGCTAAAGGGGGCCTCAGCCCAAGCTGCTGAGAAGGAGCTAGAGGCCACAAGGGCCAGCAAGAGGGCAGTAGATAGGGGCCTGCGGGGCATGTGGTCTCTCCTGGGAGGGCTCAAGAACAGCTGATGGCCTCTATTCTAACTGTTGAGCAGGGGAAGAAAGTTACTCAGAAAACACACAGGAAGGATACAAGTAGGGCACAGGCCTATCTACCATAGTGGAGGTCAAGAAGAACAGGTTAAGGAGCCCCCTAGGGCTCCAGTAGCAGAAGAGAGTGGCTCTCATATGTCCAACAACCCCTGGCAGCCCCAGCCTCAAGAGGATCCCACCGTCCCCCTCAACACCCAGTACCTCCAGGGGGCCGACCAGCAGGGCCAGTATGCCTACCAGCAGCCGGCTCACCAGGAGCAGGACCAGAAGCAGAAAACAAGGCACAGCACTAAGGTTGTTCTGGCCTCAGCTGCCCTAGCTGCCCTGCTGGGGGCCGGTGTTGGCGGGGGAGTAGTGGCCCTTTCTGACCAGGGGGCAATCACTGCCCTGACCTCAAATACCTCAGGGACCACCATTGTCAATAACACTGACTCAGTGAATGCCGTAACCGCTGCCGCCCAGAAGGCAACGCCCTCAACCGTGACTATCTCAGCTATTTCCAGCTCCTCATCAGGGTCAGGTTCAGGGGTTATTCTCGATACCCAGGGCCATGTGCTGACCAATACCCACGTTGTGACCCTAGACGGGTCAGCCTCAGATGCTGACCTAGAAGTTCAGCTAGCTGACGGAAGCGTTCACAGCGCCAGCCTTGTAGGCACCGACCCAACAAGCGATTTGGCCGTCATCAAAATTGACCAGGCCTCTAGCCTCAACCTCACCCCAGCCAGCCTGGGCGACTCATCAATCCTCAATGTCGGCGATACCACCATCGCCATCGGTGCCCCCCTGGGCCTGGCCAACACTGTAACAACCGGCATTGTCTCTAACCTGGTTCGCACCATTGAAGTAGCCTCAGCAGCAGCGCCAGACTCTAGCAGCCAAGATAGCTCCACCGACTCCTTTGGCAGCTCCCCCTTCCAGTTCGAAATCCCCGGCCAGCAGAGCCAAAGCTCAAGCAGCTCTTCAACCATTGCCCTGAACGTTCTGCAAACAGATGCAGCCGTTAACCCCGGCAACTCCGGCGGTGCCCTAATCAACAGCTCCGGTGAGGTCATCGGTATTAACGTTGCAATCGCCTCAACCGATAGCAGCTCCTCAACTGCCGGCAACATTGGGGTAGGCTTTGCCATTCCTATCAACTACGCCAAGCGGGTAGCCCAAGAAATCATTGACAGCGGCAAGGCCAGCCACGGCCTGCTGGGGGCCAGCGTCTCAACCTCACCGGCTAATGAAGATAGCTCAGAAGCCTTCGGCGATGGTGCCCTCATCCAAGAGGTCAGCAGCGGTGGAGCAGCCCAGAAGGCAGGCCTGCAGGCAGGGGACGTCATTACGGCCTTTGAGGGGCGCAGCATTCAGGACGCTGCCGAACTTACTGCCTCAGTCCGCCAGGCAGCAGCAGGCCAAGAGGTCACCTTAACCGTTGAACGCAATGGAAGTAGCCAGCAGGTGACCGTAACCCTCGGTGAGGCTAGCTCTTAAAGACTGCCTCCAGCAAAGCCCTGCTGCCGCCAGGCCTCATAGACAGCAATTGAGGCACTGTTGGCCAGGTTCAAGGACCTCCTACCAGCCTTCATGGGAATCTTTACCCGGTCGGTGATATGGGGGTCCTTTTGAACCTCTGGGGGCAGGCCAGAAGACTCTGGGCCAAACATGAGCACATCACCAGGCTGGTAGCTGATATCAGCAAAGTTCTTCCCAGCAGTGGTCGTAAAGGCAAAGACCCGGGCCGGGCTGAGGGCCTCCCAGGCCTGCTCGAGGGTCTGATGGACCGTCACAACAGCTAAATCATGGTAGTCCAGGCCAGCTCGGCGCAGGTGGGCATCTTCAAAGTTGAAACCTAGGGGCTCCACCAGGTGCAGTTCAGCGCCGGTAATAGCAGCTAGGCGAATAGCGTTACCGGTGTTGCCTGGAATTTCTGGGCTATAAAAAAGAATCTTGAACACCCACCTAGTTTACCGTGGGCAGCAGGCCAGCCTTCTAGGCTAAAAGCAGGGTAGAATAGAAGGCTGACACTTTTGAGAGAGGACCCGAAGGGAGGCCCATGACCCGGGTATACCTGGACCACGCCGCAACCACCCCCATCCTGCCCCAGGCCCTTGAGGCCCAGGTGCAGCAGATGAAACAGGGCGGTAACCCCTCTTCCCTGCACTCAAGAGGCCGGGCCGCCCGGGCCAGGGTAGAAGAAGCCCGGGAGCAGGTAGCCCGCCTAGCTGGCTGCGACCCGGCTGAAGTAATCTTCACCGCCGGGGGAACCGAGGCCGATAACCTGGCTATCAAGGGCCTCTACTGGAAAAGGCAAGAGGCCAACCCGGCAGCCCGAAGGATTATTCTCTCAGCCATAGAACACCACGCCGTAACCGATGCAGCTGAATGGTTAGAGGCCCACGAAGGGGCCCAGCTGACCTGGGTTCAGCCAGATGCCCAGGGCTACATCAGCCCTCAGGCTATCGCCCAGGCTGTGGGCCAGCAGCCAGAAACCGTTGCCCTGGTAAGCCTGATGTGGGCCAATAACGAGGTAGGAACTATTCAGCCTGTGGCCCAGGTGGCGGCCCTAGCAGCAGACTGGGGGATTCCCCTGCATACAGACGCCGTTCAGGCCCTAGGCAGTGTTCCCCTGAACTTTAGGGCCAGCCAGGTCAGCACCATGGCCATCTCTGCCCACAAGATCGGCGGCCCCATGGGGGTCGGGGCCCTCATTGCCGGCCGCAGGGTTGGGCTCACCCCCCTCTTGCACGGCGGGGGCCAGGAAAGAGCCGTCCGCTCTGGAACCATTGATGCCGCCTCTATTGTAGGTTTTGGGGCAGCCGCCCAGACCCTCACTGATCACCTGCTTGAAGAAGCCCAGCAGCTAGCCCAGCTGCGGGACCGGCTCATTGAAGGGGTACAGGCTGCCGTGCCTGAGGCTATCTTGCGCGGGGCCCAGCCTGAAGGGGAGCAGGACCGTCAGGCCGGTCATTTTAGCCGCCTGCCCGGCAACGCCCACTTCACCTTCCCCGGCTGTGAGGGTGATTCCCTGCTCTTCCTGCTGGATATGGCCGGTATCGAATCCTCAACCGGGTCAGCCTGTAATGCCGGTGTGCCCCGCCCCTCCCAGGTTCTGCTGGCTATGGGCCTGAGCGAAGAAGAGGCCCGCGGTGCCCAGCGCTTCACCCTGGGCCATACCAGTAGCGAAGATGACCTGACCGCCCTGCTTCAAGCCCTTCCCGGCGCCTGGGCTCAGGCTAAGAAGGCCGGTATGGCAGGCCAGGCCCCGGACGCCGCCCGCTGGAACTAGCCCAATGAAGCTGGGGGCCTGCCTGCCCCAGGGCCCAAAACTTCAACTATTACTGAATGTAGGACTTAAACCATGAAAATACTTGCTGCTATGAGCGGTGGCGTGGACTCGGCAGTTGCTGCTGCCCGCGCCGTAGAGGCCGGTCACGAGGTAGTTGGCGTGCACCTGGCCCTCTCCCGTATGCCCGGCACCTTACGCACCGGCTCTAGAGGCTGCTGCACCATCGAAGACTCAATGGACGCCCGGAAGGTCTGCGACCAGCTGGGAATCCCCTTCTACGTTTGGGACTTCTCAGAACGCTTCAAGGAAGATGTGGTCGATGACTTCATCTCTGAGTACGAACAGGGCCGCACCCCCAACCCCTGCATGCGCTGTAACGAAAAAATCAAGTTTGCCGCCCTGCTCGAAAAGGCCCTTGCCCTGGGCTTCGATGCTGTAGTAACCGGCCATTACGCCAAGGTCCTTACAGATGAGCAGGGCAATAGGGAACTCCACCGGGCAGCCACCTGGGCCAAGGACCAGTCCTATGTGCTGGGGGTGCTCACCCACGAGCAGCTCAAGCACGCCTGGTTCCCCCTGGCCGATACTCCCTCCAAGGAAGAGGTACGGGCTGAGGCGGCCCAACGGGGCTTTTCTGTGGCCAAGAAGCCTGACTCCTACGACATCTGCTTCATTCCTGAGGGCGATACCCGCCAGTGGCTTGAAGAGCATATTGAGATGACCGAAGGGAATATTAAAGACACTGAAGGTCAGCTCTTGGGCAGACACCGGGGTGCCCAGGCCTTCACCGTAGGCCAGCGTAAGGGCCTGGCTCTTGGCCACCCGGCCCCAGATGGTAAGCCCCGCTTTGTGCTAGAAATCCGCCCCAAGACCAATGAGGTGATTGTAGGCAGCAAGGACCTGCTTGAGATTGACGAGATCCGGGGAATCCGGGAAACCTGGGCCGGCCTGCCTGTTCAGCAGGCAGCTGACTTTCTGGCCCAGCAGCCCCTAGAAGGGGCCCAGTCTGAGCCCTTTGAGGTCACCGCCCAGGTTCGGGCCCACGCTGACCCTGTGCCCTCCATCGCCCACCTGGAATGGGTGGCAGACGATGAGGCCGCTGAAGCAGGCTCCCTACGGCTTGAAACGGTAGTTCGCCTGCAGGAGAAGCTCCGCGGTGTAGCCCCGGGCCAGACCATGGTCCTTTACCAGGGCAGTCGGGTACTGGGCCAGTCCACTATTGCCCGGGCCTACAACCTCAAGAGGGCCGACCTATCAGCCTAGATTTCATAGGGTGAAATTCTAGGCGGCCAGGTCTGCCCAAGAGAGAAAAGGTTTTTAGACTAAAGATATGAGCACCTCCCCAGCACCCCAGGATCTCCAGGCCCACGCCAGCTTTGACCAGCGGGCAACCTCTATGACCGGGGTAGACCCGGCAGTCCTTGAAGAACTCTTTACCATGCGCCAGACCATTGACAATATGGACGCAGCCCTAGTGCACATTCTGGCTGAACGCTTCCGAGCAACCCAGCGGGTAGGGCACCTGAAGGCTGAACATTCCCTACCTGCCGGTGACCCTGGCCGGGAGGAGGCCCAGATTAGGCGCTTGCGCTCCCTGGCAGAAGCTGCCCAGCTTGACCCAGAATTTGCTGAGAAGTTCTTGAACTTCATTATTTCTGAAGTGATTAGGCACCACGAAAAAATAGCTGCCGAGCAGAAGGCCTAGCCCCTGATGTCTGCTTCCCGGCCTGCTACCCCTAGCCTCTACCTGCCGACGGACGCTGAAATGCTGGCCGCCCGCAGGGACTTTGAGCTACCTCTGACCTTTGATGAGCACCTGAGGGTGCGGGCGACCGGCCTAGGGCCCTGGCCGGGCCAGCAGATACCAGAGGCCCTGACCCGGATTAGGGGGGAGTTAGGCGACCCCCACATCAGCTACCTGCCTGAACTAGCTGACCGGGGCTACCAGGCCAGCCTGCTGGCCCGCTCCCTGGCCGCCTTGGAGGGCCTGAGCGCTGATGGTACTGCTGCTGGCTGGAGGCTCAGGGGCGGTTACGCCGCTGAGGGGGATGCGGCCCGCTCCCTGCTGGCATCCGATATTAATGTTTTAGCTGATTGCGTGGGCCAGGAAAGCGGCTTAGCCCCCGGCGCCCTTAAGCTGCGCCTGCTGGGGCCCCTGAGCCTAGCTGCCTCAACCTACCTGACCAAGGGTGAGCGGGTCCTTTCTGACCCCGGGGCCCGGCGGGACCTAGCTGAGGCCCAGAGGGCTGGTCTTCCCGGCCTCCTCAAGGTTCTGGGCCAGGCCCTTCCGGGGGCTAGGCTGATTATTCAGCTTGAAGAACCCCTGCTGCTGAAGGTAGCTCAGGGGCAGATTCCTACCTCTAGCGGCTACCGAACTATTAGGGCTGTTGCCCGCCATGAGCTGCTGGCCCTACTGACCTCCTTGCAAGAGGACCTTGACCAGCTAGGGGCCCAGACCCTGATCCACACCGACTACCTGAAGCTAGAGCCTGAGCTGAGGGCAGCTATTTCTACCCCCCTGCTTTCGATGCAGGGCCAGCCCACCTCAGCCTGGGAGGCCCTGGCCCCCGGCCTTGAGGCTGAGCAGGGCCTCTACCTACAGCTGGTCGATCCGCTGGTCCGTCAGCCTGCCGGGCAGCTAGCCCAGGAACTCTGGCAGACCTGGACTGACCTGGGCCTGGGCAAGAAGCTCATTAACCAGCTGGTCCTCACTGAAACTGGTAACCTGGCTAGAACAGACCAGGACCGGGCTACAACCGTTTTAGGTCACCTCACAGAAACGGCTCGGGCCCTTGCAGAAATCGCCCAAGAGGCCTAAGCAGGTAGACTGAGGGGGAGCAGACGTCCTGAAAATAAGCTATCTACCAGAGCAGGAAAACTGAGCATGAGGGAAACAATTTTAGTTGTAGATGATGATGATGCCCTGGCCGAGATGGTGGGCATTGTTCTAGCCCAGGAGGGCTACGAGACTGTCTTCTGCGATACCGGGGATAGGGCCTTAGAGTCTTACATTAACTACCAGCCTGATCTGATTCTCTTAGACTTTATGCTCCCGGGCATGGATGGAATTGAGGTCTGCACCCAGATTAGGGCTGAGTCTGATGTTCCGATTATTATGCTCACTGCCAAGGGAGATACTGAGGACGTTGTCAGGGGCCTTGAAGCTGGGGCTGATGACTATGTGGTCAAGCCCTTTAAGCCAGCTGAGCTTCTGGCTAGGGTCCGGGCCCGCCTACGGCCTAGGGAAGACCGGCAGAATGAGCCCCTGCGGATTGGCCCGCTGGTCATTGACCTAGCAGGGCACACCGTAACCCGGGAGGGGCAGACCATTAGCCTGACCCCCCTAGAGTTTGAGCTTCTGGCCAATCTGGCCCGCCAGCCGGGGCAGGTTATTACCCGAGAAGCCCTGCTAGGTAGTGTCTGGGGCTATGAGAAGACAGTTGATTCCCGCCTGGTTAATGTTCATGTTCAGCGTTTGCGGGCCAAGATTGAGAAGGACCCAGAGAACCCTGAGATTGTTTTGACCGTTCGCGGGGTAGGCTACAAGGCGGCAGCTCAACGTTAATGACTGCCTCTTCCTCCCTCCCTTCAGCCCCTAGCCTGGAGACGGGCCGATCTCAGCTAGCCCAGGACAGGCCCCGGCCCCGGTTCTTTCAGCAGCTGCTGGCCCTCTGGCAGGGCTCCTTGCAGGTGCGGGCTGTTGCGGTAGCTGCGGTCCTTCTGCTGCTGGCCTTCATTATTGTGGGCACCTTTATTTCCCACCAGATTGCTAATTCCCTCTTTCGGGCTAATCTTGATCAGGCCCTAGAGGAGTCCCAGTCTGGTTTTAGTACGGTCCAAACCCTCATTAAGAGTTCTGATGCTACGGGCAGAACAGAGATCCAGCAGGATCTGGCCCGCTTTATGACCGTCCTTGAAACCAGTTCAGTTGAGGGGAACCGCTTTTGGGTTCTGGCGAAGGACCCGGCTGCGGCCACTGAGGGTTTTGTTCTAGAACAGGCCCAAAGTGAGCGGGTAACAGCTGCCGACATTCCCCAGCCCCTGGCCCAGGCTGTCAGCGAGGGGGAGGGGATCTACTGGCAGTCCTCCCAGATTCTGGGTGCTGAGGGGCGGCCTGTACCTGCCCTAGTGGTGGGGCGGACGATTTCCATTCCCCAGAACCCTAACTATCAGCTTTACCTGGTGTACGATCTTTCTGCCTCAAATACAACTGTTCACTACATTAATCTGGTGATCTGGTTAGGCTTTGGGGTGCTGCTTCTGGTGGTGCTGACCATTGTCTGGTGGATTGCCCGCTTTGTGATTCGGCCTATTTCTTCTACAGCTATTACAGCTGAGAAGCTGGCTGCCGGTGATCTAGATCAGCGGGTGAAAGTGCGGGGGGCTAACGAAACGGCCCGGCTGGGGATGTCCTTTAACCGGATGGCTGATTCCTTGCAGGATCAGATTTCTAGGCTAGAGAAGCTCTCTACCATGCAGCAGCGCTTTGTCTCTGATGTTTCCCATGAGCTCAGAACCCCTCTGACGACCGTGAGGATGGCTGCTGACCTGCTGCACCAGAACCGGCAGAGCATGGATCCGGTGACCCGGCGGTCAACTGAGCTGCTCTACCACCAGGTGGATCGTTTTGATTCCCTGCTAGCTGACCTGCTGGAAATCTCACGCTTTGATGCCGGTTCACAGACCCTTGAGATCGTTTCAGCTGACCTGATGGCCCTACTCGCTGACCTGCTTCAGGGCCTAGAGCCGCACCTGGAGCGGACCGGCGGGCAGGTGAGGGTTCACTCGGACTACAGCGAAATTATGGTTGATATGGACCACCGGCGGATTGAGAGGGTCTTGCGTAACCTGCTCTTTAATGCGGTGGAACATTCAGAGGGCAAGCCTATTGATATTTATGTGGATGCTACAGAAACTACCTTAGGCCTGGCGGTAAGGGATCATGGTATTGGCCTGTCTCCTGAAGAGACCGAGCAGGTCTTTAACCGCTTCTGGCGGGCAGATACCTCCCGTAAGCGCACCTTGGGGGGAACCGGCCTTGGCCTGTCGATTGCAGCTGAGGATGTTCGCCTGCACCAGGGCCGTCTAGAGGCCTGGGGGATTAAGGGGCAGGGGGCCTGTTTTAGGATGACGATCCCCATTGACCAGGACCTTCCTATGGGCCCTTCTCCGGTTCTTTTGACCGGTGAGCCCCTAGATTCTGAGCAGCAGCTAGCTATTACTACCCTTCAGGAGCCTGACCATGTCTAAGCTATCTCGGCGGGCAGCTATCAGCTTAGCCCTTTCTTCCCTGGCCACGAGCGCCTGCGCCTCTATTCCTAAGGATGGGGAGGTGAACCTTTTAGCTGATAGTGGGAGTCAGGCCCAGCAGCAGGGGATTAGCACCAGCCTGGAGGGGCCCCAGCCGGGGGCTAGCCCCTTAGAGATCCTTGAGGGTTTTGTGCAGGCTGGGCAGGGGGCTCGGGATGATTTTGCTATTGCCCGTCAATTTTTGACCCAGGAGCTGGCTTCTTCCTGGCGGCCAGATCAGGCAACCTATGTTTATGAAACCTCTATCACCTTTAGCCAGCAGGAGCAGGCCTTTTTTGAGGCTAAGGTGCCGGTGGTGACTGAGATTGATGATCAGGGCCTGGCGACCTCTTTGACAGCTGCCCGGGAGCAGACCTTTAGCTTTAGGCTCGTTCAGGTGGAGGGGGAGTGGAGGATTTCCCAGGCCCCTGATGGGATTATGCTGGCTCGCGGCCAGTTCTCTGAGGTTTTTTTGCCCTTTACCCTTTACTTTTATGACCCGACCTTTGCCTATGCTGTACCGGATATTCGCTGGTTTGCTGAGCGGTCTACGGTGGCGACCTCCCTGGTGCGGGTTCTGTTAGAGGGGCCTGCCCCCTATCTGCAGGGGGCTGTGGTGACGGCTGTGCCTGAGGGCAGTGTGCTGGCCAGGAATTCTGTGCCCGTTGAGCAGGGGGTAGCTGATATTCAGCTGACCGGCGGCAGCGCCCTCTCTACAGCTAGCTCCTTGGCCCTTGAGCGCTTGCGTAGTCAGCTAACACAGACCCTAACCCGCCTAGCTTCAGTTGGTTCTATTAAGCTGTCGATCAATGATCAGGAGGTTGATAGTCAGGCCCTAGAGAACTATAAGGAGCCACAGGTGAACCCTAGCGTCTCGCCCTTTGTGGTGGGCCTTGAGGGCAATCAGCTGGTGACCCGTTCCTCTTTAGATGATCTTTCGAGCCAGCGGGTGGTGTTCGAGAATTCCTTTGATCTTCCCCTAGCTCAGCCGGCTATGAGCCCTAGCAGAACCTACTTCGCCTTTACTGATCCTTCTGGCCAGGAGGCCTGGTTGGCCTCTGCCGGTGTTGCCCGTTCAGTCCTGAGGGCTGAGGGTCTAATGCACCCAAGTTTTGATCAGCAGAACTGGCTCTGGTTGGGAACTGAGGGCGGCGATATTTGGGTGCTTCCTGCCAGCCAGGAAGGGGCCCAGGTGCGAAAGATACAGACCTGGCTCAGTGGTCAGAAACTGCTGCACCTGGCTGTAGCTAGGGATGGTTGCCGGGCCCTGCTGGTGACCAGCCAGGCTGACGCTGGCTACCTGGCTTGGGTTTCTGCTATTCAGCGGGCCGAAGACGGTAGCCCGCAGCAGCTTGGTAGCCCGGTTCTTTTGGGGAGCACTATTAGCCCAACTGGGGCTGAGTGGAACTCAGATGAAGAGGTTTTTGCGTGGAATAGCTTTGATGGGAGCACTGAGCTGGTCTCTCTTTCTGGCCAGTCTAGTGTGCATGATCCACTAGCGGGTATTGAGCGGATGATGACGGGCCTGGGAAGTGAGCAGGTTCTGGCGACAACAGCTGATGGGGGTCTTTATATTGTGGCTGGCCGTAGCTGGGCCAGGATTGAGCCCTCCTTGAGTCAGCTCAGCTACTCAGGCTAGTGTCTCGTATATAGGCTAGCTGGGGTATTGGTCCCTACCTTTAGTCCACAGGGCTAGATTTTTCTGCCCCTGCCCTGGCAGGCTGGGTAAGGATGAGTTCCTTCTTCTATGCTTCTGCCTCTTCCCTTGTAGCTCCCCTTCTCAGCAGCCTGGGTCAGGGAGCTGAGCTCTTGCTGCCCCGCCTCTGTGCCAGCTGTAAGGCCTCCTTGCCTCAGCTGCCCTTCTCTGGGCCTCTTTGCCCCCTCTGCCAGAAGCTGCTTGCTCTTGCTGGGTTGGATTGTGCTTTAGCTGCAACTAGCTTTGGGCAGCTTCCTGTTTTTACTGCTGGGGTCTACGAGCATGAGCTGGCCCGTTGCATCCTAGCCTTCAAGGACGGGGGCCGCCGGGATCTTCTTGCTGAGCTGCTGCCCGCCCTGCGCCGGGCCCTGGTTGGGGCCTTAGGGGAGCTGGGGCCCTACCAGCTGCCCCTTTGTCTGCTGCCGGTTCCTTCTTCTGCTGCCTCGATCCGCCGGCGGGGTTTTGCGCCAGCTGACCTTTTAGCCAGGGGCCTTGCTGCCTCTGTTTCAGATCCTCAGCTGCTGGTTTACCTGCCGGCCTTGCGGGTTAAAGCTAGCTGGCAGGGTCGGCGGCAGAAGGAACTGGGCCAGCGGGCCCGGGGGCAGGCTAGGCAGGGGAGTATGCGCTTAGCTAGGCCCCCTGCTGCTTTCTTGGGTCGCTGCTGGGACCTTGAGGGAAGGAGCTGCCTGCTGGTGGATGATGTTGTGACCAGCGGAGCGTCTATGGCTGAGGCCCAGCGGGTTCTGGAGCAGGCTGGGGGCAGGGTTCTAGCTGGTTTGGCCCTGGCCAGGGTTCCCCTGCGGGGAAGGAGTTAGCACAGGAGGGAAATATTTCCAAAATTTTAAGAACTTTCACTTTAACTTGTTCGAAATAAGCTTAAAGTAATGACTTGGAACACAAAGAGGCGTACAGTAACAGTAAGGAATCCAAGAAAAGAGATTCCCCAATACAGGGCCCCCACGAAGCCCGGTATTCACCCCCTGAGAATGGAGGGAATTGTGGAACTCACCGTAACTGGCCGTAACGTCAAAGTCAGCGAACGTCTACAAGAACATGTCGAAAGCAAGATCACCAAGTTTGAGGCTCTCGGCGACAACGTAACTGACATCGAAGTCAAGTTCACCAAAGAAAGCTCCCACGGTCCGGCAGCAATCCGGGTTGAAATTACCGTGGTTGGCCGCGGACCGGTCCTCAGGGCCGAATCCATTGGCCAGGATAAATTCTCTGTCTTTGACGAAACCTACGTCAAGCTCCTCGAGCGCCTGCGCCGGGCCCGTGACCGCCGTAAGACTCGCCGGGCTGGCGGCAAGCACCCGGTTTCAGTCTCAGAGGCAACCGGATCCCTGCCTGTCGTTAGCGACCAGGTAACCCTAGCCGAAATCCACACCGAAGATCTAACCGCTGAAGAGGCCGCCTTTGCCGGCGAATACGACCTGCACGATGAGGTCTCTTCACCCATTGAAATCCGTACCAAGAGCTTCGCAGCTGACCACCTAACAGCAGAAGAAGCAGTAGACCGAATGGAACTAGTCGGCCACGACTTCTTCCTCTACGTTGATCGTGACAGCGGAGCACCTGCCGCCGTTTACCGCCGCAAGGGCTGGTCCTACGGCGTTATTACCCTCACCGAAGAACAGTAATCACTCATTCTGCCTCTGAGGATAAGGTATGAGGCTTCTTTAAGAGGTGCGCTGAAGCAGGATAATAATCAGGCTAAACCAGCCCAAACCCTTGAATAAGTCTCTATGGCCCCCTAGTGAAAACTAGGGGGCCATGCTTCTGGGGTGAAAAACACTGACCCTATCACGCCCAGAGGTGAAAGCTAGGGCCAGAGGCAGGGGCTACACTACTATAGAGTGAGGACAGGTCTGGGCCCCCAGCCGTCAGAAAAAGCATCATGAGGACAAGGAGCACATTTCAGTGGCATCTCTCTTAGAAAAGCTACTGCGCAGCGGTGACAAAAGAATACTCAAACAACTGCGTGCCTACACCGATGCAGTCAATTCCCTAGAAGACAGCATCTCTGCCCTGAGCGATGCTGAACTGCGGGCAGAAACAGATAGCTTCCGGGCCCGCCTAGCTGACGGTGAATCCTTGGACCTGCTCCTGCCAGAAGCCTTCGCGGTAGTTCGTGAAGCCTCAAAGCGAACCTTAGGTAAGCGGCACTACGATGTGCAGCTGATGGGTGGCGCTGCCCTGCACCTGGGCAACATTGCAGAAATGAAGACCGGTGAAGGTAAGACCCTAGTTGCTACCGCTCCTGCCTACCTGAACGCCCTTTCAGGCAAGGGCGTCCATGTGGTTACTGTCAATGACTACCTGGCTGAATACCAGGCTAACCTCATGGGCCGGGTCTTCCGCTTCCTCGGTATGGAATCTGGTGTTATTCTTGCCAACCAGACCCCTGAGGTGCGCCGTAAGCAGTACCAGGCAGATATCACCTACGGAACCAACAATGAGTTCGGCTTTGACTACCTGCGCGATAACATGGCCTGGTCTTTGGACGAGCAGGTTCAGCGCGGGCATAACTTCGCCATTGTTGATGAGGTTGACTCTATTCTGATTGATGAGGCCCGTACCCCCCTGATTATCTCTGGCCCTGCCATGGGCGAGGCTAACCGCTGGTACGGCGAATTTGCCCGTATCGCCCACAACCTAGTTGCCGGTGAAGACTACGAGGTAGATGAGAAGAAGCGGACCGTTGGTGTACTTGAACCAGGTATTGAGAAGGTTGAAGACCACCTGGGTATTGAGAACCTCTACGAGTCTCAGAACACCCCCCTCATTGGCTTCCTGAATAATGCCATTAAGGCTAAGGAACTCTTCCACGGAAACAAGGACTATGTGGTGATGAAGGGAGAGGTCATGATCGTTGATGAACACACCGGTCGTATCCTCTCAGGCCGCCGCTACAATGACGGCATCCACCAGGCCATTGAGGCGAAGGAAGAGGTAGAGGTCAAGCCTGAGAACCAGACCATGGCGACTGTGACCTTGCAGAACTACTTCCGCATGTACGAGAAGCTTTCTGGTATGACCGGTACAGCAGAAACTGAAGCTGCTGAATTTATGAATACCTACCAGTTGGGGGTTGTTCCCATCCCCACTAACCGGCAGGTTCAGCGCCTGGATCAGCCCGATAAGGTCTACAAGAACGAGGTTGCTAAGTTCCAGGCTGTTGTTAAAGACATCGAAGAGCGCCACGCCAAGGGCCAGCCTGTCCTGGTGGGTACAACGAGCGTTGAGAAGTCTGAATACCTCTCCCGCCTGCTGGTGAAGGCAGGTATCCGCCATGAGGTCCTTAACGCTAAGAACAACGCCCGGGAAGCTGCGATCGTGGCCCAGGCTGGCCGCAAGGGAGCCGTTACGGTTGCAACCAACATGGCTGGCCGTGGTACTGACATTATGCTCGGTGGTAACCCTGAATTTGAGGCCGTTGAAGCCATGAAGGGCCTGGGCCTGGACCCCACTAACTCCCCCCAGGACTACGAGGCCCGCTGGCCAGAGGTCCTTGAGGCAGCCGAAAAGGCCTCAGCTGCTGAACACGATGAGGTTAAGGAGCTTGGTGGCCTCTACGTTCTGGGTACTGAGCGGCATGAGTCTCGCCGGATCGATAACCAGCTGCGGGGCCGTTCAGGCCGCCAGGGGGACCCCGGTGAGTCCCGCTTCTACCTCTCCCTCTCTGACGATCTGATGCGCCTCTTTAACGGTCAGGCCGCTGCCCGCCTGATGGCCTCAGCCCCAGACGATACCGCCATTGAAGCTAAGATTGTTTCCCGGGTGATTGCTAACGCCCAGGGCCATGTTGAGGCCCGGAACGCCGAACAGCGTAAGAACGTGCTCAAATATGATGATGTTCTTAACCGCCAGCGGGAGGCCATGTACGCTGACCGGGCGCGGATCCTAGAGGGCCGTGACCTGAAGGAACAGATCGCTCACTTCCGCACCGAGGTTCTCACCAGCCTGATTGACGCCCATGTGGGCCAGGGCCATGCTGAAGACTGGGATCTTGACCAGCTCTGGGAGTCCCTGAAGACTATTCTGCCCCTGACCATTAGCCCCCAGGACCTGATTGAAGAGGTGGGGGATCAGACCAAGCTGACCCAGGAGCTGATCCGTACTGAGGTTCTGGCTGACGCTGAGCTACAGTACCAGGAGCGGGAAGACTCTGTAGGCGCAGAGGCCATGCGGGAAATTGAGCGCAGGGTTCTGCTCTCTGTGATCGGTAAGCGCTGGCCTGAGCACCTGTATGAGATGGACTACCTGAAGGAGGGTATTGGTCTGCGGGCTATGGCCCAGAGGGATCCGCTGGTTGAATACCAGCGGGAGGGCTACGCCCTTTATCAGAGCATGATGGAAGGAATCCGGGAAGAGACTGTTTCTATGCTCTACCAGATTGATTTGAGCAAGCAGCGCACCCAGCAGTCTAACATTCAGCTCAAGATCCCTGCCCAGCCGAAGTTCTTACAGTACTCGGCTCCTTCTGAAACCGGTAAGACCCAGGTACGAACAGAACCTGCCCAGGACCACAGCCAGGACCCCATCCAGGCTCAGAAGAAGTAGATAGTAGCACTGAGAAGGGGGGAGGAACCGTATGGTTCCTCCCCCCCCTTTCGGTAGCTAGGCTACTAGGAGGCTTATTCATAAGGGTAGGTGAAGCAGGTTCACAGCGAAGCTGCTGGCTCGGCGGCTGGCGTGAATCGCCTTGTGAGCGAAGCGAACCAGGCGAGAGGGTCGGCTGCGAGCGTGAGCCTGCGGAACCCCTTATGAATAAGTCTCTAGCTCTGGGTAGTTTTCTGCCCGGTGCCCAGGTAGGTCAGTAGCTCCTGGTGGAGCCTTCCATTACTGGCCAGGGCATTACCCCCGTGGGGGCCAGGCTCACCGGCAAGAGAGGTGAAGCTACCGCCTGCCTCAGTGATAATTGGCACCAAGGCTGCCATATCGTAGAGGCCAAGTTCTGGTTCAGCTGCTGCATCAACAACCCCTTCAGCAACCATCATGTAGGACCAAAAATCCCCATAGGCCCGGGTCCGCCAGACCTGATCGGTCAGGTCAATAAAGCGATCCCGCAGGCCCAAATCCCGCCAGCCGCTGAGGGAGGAGTAAGAGAGGGAGGCATCTTCTAGCCTGCTGACTGAAGAAACCGATAGGCGGCTAGCCTTCGATAGGGAGCGGCCTGTGTAGGCCCCTACCCCCTCAGCTGCCCACCAGCGGCGCTGGAGGGCTGGGGCAGAGACCAGCCCAACCTTGGGAACCCCCTGGTCCAGGAGGGCAATGAGAGTGGCCCAGACCGGAACGCCCCGCACAAAGTTCTTGGTGCCGTCGATGGGGTCAATCACCCACTGGCGGGGGGAGGAGCCGGTCTGCCCAAACTCCTCGCCCAGGATGGAGTCCCGGGTCCTCACCCGAGCCAGCTGGGAGCGGATTAGCCGCTCAGCTTCCCTATCGGCATCGGTGACGGGGGTCAGGTCAGGTTTGGTTTCTACCGAAAAGTCCTGGGTGTTGAAGCGGGCTAGGGTTAAGCGGTCTACCGCATCGGCCATAATGTGGGCCAGGCGAAGGTCATCAGTGTAGTGTGTCATGCTTCTTTACCTTGAGGTTAGGATTCTAGGACGCCTAGTTCCTTATCGGCGTCCCCCTGTTCTTCATCAACGCGCAAAAGTTTACGCAGGGATTCAAGCCGCTGGGGGCCAGCTGGGCCTGCTAATCCTTCCAGGACGTAGGCTGTTAGGCCGCAGTCAGGGGACTGGGCAGAGTGCAGGCAGCCCTTGGGGCAGTTAGCCGAACCGGGGGCTAAGTCCTTAAAGGAGGCCAGAAGGGCCTCTGGGCTCAGGTGGGCTAGGCCGAAGGAGCGGATCCCGGGAGTATCAATAATCCAGGTTCCGGCCCCTGCCTGGCTGGGGCGAAGGGCTAGGGCCGACGAGGAGGTGTGGCGGCCCCTGCCGGTGACGGCGTTGACGTGGCCGGTGGCTCGACTCGCCCCGGTTAGGGCGTTGACCAGGGTGGATTTGCCAACCCCCGAGTGGCCCAAAAGGACGGAAACTGAGCCGTCTAGGGCCTCTCGCAGCTGTTCGAGCAGGCTTGAGTCTAGACCAGCTGCCCCTTCTTCACTGGGGGCCCGCCCGTCCTTGGCCTGGGAGAGCAGGATGGTCAGGTCTAAGTCCTGGTAGTAGTCTAAAAGGTTTTGGGGGTATTTGAGATCGGTTTTGCTGATACAGAGCAGGGGGGTGATGCCAGCCTCATAGGCTGCTGCCAGAGAACGGTCAATAAAGCCGGTGCGGGGCTCAGGGTTTTCAGCGGCAACCACAATCACCAGGTTGTCAACATTAGCTACCACTACCCGCTCAACCGGGTCAGTATCGTCAGCTGACCGGCGGAGCAGGTTCTTCCGCTCCTGGATCCTGACCAGCCGGGCTAGGGTATCTGGCCTGCCGCTTAGATCACCGACCAGGGCAACAAGGTCTCCTACAACGATGGGGCTCCGCCGCAGTTCCCGGGCCCGGACCGAGACAACCTGCCGTTCTGTTTCTAGGCCCTCATCCAAGATGGCCGTGTAGCGGCCCCGATCGACGGTAATAATCCGCCCAATCTGCGCTTCCTTATGGGCAGGTCGGTCCTTGGTGCGGGGCCTTGATCCCCGCTTGGGTGGGCGAATCCGAACGTCGCTTTCATCCCAGCTGCGGCCCATTAGCCCTGCTCCCTTCCCTGCTGGTCCTCTGGGCTTAGCCACTGGTCAATCATGGCCTGCCAGAGGCCGGTGAAGTTAGGTAGGGTCTTTGAGGTGGTGGCTACGTTTTCAACCACAACGCCCTGCTGGGCCAGGCCAATAATGGCAGCGGCAGTAGCCATCCGGTGGTCCTGGTAGGTCTGCATCAGGGCCCCCCGGCTGACCGGGGCCAGGATTTCAATCCCGTCTTCCCTTTCTTCAGCCTGCCCCCCTAGACGGCAGATTTCCTGGGTAAGGGCTGCCAGCCGGTCTGTTTCGTGGCCCCGTAGGTGGGCAATGCCCCGGATCCTGCCCGGCTCTGGGCTCAGGGCCATCAGGGCAGCAAGGGTAGGGGCCAGCTCCCCAGCCTCAGAGAGGTCAAGGTCTAGGCCGGGAAAGCCAGCCTGGGAGCCGCCCTGGGGGCCGGTGACGGTTAGCTGGCCATCTTCTAGGCGCAGCTGGGCACCGAACTGGGGCAGGATCTCTAGCCAGTGATTACCGCCCTGGGTGGTTTGAGCCGGCCAGTGGGGGATTGAGACTGAAGCTCCAGTCACCAGGGCAGCAGCCAGGAAGGGCCCGGCGTTGGATAGGTCGGGTTCGACCGTGACCTCAAAGCCGGGGAAGGAACCAGGGGCAACAGTCCAGCTCATCTGCTGGCTGGAATCAACCGTGATCCCTACCTGGCGCATGAGCTCTAGGGTCATCTCAATATGGGGCATAGAGGGGATGGGCTTGCCCTGGTGGCTGATGGTCAGCCCCCCTTCAAAACGGCAGGCAACCAGAAGCAGGGCTGAGAGGAACTGAGAGGAACCAGAAGCGTCAATGCTAATCTTCTGGTGTGAAACAGACCCGGGGGAGTGCAGGGTGAAGGGCAGGGCCCCCAGCCCCTGGTCATCAACGTCCAGGCCAAGGTCCCGCAGGGCCTGGATGATGGGCAGCATGGGCCGCTTACGGGCGTGGGGGTCACCATCGAAGTGGAAGCTACCGGCTAGGAGGGCAGCAAGGGGAGGGACAAAGCGCATGACGGTGCCAGCTAGACCAACATCCAGGCTGACCTGCCGGGGGGTCTTGTCGCTGAAGTTCAGGGGAGTTACCCGCAGATCAGGGCCGAAGGGGCTAGAGGTTTCAAGCTCTTCAACCTGGGCGCCGAGGGCCTTGAGGGCCCCAATCATCAGGGCTGAATCGCGAGAGTGCAGGGGGGCATGAATCAGGGAGGGGGAGTCTGCCAGGGCAGCAAGGAGCAGGTAGCGGTTGGTCAGGGACTTAGACCCTGGAATTTCTACCCGGGCCTGGGCCCCTGAGGGGACCTGAAGGGTTGGGGCTAACCAGTTACCGTCACCGGTCTCTAGGGGGCTGGGGCTATGAGGCACGATGGGCCTACCTACTTTCTGGGCTGGTGGCATACTCCTACCCATTTTATGCCCCGGCCTTGGCAGAGAGAAACCCAGCGGGCCAAAAGATAGGGTATCTTATGTAGAAAGAAGCTCAGCGCAGACCGGAGGACAATGACTATTACAGATGTGACTGGTCCTGAGGCTAGGGCCCGCTTTGAGCAGGAGGCCCTTCCCTTTATTGATCAGCTCTACGCTGCGGCCCTGCGCCTGGCCCGCAATCCTCAGGATGCTGAAGACCTGGTTCAAGATACCTATGTGAAGGCCTTTGCCGCCTTTCACCAGTACCAGCCTGGTACTAACCTTAAGGCCTGGCTCTACCGGATTTTGACCAACACCTATATCAATCTCTACCGCAAGAGGCAGCGCGAACCCTACCAGGACTCTATGGACAAGCTTGAGGACTGGCAGCTGGCTAAGGCCAGCAATCATGATAGTCGGGGAATGCCTTCAGCTGAGAGCGAGGCTCTGACCCATCTGCCAGACAGGCAGGTCAAGGAGGCTCTACAATCAATTCCTGAAGATTTTAGGATGGCCGTCTACTATTCAGATGTTGAGGGCTTTTCCTATAAGGAAATCGCAGAGATTATGGATATTCCCCTAGGGACGGTTATGTCCCGCCTGCACCGGGGCCGGAAGCTGCTGAGGGATCAGCTGGCTGACTACGCTGCTGGCCGTGGGTTTAGCAAATCAGCTCAGGCTAAGGCCCAGAAGGTCTAGGAAAGGGCGGAACAGATGTCAGCTCATGTGCAGGCCTCCTCAACTCCTTGCGAAGAGAGGCTGGCTAGGATTTACACCTACCTTGATGACCCTCTTAGCTGCCAGGATTTAGAGGAACTACAGGCCCATCTGGCCCAGTGCCAGACCTGCGCCCAGGAATATGACCTGGAGTGCCTGATCCGCCAGGCGATCCGTAGGACCTGCAAGGAGCAGGCCCCCCAGGATCTGAAGAGTCGGATTCGCTCCTCCATTGAGGACTTTCACCAGCAGGGGCATCGGCCCCTGGCCCCCGTCGAGGGGGCAGAAGGCTAAGAAAAGAGCCCCTCCCCCCCAAGGGGGTAGGGGCTCTTCTTGGATTGCCTTAGGCGTTGGGGCGCTTACCGTGGTTAGCGCCACCCTTGCGGCGATCCTTACGCTTACGACCGCGCTTGCTCATATGAGCCTCCTTGATCAAGGTGGGGTGCCCGTCAGGATAACGGAACACACTTTGGTCGGTAGCACCTAGAAGTGGCACTTCTACCTATTTTTGCATACCCTGCCCCTCTTTGCACACTTGGCAGAGGGTAACTTTCGTCCTTTAGACCGGCTCAGAGATCTGCAGCCAGTTGTACCAGCCCCGGTGCAGGACCAGCCAGGCAATGAGCCCGTAGCCGGACTGGCCGGGGTGGCCGTCATGGGCAGCTAGGTCATTGCGCCACTGCTCATGGTGCAGCAGGGGGTTGAAGGTATCAACATAAACATGGTTACGGCGGGTTACCACATCAGCATAGGCAGCAGAGAGGTCTGCAATCTTGCGGTTGCGTTCAGCATCTAGGGTAGGGGGCGGGCCAACGACCAGAACCTTAACATTGTTCTGGGAGGCCATGTCTACCATATTGGCCAGGTTCAGCCGGGAACGGGCGCTGGTAATGCCTAAATCAATATCGTAGGTTGAGGGGGCAATCACCAGCCGGTTCTCAAAGCCCTGGGCGAAGCGGCGGCTGGCCTCTTCAAACCAGCGGGCGTTGAGCTGTTCGCTTCCCTCACCTGGGGCAGCCAGGTTGTAGGCTGAAATTGAGGCAGTGGTCTGGGGGGTGCGTGCCATGACGCGGCCAAACCAGCCCAGGGTGCGGGGGTCCCCTATACCTGCAAGCAGGTCATCGCCAACGGCTACAAGTCGTATTTTTCGCTGATCCACGTGTTTCTTTCTCATGGTGTAAGCAAAAGCAGGGGCTTCTGCTAGGGCACTTTTCTTTTTAGTCTAACGCTTCTTGGCCCATCCATGCACGGTGGACGCGCCCCGGGGGGCCAGCTGACCTGGCCCCCCGGGTTGGATGGCCTAACCCCTAACGGTTAAAGACCTCGCTGACAAGGTTATCGAGTTCCCTCTGATGCCGCTTGCCGGTGCCGGCTGCCGGTGAGGCTGCTGCCGGGCGGGAAATCAGCTTCATCCGGTAGTCAATCAGGGGCAGCAGGTTGACGGCCATGAAGGGCCACTGGCCCTGGTTGGCCGGTTCGTCCTGGGCCCAGACCAGCTCAGCTGCCGGGTAGGCTGCAATCTGCTCCTTGATCTCAGCAGCGGGTAGGGGGTAGAGCTGCTCAACCCGAACCAGTGCGGTGCTCCGGTCCCCGCGCTTGGCCCGCTCAGCCTCAAGGTCGTAGTAGAGGCGGCCAGAGACAAAGACCAGGCGGGTGACCTCAGCCGGGTTCAAGTCGGCCGTATCTGGCAGGACGGGCTTGAAGCTGCCGCTGGTGAAGTCCTCACCCGTAGTGGCTGCTGCCTTCCGGCGCAGGAGCTGCTTGGGGGTGATGACAACCAGGGGCCGGTGGGGGCGGGAGTGGGCCTGGCGGCGTAGCAGGTGGAAGTAGTTAGCAGGTGTAGAAGGAACAGCAACGGTCATGTTGTTCTCTGCACAGAGCTGCAGGT
>JAXDRN010000047.1:0-15257 GCA_034090985.1 Rothia sp. (in: high G+C Gram-positive bacteria) | reverse complement strand
CTCTTCCTGGGCCAGGACGGGAAGCCCCCCTTCTCCCAACCCTGTTCCGTGAAGGTTGAGCCGGGGAAGATCTAAGACCAGAGAGGCTTCTAGGGCCAGTCGGGCTGTTTCGATGAGCTCCTGCCTACCGGCTTCCGTCGTGAAGTTGCCTCTGATGTACCCTGTCATGGATGAAAAGGTCGCGCCTGTAGCGGCGAGCTCCGGCAGGTTTTTAGAGGTGAAATCCCAGATCTCAACCTGAAAACCCTGGTTGTGGATGGCGGAGATGCGGTCAAGTAAGGGTAAATCCAGATAGTGCATTTCAGCACAGACGGCCAATTGATAGGGCATGACGTTCCTTTGCGCTTATAGGGAGGTACAAAGAGAGCCCCGTAGGGACGGGGCTCTCTATGGGATGTTGTTACTTGTAGAGGTCAGGCTTTTCATTGAGCTTGACGGTTACGGTGGATCCGATATTTTCTACGGCCTCAATGCCTGCTTCACAGCAGGCGGTGGCAGCATAGCCGTCCCAGGCGGAGGGGCCAACCTGCTCCCCGGCTAGGGCGGCGTCGATCCAGGCCTGGACCTCACGGTCGTATGAGTCCTGGAAGCGCTCAACGAAGCCCTCGGTGATTTGGTCGATTCCGGCGGTGAGGTGGTTCTTCTCGGTGATTGCCCGGGTGGTGACCTGGTAGCCGTAGTTTGAGACGACGTGGGTGTTGACGGTTACGAGAACTCCCGAAGTGGTTTCCATGAGGACCAGGGCGGGGTCCTTGAGTTCGGGGTTGAGAACGTCTGCTGACTTCTTACCTGCACGAACCTGGACGGTGGAGACCTCTTCGTTAGTGAAGTAGCGGACGGCATCAAACTCATGGACTACAGTGTCGTCGATGAGGTTGCGACCGGTGTACCAGTCGGGGACATCGGGGTTGACGTGTTCCAGGTTGAGCTGGAGAAGTTCACCGTATTCACCGGAGTCCAGCTTAGCCTTGATGTCCTGGTACCCTGCATCGAAACGGCGGTTGAAGCCCACCTGGACCAGCTTCTTGCCGGCCTTGACTTCGGCTTCAACAACTCGCCAGGCTGATTCTGAATCAGTGGTGAGGGGCTTTTCGCAGAGGATGGGAAGTCCCCGCTCAATAGCGGGAATTAGGACGGCTTCGTGGAGGAAGCCGGGGGTTGCAATCAGGACGGCGTCGATGGTGCCAGAGTCCAGGGCTTCTAGGGCATCGGTGTAGACCTTGGCGCCTTCGATACCTTCGATGGCCTGGGCGGCTGCTTCTTCGTTGATGTCGATGACGGCGGTGAGGCGGGCCTTCTTCATGCGGTCGCGGATGCGGGAGATGTGATCTGATCCCATGCGGCCGGCGCCGACGACGGCGATACGGAGTTCTGCGCTCATGAGTGTCCTTTGCGGGTAGCCACCACATTGCCTGTGATGGGCGTAACTGTCGTTGTTCTTAAAGAGTGTCCTACGGGACTTAGTCCTGTCAATTGTTTGTAAGAACAAAATTAATATTTGGCCTTGGTTGCCCATATTGTAAATATGACCTTACAAAGCTATAGTGGTGGGTATCATAGAACAATCCCAGGGGTGACTTGCCCCATCTGCCTACGGAGAACTACGTGAAAATTGCGCTGGACCCCACCCCCTTCCACCACTCCCACAGCCTGCTAGAGTTCCCCCGTCTCGCCAAAGACCTAGGGTACGACTACCTGCAGATGACACCCCACGCTGACTTCATTCCCTTCTTCAACCACCCCAAGGCTGACGACGAGCTCGTCCGCCAGCTGGCCCAAGCCTGCAAAGACGCCGAAGTAGAAATTGCTTCCCTCCTGCCCGTCCTCCGCTGGTCCTCCCCAGACCCCGACGCCCGAGAAGCTGCCGTACGCTACTGGAAGCGCGTCCTCCGTATCGCCGTTGACCTCGGCGTCCAGCAAATAGGCACCGAATTCTCCGGCCGCCCAGAACTCGCCGAAGAATCAGAACGAGCCTTCTACCGCTCCATGGAAGAACTCCTCCCCATCATCGAACGAGAGGGCCTACACGTCGCTATCGACCCCCACCCCGACGACTTCGTCGAAGAAGGCCTCGCCGCCTGGCGGGTCATCCGAGGGGTCAATTCCAAAAACCTGGGCATGGTTTATGTAGCCCCCCACACCTTCCACATGAAGGACGCCCCCCTCGACATCATGCGTGCAGCAGGAGAGCGAATCCGAATCGTTCACGTTGCAGACACCATGGACCACCACCGCTCCCACGGCCTCCGCTACATCACCAACCCCCCGGGCAACCCCGTCCGCGTCCACCAGCACCTCAAAATCGGCGATGGAGACGTCAACTGGCAAGAGTTCTTCTCCGGCCTACAAGAAATCGGATTCCTCGATAACCCCGACACAGTGATGGCCTCATCAGTCTTCGCAGAAAACGAAAACGCCCACGAAGTGTCCACATACCAACTAACCACCATGAAAAACATGGTCCAAGAGGCTCGTAAGGCATAGTTATTCAACGAAGATAACTTTTGGATAGAAAGATCATAAAAACATGAGTCATGCAGTTTCTGCCAGCGAGAGCAACCTGCCCCCGCTCACCAAAGGACCCCACACCCGCCGACTGGGTCAAGTAGCCACCGTCGCCACCCTCGGCGGCCTCCTCTTCGGGTACGACACCGGCGTGATCAACGGCGCAATCGACCCCATGACCGCAGAGCTCGGGCTAGAAGCATCAGGGATCGGCCTCGTCACCGCAACCCTGCTGGTCGGCGCGGCCCTGGGTGCAATCTCCATTGGCTACCTGTCAGACGCAATTGGCCGTCGCAAGACCATCCTCCTGCTAGCTACCATCTTCTTCCTCGGCGCAGTTTTATGTGCAGTTGCACCTAACTTAGGCATCCTCCTGGTTGGTCGTGTTCTCCTGGGCCTGGGCGTCGGCGGCGCATCCACCGTCGTCCCCGTTTTCCTCGCCGAACTCGCCCCCTACGAAATCCGCGGATCCCTCTCAGGCCGAAACGAAATGATGATTGTTGTCGGCCAGCTCGCCGCCTTCGTCGTCAATGCAATCCTGGGCACCACCATGGGTCACCTCGACCACGTCTGGCGAATCATGCTAGCCGTATGTGCCCTACCTGCAGTCTTCCTCTTTATCGGCATGCTCCGCATGCCCGAATCTCCCCGCTGGCTACTCTCCAAGGGACGCAAGGAAGAAGCTATCGCCGTCCTCAAAACAATCCGTTCCGAGGACCGTGCTCTTGCCGAAGCCCGCGAAGTAGAGAAGTCCCTCGAACGAGACTCCAGCATGGTCACCCCCTCCTTGGGCTCCATGATCAAAGACAAGTGGATCTTCCGTATTCTGCTCGTCGGTATCGCCCTGGCTGTATTCCAGCAATTCACCGGTATTAACTCCATCATGTACTACGGAACCATCGTCCTGCAGGACGCCGGTTTCTCCCATCAAGCAGCCCTCATCGCTAACGTAGCTCCCGGCGTGATCGCCGTCCTCGGTGCCTTCGTAGCCCTCTGGATGATGGAAAAAATTAACCGCCGCACCATCGTCATCACCGGCTACTCCCTGGTCACCCTCCTCCACCTCCTTATTGGCCTGGCCTCCCTCGCCATTCCCGCAGACTCCGCCGCCCGCCCCTGGATTCTGCTTGTTCTTATCGTTGGCTTCGTCGGCTCCATGCAGACCTTCCTTAACGTCTCCACCTGGGTGCTACTCTCTGAAATCTTCCCCCAGCAGATTCGCGCCTTCGGTATGGGCACCGCAGTATTCTGCATGTGGATCGCCAACGCAGCTATCTCCTTCACCTTCCCCATCGTCCTTGAGGCTGTTGGCCTGAACACCACCTTCTTCGGCTTCGCCGCTATCAACGCCGCAGCCGTCCTCGTGATGGTCAAGTTCCTGCCTGAAACTCGCGGAAAGTCCCTGGAAGAAGTAGAAGTCGGAGTAACAACCGGCGCCATCTACATCGTCCAGCCCAAGGACATCAAGCGCTAAAACCCCCAAAGTACAGGCCGCCCGCCAGAAATCTGGTGGGCGGCCTTTCTTTAACCGAGAAGAAGGTAGAGAGCTCCACACAAGGTCGTCACACCGACAAGCCGATCAAATACGGTCTGACTAATTATTCCTGCCAGAAACCTACCCAAGAAGGCACCAATTACCACAGCAGGAGCAAGGAAAGAAGCCACAGCTAAGGAATCAGGAGTAATGATTCCCAACCCCAGGGAAAAAGGGAGCTTACAGAGGTTAACCACGGCAAAAAACCAGGCAGCCGTTCCCAAAAAAGCCTTCACATCAAACCGTGCAGCGAGAAAATACATACTCATCATGGGGCCACCAGCGTTAGCGACCGTCGTCGTGAAGCCAGCAAGAGCCCCGTACCCTAGACGACGGGCCCGTGACCCTCTCTGAGAGCTGACGGCTCCAGCCCTCTGCTGGGTGTGCCGCTGCCAGAAGGTCACACCGAGAGCCGCAAGAAGAATCGCCCCAATCAGCTGTTTAACCCCGCTATCTGTTGCCTGAGCCAGGAAGAGAACCCCGGCCAGAAGACCTAGCAGAACGGCAGGAATCATGCCCAGCAGGGTGGGCCAATGGGCATGCTTACGATACATGGCCAAGGCAAAGATATCGCCCACCATAAACAAGAGAAGGACGATTCCGGTAGAAGCCTTGGCCGGAAGCAGGGCTGCGGCAAGGGCAACGGAGATAGTGTTGATTCCCGGGATCGCCGTCTTTGACAGGCCAGTAAGAAAGGCTGCTAGAGCGAGAAAAGTCCAGGTAAGAGCTGGGAGATCCATAATGCACCTTTTCGGTGTGGCCAGGCTGAAAATAGACGCACCGCGCCCGAGATAGGCGGGGTGCGTCCGATAAGAGGAAGGATTACTGGTCAGCGGTAAAGGGAAGGCGTGGATCGACCTCTTGCCCCTCCCAGCTACTTCGCACCCAACCGTGGTGGGGGTCGTCGCTGATGAGCCAGTCACGAACGGGGCCCGGCCCTGCCATGACATTCAGATAGTAGAGATCATAGCCGGGCGCTGCCATAGCTGGGCCGTGCCAGCCGTAGGGAACCAAGATAAGGTCGCCAGTGCGGACCTCCTCATTGACATCAATGGGGCGGTCATCTGAGGCATAAACCCTCTGGTAGCCAATCGCGTCTGTTGCTTCAGCCGGAGCTCCGGGGGTAGGGCGGGTCTCGAAGTAATAGATTTCTTCAAGGGCGGTTTCGCCCTCTTTTTCCTCATCATGCTTGTGGGGAGGGTAGGAAGACCAGTTACCGGCAGGGGTAATGACTTCGCAGACAATGAAGCGATCTGCCTCTAAGGTAGCTGGGGTTCCGAAGTTATGCACTTGGCGGGAGCAGTTGCCTGCCCCGCGGAGTTCAAGGGGGATTTCTCCCTTGGTTAGGTGCCTGACCGGATACTCTTCCTGAGCGGGGGCTGTAGCAATAGCAACACGCACGCCCTCTTCTGCGCTCAGGGTGACCTTACGATTGATGCCGGTATAGAGTACATCTGCCGGCCCGTGGAAGACGGATGCGCGACCAGCTAGTTCATAGATACTGCCGTCAACGTCTACGGTAACAGATCCGGTCAGGGGGACGATGATTCGTTCCTCGTGGGTGGCCTCTAGGGTAAGAGGCGCATCGGCGAAGGTTGCTGTTTTGATGCCGGTATGTTTCCAGCCATCAACAACGATGGCTGAGTCTGAGGTGCCAAGGGAAAGATCCCAGGGGCCATTCTGAAGGGTGCCGGCAGGGTAGAACCAGTTGGTCATCTTGCTTTCCTTCCTTATTGGGAGAGGGTCATCTCGAAGGTGTAGAGGTCTGCTCGGTAAACGTGGGAGCCTGTTTCAATGCGCACCCCAACGTCATTCATGATGGTGCGTTTCATGGTAACCAGAGCTGCGCCGGGAGTGGTGTCAAGGTGTTCTGCTTGTTCAGCGGTGGCGTTGGTTGCGCCAACCTTTTGGTGGCCGACGCTAAAGGTTGCGCCCAGGCTTCTCATGGTTTCATAGAGGCCGTTCTCTTCAAGTAGGGCGGGAGTGATGTCGCCGATTGAAGTGGGTACCCAGTTTTCCATGATGGCGAGCGGGGTCTTGTTTTCGTAGCGGATACGGCGGATGTAGTAGACCCTGGCCTTATCATCTAGTCCTAGTTCCTCTGCGATGAAGGGGGGAGGGGTGATGATGTCAAAGGTAAGGACGCGGGTGCTGGGGTTGACGCCGCTGCGGGCCAGGTCATCGTAGAGGGAACTGAGGGAGAGGGGGCGTCTGATTTCGTTAGAGACGACCTGGGTGCCGACACCACGTTTACGGACGAGTAGGCCGGAGCGGACGAGCTCGTCCATGGCCTTGCGGACGGTTGGGCGAGAGAGATGGAGGGTTTTGGCGATCTCTAGCTCATTGGGAAGCATGGATCCTGCGCTGAGGGTACCTTCGGAGATGGCGTTGCGGATACCCGTAATGAGCTGGTGGTAGAGGGGGAGCGGGGAGCTGCGGTCGATGCTGATAGGGGGGAGGGTCGTCATGATGCGAGTCTTCTCAATAATGTTACTTTGTAATTACAAAATTAGATTACAGCATTTTTGCGGGATCTTCGTATAGCTAAGAGCCTTTCCCTGGAAAATTTTCCAAAGAATTGAACTTTGTAAGGACAAGGCTTGGGCTGCTTGTGTTTGTGCCCCCCTTATCAGGTTCAGAATTTCTGGCCCCGGGGGCTCTTGAATTCAGCCAGGGGGGCTAGAATTGCTCTGGTCAGACTGACAGGAGCACACCACACATGGCACAAACCCTAGACCCCCGCCGGGTCACCCTCTATACCTGGATTATCTCGGTAGGGGGTTTCCTCTTTGGCTACGACACCGGAATCATCAACGGAGCCCTTCCCTTCCTGCAAGAGGATTTCACCCTCTCCCCGGCAGCTGAAGGGGTCGCTACCTCTGCCCTCACCCTGGGTGCAGCCTTCGGGGCCCTGCTGGCTGGGCGGCTTATTGACCGCTTTGGCCGCCGCCGGGTGCTCTTCGCCCTGGCCCTGGCCTTCTCGATCAGCTCCCTGGGGCTCACTATGGCCCCAAACCTGGGGCTCTTTATTCTCTTCCGGGTACTGGTGGGCCTGGCTGTGGGCGCAGCCTCAGCCGTCGTGCCAATCTACCTGGCTGAAATATCCCCGGCCAACCGCCGCGGTGCCATTGTTACCCGAAACCAGTTCATGATCGTTACCGGCCAGCTAACCGCCTATGTTGTGAACGCGATGATTGGTAACATTTTTGCCCACCAGCTGATGATCTGGCGGGTTATGTTCGCTATCTCCATCATTCCTGCCCTGGTCCTCTTCGTAGGCATGTTCCTGGTGCCAGAATCACCAGGCTACCGTTCTGGGGTAAGAACTGAAGGGGGCGCCTTCAGGGAGCTCTGGGGCAACCCTGCCCTGCGTACCAGCCTGCTGCTGGCTTCAGCTATTGGCATCACCCAGCAGGCTACAGGTGTCAATGCCCTGATGTACTACGGCACCCAGGTTCTGCGTGAGGCCGGTTTCTCAACGGATGCGGCCCTGACGGCCAATATTTCTAACGGGGTGCTTTCGGTTCTGGGTGCTGCGGTGGGCCTCTGGTTTGTTGGCCGCTTCCCCCGCCGGCTGGTGCTGACCCTTGGCCTGGTGGGTACCACCTGCTCACTGGCCCTGCTGGCCCTGACCTCCCAGCTGCTCGATGCCTCTGCCCGCCCCTGGGCTACCTTGGCTATTTCGATTCTCTTTCTCATCTTCCAGCAGGGGGCGGTTTCACCCGTTACCTGGCTGCTGATGAGCGAAATCTTCCCCTCTAGGGTGCGCGGGGTTGGGATGGGCCTGGCTACTTTTACCTCTTGGATGGCTAACTTTATAGTTTCCCTCTTCTTCCCCCAGCTGGTTGCCGCCCTTGGCCTTGGTCTGACCTTTGGGGTTTTTGCCCTGATCGGTCTTGGCCTGATTGCCTTCACCCGCGCGGCAGTACCTGAGACAGCAGGGCGGGTTATGGACTAGTCCGATCAGCTAGGAAGGTGACAGGCCCCGTCATACTTGGGCCTGTCCTTTTCTTTTAAGGGAAAAATAGTGCTGTTTGGGGATTAACCCCTTACACTAAAAAGAGAAGTAGACCACATTTATCTCTGCTAGTGAAGGGTTAGCCTGATGAGTACACCTCCAACACCCCCTGCTCCAGACCTTGCTCCCAAGCGTCCACCGGCCAAAAAGAAAATGAGCACCCTCAGTAAGGTCCTGATTGGGGTTGCCCTAGGCCTTATTGCCCTCATAGCTATCGCTGCCCTTCTCTTCTCAAGCCTCTTCGGGGGTAACAGGGCCGCCCAGGGCAGTATTCCCGCCACCGACTACCTGGTTCTTAGCGAGGAAGGAGTGAGCAACAAGGTGCGGGTAGACGGCAGTATCGCCCCTGGAGAAGTCCGCTCCATCACCACCTACCTCACCAGCCCTATCAGTTCCGTTGAGGTGGAGGTTGGTGACCGGGTTGAACTCGGCCAAACCCTAGCCACCATCGACACCTCCACCCTGCAGGGGGACCTCGATACCCAGCGCACCCAGCTTGAGGGGGCCGTCACCAGCGCCCAGAGCGCCCTCACTGCCGCCCAGGCCGCCTACGACCAGCACGCTGCTGGAATCGCTAACGGCACTAATTCCGAAATCTTAGCGGCCCTAGCAGCCCAGCGGGTAGCTAATGAGCAGCTCACCCAGGCTAACAGCGACCTGCAGGCCAAGTACCGGCTAAGGGACCAGGCTGCTGCTGCCGGTGAAGATCTGACCATGATTAACACCGAAGTTGCCGCCGCCGAATCTGCCCTGCGCCTGGCTAACGGGGCAAAGGCTGACGCAGACACAGGCCTAGCCACCGCCCGCAGCTCTGCCAACACCCAGCTTGCAGCCCTAGAAACTGAGCTCAACAGCGCCCGCACCGCCCTAGCCGCTGCAGAAACCACCCGCGATCAGACCCTCACCGCCCTGCAGGGCGACCTCGCCTCAGCTACCCTTACCTCACCCATTAACGGTGTTGTTATGAGCGTTGCCAAGCCTGGCGCACCAGCAACCGGTCCCCTGGTGACTATCGGTGATGATTCTAAACTGACCATCACCACGAGCGTCCGTGAAGTTGATATCGCCAAGATTCAGGAGGGCAACCGGGTTACCTTCACCGCAGGGGCCACCGGCAGTAAGGAATACACCGGCACCGTCACCTCGGTCGCTTCTATCGCTGACTCTGCCCAGCAGGCCAACCCTGAGGCCGCAGCGGCCGCAGCAGCCACAGCAGCCGGTAGCTCACCTACCTTCACCGTCACCATTGAAGTCACCGGCGACCGTGAAGGCCTCTACCTGGGCTCCTCCGTCAAGGCCAATATCATCACCTCAGAGGAAGAAAACGCCCTGTCCGTCCCCCTCGACGCTGTTTACACCAATGACCTGGGCAAGGACAGCATCGTTGTCGCTACCCCCACCGATGACGGCTCCTACATCCTTGAAGAACGCACCGTCGAAACCGGCCTGGCTAACGACATTGACATCGCCATCACCGGCGGCGACGTAGCAGCTGGCGACATGGTGCTCATGTACGGCGAAATGTACCGCTACCGGGTGGGCGAAACCGTCACCCTCGATGTTTCCACCGGCAGCTTCGGGTGGTAAGCCATGAACAGCTCCATCAGCACCCAGCCCCCACCTGGCCCGCGCCCCCTGATCGAGATGCAGGGCATCGTCAAAACCTTCAACCAGGGAACCGCCAGCGCCATTACAGTCCTTACCGGCATTGACTTCCACGTCAATCAGGGGGAGTTCCTCTCGGTAGTCGGACAATCAGGTTCAGGGAAAACAACGCTCATGAACATCATTGGCCTCCTTGACCGCCCGACCGCAGGCTACTACGTTTTCGCTGGCGAAAACATCGCAGAGCTCGACGATAACGCGCTGGCCTACTACCGCAGCCAAAACATTGGCTTCATCTTCCAGAACTTCAACCTTGTAGGCCGAATCTCAGCCCTCAAAAACGTTGAAATGCCCATGATGTACGCCGGCATGGGGGCCAAAGAACGCCACGAACGGGCTGCCCACCTTCTTGAACAGATGGGCATGGCAGACCGCATGACTCACAGCCCCGCCGAGCTTTCTGGCGGTCAGAAGCAGCGCGTCGCCGTCGCCCGGGCCCTGGCCAACGACCCGCCCCTGCTCCTGGCCGACGAACCCACCGGCGCCCTGGACTCCCAGACCGGGCGCATGGTCATGGACCTCTTCCACCAGCTCAACCGCGAGCAGGGGAAAACGATCGTCTTTATTACCCACAACCCCGATCTGGCTGCCGAAACTGACCGCATCGTCACCATGATCGACGGTCGAATTACAGAGGAGGTCTCGCAATGAACGTGCGTGAATCAATCTCCCTGGCCCTGGGGAGCCTGCGCACCAACAAAATGCGGTCCTTCCTGACCCTTTTGGGCATTATCGTGGGCATTGCCTCCGTCATTACGATTCTCACCTTGGGGCACGCCCTCAAAACCCAGACCACCGAGTCGATTTTCAGCTCGGGGGCAAACGACATTATCGTGCAGGTCAAACAGCGCCCCACCGAAGAGCAGGAAGCTGCCGGCCTCACCAGCGGCCCGATGGGTATGCCTGGTGAGTACGTCGAAGTCAGCCGTGAGGCTAAATTCGATAGTGAAGACATCGCCCACCTCAAAACAGCCCTGGGCGACACCATTGCCGGTATCCCCCTGGGCGGCAACATGACGACGCCCATGAACCTCTACGCTGAGGACGGCTCCGAAGCCCCCTACGCGGAGACCAAGTTCGTCAACACCGACTACCTAGACCTCAACCCCGTTAACCTGCTTGCCGGCCGCACCATCAACCAGAACGATATTGACAGTGAGCGCATGGTGATTCTGATCTCGACCGACCAGGTCGGCCAGCTTTTTGCTGGGGATATTGCGGCTGCTGTGGGCAGTGAAGTAGAGATCGAATCCGGTATGGGGAGCCGCTATGCCCTTGTGATTGGGGTCTATGCACCTGACACATCAGGTAGCGGAATATTCTCCTTCCCCATGCCCGGCGCGGTTTACCTTCCGATTAGCCTTGAAGAGGAATTTAACACCTGGAGCCCCGGCGCTTACGAGCAGATTTCGATTCGTCCAGCTGAGGGGAAGGACCTTGCCCAGGTCCAGGCCCTGCTTCAGGCCCAGCTGACCTCAATGTACCGGGCTGACGAGCAATATATGGCTGAGATCCGGGACTTCTCAGCCATGACCGAGTCCTTCAACGCGGTGCTGGACGGCATTAGTTCAGCTATCTCGGCTATCGCCGGTATTTCGCTACTGGTCGGTGGCATTGGCGTTATGAACATTATGCTGGTGACCGTTACCGAACGCACCCGCGAAATCGGCATCCGCAAGGCCCTGGGGGCAACGCGAGGGGCTATCCGCCTACAGTTCGTGGTAGAGGCCATGATGGTCTGCCTGGTCGGCGGTATCCTTGGTGTTCTGCTGGGCGGTGGCCTGGGCATGCTGGGGGCCAAGCTGCTAGGCACCTTCGTCTTCCCGCCCCTGAGCGCCGTGCTCCTGGCCCTGGGCTTCTCCCTGGCTATTGGCCTCTTCTTCGGCTACTACCCGGCCAACAAGGCGGCCAAGCTCGACCCCATCGACGCCCTGCGCTACGAGTAGCCGCCCGCCTTACCCCCGGGTGAGCAGACGAAAAATAAGGACGCCGCCCCGCACCTTTCTGCCAATTGGCAGGGAAGTGGGGGCGGCGTCCTTATCTCTGTGAGCTAGCTGGGCCCTAGCGCAGGGTCTCACCGATCTTCAGGTGCACGATTGAGGGGCCGCGGGTGGCTAGGGCCTGCTGGACGGTCTGAGCCAGGGTATCCATGGTGGCTGAGAAACCGCTAGCGCCAAAGCCCTCGGCCAGCTTGACCCAGTCGGGCTGGAGCAGGTCCACAGCCACGGGGGCAATGCCGCGGTCACGTTCGTTCTGGCGGATTTCCCCGTAGCCGCCGTTCTCTACACAGATGATGGGCAGATCAAGCTGCTGCTCAAGGGCGGTCATCAGCTCCTGGATAGCGAACATGAGGGCCCCGTCGCCCAGCAGGCAGACCACCGGGCGTTCGGGGGCAGCCAGCTTGGCCCCAATGGCGGCAGGCAGGCCGTAGCCTAGGGTGGCGTAGGTGGCCATGTAGAGCAGGGAGTTAGGGCGGGCGGCCCTGTAGAAGGTGGTTGTGCCCATGTAGGTGACCTGAGAGGAATCACCGGCAATGATGGTGTCCTCAGGGAGGACCTCCATGATTCTCTCGTTCAGTTCAGCCAGTTCAGGGGCGATAGCGCGGCCCTCACGGTCAAGGGCGTCGAAGATTGCTTGCAGGTTACGCGGTTCGCGGGAGCCGGGGGCTAGGCCCAGCTCAGCCAGGGCCTCTAGAAGCTGCGGAATAACAGCCTTGGAGTTGCCGGGCAGTTCAAGGTCTGGGGTGATGTTGGTGAGCATCTGATCACGGCTAATATCAATGCGAATGACCGGCCCCTTGGGGCGAATATCGCCCTCCCAGAGCTCAGCTTCACCGATTTTTGAACCCACAATGAGCATGGCATCTGCTTCTTGGCAGAAGGCGTGGGCGGCGCTCAGGCGCAGGTCAGCCCCCAGGGAGAGGCGGTGCTTTTCGGGAATGGCACCCTTGCCATTGATGGAGGTAATAACGGGAGCTTCAAGAGTTTCAGCCAGCTGGAGTAGGTCTGCCGCTGCCCTAATGGAGCCGCCGCCAGCTACGATCAGGGGCCTCTGGGACTCTGCCAGCATACGGGCGGCCTCGCGCACATCGTCTACGGGGGCGGGCTGGGGCTTGCCCAGGGGGCGGGCCTGCAAAATAGCTGGGTTGAGGTCGATCTCGCCTTCGAGCACGTCTAGGGGCACCTCAATATGGATGGGCCGCGGACGCTTGTGGGCGAAGGAGCGGAAGGCGTTGTGGATGATATCTACGGCTTCTTCGGCAGAGTTGACCCGGCGGGAGAATTCGACAATGGAGTTAACGGCCCCGGTGGGGTTCTTAGTTTCGTGCAGGGCACCGATGTCGCGGAATTCCTGGCCCACGGGCCGGCCGGGGGAGAGGATGATCATGGGGCGGGACTCGGCGTAAGCGGTTGCGGCCCCTGAAAGGGAGTTGAGCAGGCCGGGGCCTGAGGTGGTGATGACGACGCCGGGTAGGCCGCGAGTGAGGGACCAGCCGTCTGCCCCGTAGGCTGCTCCCTGCTCGTGGCGGGTGGTGATGGGGCGGATTTTGAGTTCCTTGAGGTGGCGGTAGAACTCAAGGTTATGGGTTCCGGGAATACCGAAAACGGTGTCGATGCCGTAGTTGCGGAGGGTGGCCAAGATGGCGTAGCCGGCGTTGCGGCGGGGCTCTGTGTGTTCACCGGAGCGGTTGGGAAGCGAAGGGTGAGTCATGCTGGTCTTTCCTGGGCGCGGGGTGCGGGCTTTCGCTTCAGCATACGGGGTTAGTGCATAGATGTGCGGGATTTTCGCACCTGAAATGTTATTCAGAGCACAGTATGTTTATGAGCGGACGTGTGGGTAGGAGCCGGTGCGCAGGGTTCTTGGGCTTTGGGAAGGTTTTTCTGTGCATAGAGCCTAAAAACCCTGCACAAGCTGACGTTGTGGTTCAATCGGTATCTCCACGAGCCGGTACCAGCGTCCGCTTGCCCCGGTTTTGGCCCAGGCAGGGAAGAGGTGGGGGTCTGAGATGTGCCCATCGACCTCGACCCTGCTGTGCCCCGCTTCTGCTAGTTGTGTGAGGGACCGCCGCAGGCAGGCCTCTAAGAGCAGCTCCCCCTGATCAGGGGCTGGGGTGGTTGTCTCTCCGCAGAGTTCAGACTGGTCACCGGGAAAAACCGCTATGACCGCACGCACCTGCCCGGCGGCGTCCACCGCGATTGATGAGTAATCGTTGTAGGCCTCGGCGGCATGACGGGCCAGTACCGGCCGGTGGTTGCCCGATACGGGGTGCCAGCTGGCGTGCGTCCACTCGTAAAAATCGACGTAGGCCTGCTCAAATTCTGGGTAGCTCACGCTGCGTGCAGAGCGGGCGGACGCGTGCTCCCGCAGGTTCTGCGCTGATTTGGTGGGCATGGTGGCGGGTGGAACCATCTGAAGAGTCTGGGCACCCAGCGAGTCGGCTAAGTGCAGGGTGGGTTCGCCCAGGTAGTCACGCATGAAGAAGGGTAGGGGAGCGGACGCCTGCGCCCGCGCCTGCCGGTACAGGGCAGTACCTATGCCCTGACGCCGCAGATGAGGCGCCACTGCAAGCTGGAGTTCATAGCGGGTGCGGTGGGCACGGGCCGTCCACCAGGCAACAAGCCCCACCAGCTGCCTATCGTTATGCGCCAGTAGGCAGCGGGTGTGATCATCGCGCGTGAAATCCTCAAAATACACGGCTTGCGCCCAGTCGGGTAGTTGCTCCCGGTGGCTGGGCGGGGCGCTGGAGAAGGTCAGCTGCATGCTAGCTATTCAGCCGTTCCTGCCAGGCCTTCATCACCTCGGGCGAGGTGGGCTTAGTGGCCATGGATGCCACCACGTACACCACCAGCGACGCTGCCAGGCCGTAGTAAATCGGCTCGTTCGCTAGCACGCCAAAGATTGGCATGCACCCTAGGGTCACCAGGGATCCTGCCGCCATAGAAAACGCCGCACCCATACCGGTGCCGCGCTTCCACACTAGACCGCCCAGAATTGCAACCATCAGGCCGCCCACCAGGATGTCGTAGGCAATGGTCAAAGAGGTCACCGTGTCGGTCAAGAAGATAGCAATAAAAGTAACCAGCCCGCCCAGCACCAGCAGGTAAAGGCGGTCAGCCTTGAGAGTGGCATCGGTTTCCTCGCCTTCCTCAAGCGCAGGGCGCCCGGTAATAAAGGGAATCACATCTACACGGGCTACGGTGGCAGAAGCAATCAGGGCGCCCGACGCCGTTGACATCATGGCAGCCACGCCGGCGGCCAAGACAACGCCACCCACACCCGCAGGTAGGTAGTTCTGTGCAATAGCCGCGAAGGCGTCGTCCTGGCTCTCAAGCTGAGGAGCTAGCACCGCAGCCGCCATACCGATCAGCGCACCGGCTACGCCGTAGAGGGCGATGTAGATGCCGGCGCTCGCACCGCCCCAGCGGGCGACCTCGGGGGAGCGGGCTGAGAAGACACGCTGCCAGATGTCCTGGCCAACCAAAATGCCCAGGGTGTAAATCACGAACATGGTGATGATGGAGTTCATGCCCATAG
>JAXDRN010000046.1:0-47641 GCA_034090985.1 Rothia sp. (in: high G+C Gram-positive bacteria) | reverse complement strand
AGCTCAGGCTACCAGACTGCATCGCTGGGATTATTAGGCAGCGAGTGCGAAGTCAGTGCGCTTAGATTCTGCACTTATTTTTTTGCAGAGGGCGTTAACGAGATAACCCTGCGTCCTCGGCACGCTTCATCCATCTCAACTTACATCGTCGAAACCAATCATCCCCATATTCTTTTGTCAAAGAACACCCCAGCTGAACGTTTTCCAACCTGCTTTCGAGTCGCAACTCCTTTTGAAAGCGGCCGGGCCATTCACCTGGAACACCCACCCTACCAGCTTGTAGGGATTCTGTAAAGGGCAGGCAGGCTCAGGCCTACAGTCCCTAACCTAGGAGTCGTAGCTGCTGGAATCTTCGCTGCTGCTAACATCTTCACTGTAGCTGACCTGGCTCATACCAAGCTTCTGCTCAATGCAGCTATCAATCTGGCTCTGGGTACTGTAGGTAGTTGAACATTCAAAGCCAATGGAGAAGAGCCAAGAGAAAAACACTGCAGAAACAATAGACCCAATCAGGCCCAGGCCGCTAAGGATCAGACCGGCAATAGCCATACCCTTACCAGAGGCGGTGCCCTTTCGTACACGGCCCAGGGCCAGGAAGCCTAGAATCAGGCCGGCAATAGCGAAGAGGAAGCCCAGCACAATGAAGCCGGTGAGGAAGGCCAGAATACCAAGAACCAGGGAACTAACAGCCAGACCCTTAGGAAGGGGAGCTGCCCCGGCGTAGGCCAGGGGGGCTGCGTAGGGATCGGCTGCCGGGTAGCTGGGGCTTGAGTAGCTAGGATCTGCATAGCTGGGGCTTGAGTAATCAGAGCCAGCATAGCTAGGGCTTGAGTAGCTAGACTCTGGGTAGCTGGGGCTAGCTGAAGAATCTAGGGAGCTGGAAGTAGAAGGGGCAGTAGAGCCAGCTGCCGCATAGTCACTGCCGCCAGCGGCTGCTGAAGGGTCAGCAGATTCAGCCGGCTGGCTGTACTGACCAGGAACATACTCGCCGTAGGGGTTTTCTTCCGGTGAGGGCTTTTGAGTCATAAATATCTTTATCCTTTAGATTAAGTGAACTAGCCAAGGTTCTTATAGCGCATAGCCCGCTGGGCTTCAAGATTATCCTGCCGCTCCCGCAGGGCCTGACGCTTATCATAGTCACGCTTACCCGTAGCCAGAGCTATCTCTACTTTAGCCCGTCCACCAGAAAAATAAAGCTTCAGGGGAACAACCGTATAACCGCTTTCCTTCAGCTTCTGGGCAATTTTGTTAATCTGCTGACGGTGCAGCAGTAGCTTTCGACGGCGGCGGGCTGCATGGTTGGTCCAAGAACCGCGCCCATACTCAGCAATGTGGATTCCCTCAAGCCAGAGCTCATTGCCATACATCTGGCAAAAACCATCGGTAATTGAGGCCCCGCCCTCCCGCAGGGACTTAACCTCTGTGCCCATCAGCACCAGCCCAGCCTCCCAGGTCTCCACCAGGTTATAGTTGTGCCGGGCCCGCCTATTAGAGGCCACAACCTGATTATTAGGGTCTACCTTTTTATCTTTTTTCTTAGCCACTTTCTTCTTCATTCCTTCTCTTCATATGTTCAGCTGCCCGCCAGCGCACCCCAGCGTCAATCAGCCCATTGAGGGCCCCATCAAAGACCGCCGAGGGGTTGCCTTCCTCATGCTGGGTTCGAAGGTCCTTAACCATCTGGTAGGGGTGAAGAACATAGGAGCGCATCTGATCGCCCCAGCTAGCCTTAACATCACCCGCTAGCTGCTTCTTCTGAGCCTCTTCTTCTTCCTTGCGGAGCAAGAGCAGGCGCGACTGCAAGACCCGCAGGGCTGCCGCCTTATTTTGCAGCTGTGACTTCTCATTTTGCATTGAGACCACAATTCCTGTGGGCAGGTGGGTTAGGCGGACAGCAGAGTCGGTGGTATTCACCGACTGGCCGCCAGGACCAGAGGACCTAAAGACATCGACCTTCAGCTCAGCATCGGGAATATCAATATGGTCTGTTTGTTCAATTAGGGGGATAACCTCAACAGCAGCGAAAGAGGTCATCCGCTTACCCTGACTGTTAAAGGGGGAAATCCGCACCAGCCGGTGGGTGCCAGCTTCAATTGAAAGCCGCCCATAAGAGTAGGGGGCCTGCACCTCAAAGGTAGCTGATTTCAGGCCAGCTTCCTCAGCATAAGAGGTATCTAAAACCCTTGTAGTATAACCGTTTTTCTCAGCCCAGCGCAGGTACATGCGCAGAAGCATCTGAGCAAAATCAGCGGCATCTACTCCCCCAGCCCCAGCCCGAATCGTCACCACAGCATCCCGCTGGTCATACTCCCCATAGAGCAGGGTTATAACCTCAAGGTCAGCTAGGCTCTGGTCCAGGGCGGCAAGTTCCGCCTGAGCCTCAGCTAGGGTTGCCTGGTCCTGCTCCTCTTCAGCCAGTTCTAGCATCACCTCAAGGTCATCAAGGGCAGCCTTGAGCTGTAGAATCCGGTTCAGTTCAGCCTGCTTCTGCGACAGCTGGGAGGTAACCTTCTGGGCCTGCTCCGGCTGATCCCACAGGTCAGGGGCCCCGGCGGCCTCTGATAGGTCTGCCAGGGTAGCCCGCAGTCCCTCCAGGTCGCTCACCTCTTCAAGAGAGGCGTAGCGGGAGCGCAGGGTTTTTAGCTGGGCAGAGTAATCAATAGTGGCCATGACTCTTAACCCTAGCCCAAAATAACCCTAGCCCAAAAGCTGCCCAACTGCCTCATCAGAGGCCGCGCCGCTAGCTAGGGCTCAACCTGGCTAGCCCTCACCCTAGCCTGGCCGCTGACCTGAACCCGCACCCCATCAGGCAGAACCACAGAAAGGATGGGCGGTTGAACCCGAGCGCTTAAGACCACCTTTACTGTGTTAGACCCCAACACCCCGCTGCCGGCCTCTAAGGATAGTTCCTGAAAGTCTCCCCCAGCCCCAGACTCAACCAGAAAAGCCTGGGTACTTTGGTAGACCTGCTCAGAACTGAGCAGAAAGTAGGCCTGCTGGCCCTGGGTTGAGATCCCCCTGACCTGCTGGGCTGAGGACCAGGCTGCCTGATCCGCAAGGGCCTGCAGGCGCTGCCGCTCCAGGTAGATGCTGCTTACCGCTACCACTGTTGAGGCAACGAGAAGCAGAACCAGGCAGAGGCCAATAATCAGCAGCAGAACGCTGCCTTCCTCTGAACTGGGCCCAGGCTGCCCGCTAGCCTGCTGGGAGCTGGGATCTTTGCCCTGCTGGGCCCAGTCACCTTTAGCCTGCTGGGAGCTGGGCCCTCTAAGTAGCCTCATGAGTAGGCACCTGCCCAGCTAACAGACCTAGAGGTCATCTGGGCAAAGGTAGGGGCTCCAGGCCAGGGAACGAGGGGAAGTTCAACACTGACCGTTACCAGAAGCACCAGGTTCTCCCCCTGGGCGCAGCTCGTAGGGCAGATGAGCTGGGCCTGCACCTGCTGACCCTCAATCCCGTAGTCGCTTGCAGCCAAGATCGCTAGGGAAGAAGCTAATTCCTGGCTTCTTTGCTCCTCAGGTAGCTGGGCAAGAACCTGCAGGGTTTGGGCCCCTGCACTGCTGGCGGCAAAGGCCGCATTCTGAAGGGCAAAGACCGAGAGCAGAAAATAGATGGTGGGCACCATCAGCAGGCCAGCCAGGGCAACAAACTCAACCAGGGCGTTACCTGCCTGCCCCTGCTCAGTCTCTTGCTGCCCCTGCTCAGTCTCTTGCTCCGAGCCCAGCCCCTCCTTCTGCCCTTTCAGCGACCCCAGCTCCTGGGGGGCCAGGTCTATCTGGGAGCAGCCTGCCTCCCTGGCCGGCCTGTGGAACCTGAGACTAGGGAACCAGTAGGGCATGGCCCTGCACCTCCCAGCCCTGCCCCAGCCCCCAGGGCCCCACCAGGGGAAGAGGGGCCCTGATGCTAATCTCTAGGGCCTGAGAACCATGCCAGTCAATGACCTGGCTGCTGATTTCTCTGCTGTAGCTCGCTGGTAGGCTGCTGGCCAGCAGCTCTTCAGCCCTCGCCTGCCCTTCAGCTGCCGTCCTATCCTTCAGGGCCCCGTAGCGGGCCCCTTGAGAGGCTGCGTCCTGGAGCAGGTTGTGAGTGTAGAGGGCAAAGGAAAGCTGAAGGACAAGAAGGAAGAGGAGCAGGACCAGAGAAGAGACCATCACAAACTCAGCTGTGGCGTTCCCAGCCTGCTTCTGCTGCTGACGATCTGCCATCAGAGACCAACCTAGCGATTGAGGGTAGACATAGCATTGTTAAACATGGTGATTAAGGCATCCTGGGCTACAACCAAGATGGCGGCCACCAGCAGGGCAGTCATCATAGTGACCATCACCCAGCCCGGCACGTCACCCCGCTCCCTCTCCTCTTCAGGGCCCAGCAGGGAGGCAAAGAGGGCGGCCAGGTAGGCTTGGTTCATCAACTTTTTCATCAGGTATCTCCTTTGATCGGGGGGCCAAGGGGCCCCTAAAATTGAAAGTTCAGCAGGGACAGCCCCGGGAAGAGGGCAAAGACCACGGTCAGGGGAAGGATCAGAAAGACAACCGGGGCCATCATTCCAATCTCCTTCTTCCCTGCTGTTTCCATCAGCTCCCGCTTTGCATTATCACGAACGTCCTGAGCCTGGGCCCGAAGGACATCAGCTAGGGGTGTTCCCCGTTCGATTGCCACCACCAGGCCATCAACAAATCGTGAGAGGGGGGCAAGATCGGTTCGCTGTGAAAAATCTTGAAGGGCAGTTACCAGGGGTGTTCCTGCTCGGGTTGCTGAAAGAATGACCTGAAACTCCTGGGCCAGTTCCCCCTGGGAGCAGGAAACCACCCGCTCAAGGGCCCCTAGGGCAGACTCACCGGCTGTAACAGAAAGGGCCAGAAGCTCAGCTAGGGCGGGAAATTCAGCCAGCATGGCCTTCTGCCTACCCTTAATCTGCTGCCCAAGCCAGTAGTCCCTGGCTACAAAGCCGCAGAGGGAAGCAGAAAGAACGAGTAGCAGGCCCAGCAGCAGCCCCAGTTTGCCCTGGCTCATGGCCAGACCAACGAAGAGGCTAGAGAGCAGAAAACCGGCAAGTGACCAGAGCATCTGCTGCACCCTATATTCTGCTAGGCTCAGGCCTGACCCAAGCTGCTCTAGGCGCCGCTCTAGGGTAGAGGAATCAAAGTTTGCCTGCCCCACCAGCCTCATCAGCTTCTCTAGCCAGGGCCCTGTAAGGGAAAGGAGAAAGCCGTAGATACCTTCAGGTAAAGAGGCGTAGGTTTCAAGGGGCCTATTATTGCGCAGCTCGCTAGAGCGCAGCTGGGGAGCGATCCGGTCAGCAAAGCTTTCAGTCCTCTGAGCCAGGGCGCTCGAAAGGATCAGGGCCAGGCCCAGCCCCAGGCTAAAACCTAAAATCAGGGTCAGGTTCAGGCTCATACCAGCACCCTCTTCTCTTGGGGTAGGGCTCCGATTCTCATCATGAGCCGGTAGGCCAAGAAGGTCAGCAAGAAGCCAGAGGCAAGAACCAAAAAGCCAGCTAGGCTGTTATAGATCCTGATGGTGCTCGGTTGGGTTGCCATGAGCCCCAGCACCACCCAGGGGGCTACGCAGGCAAGGCGGGCGGCGTTAATGGTCCAGGACTGGCGGGCCTCAAGTTCAGCCCGGGTCCTAGCGTTCTCCCGTAGGAAGGAGCTTAAGGTTCCTAGGAGCCTGCCTAGGTCTGTTCCCCCTACCTCCCGGGTGACCTTCAGGGCTTCAATAATGTTGTCAGCTGTAGGGTCGCTGAGCTTGTCCTTGAGGCGGTTGAGGGCTGGTACGAATTCACCGCTGGCCCGGTAGTCAGAGGCAAAGAAGGCAAAGGCCGGCCTTAGGGGCTCTGGGCCCCTGTACTGGAGCTGCATAAGGGCATCGGGCAGAGCCATTCCGGCCCGGATTGCTGAGCGCAGGTGATCAACCGCATCTGGCCAGAGGGTCCGCATCTGGGCCTGGCGCCGGTGGGCCCTCTGGCTCACTAGCACCCGCGGGGCGCAGAGGCCCACCAGGCCAGAAATCAGGGCCAGGGGTAGGAGGGAGGTGAGCAGGAAGGCTAGAAAGGCAGAGGCTAGAGCCAGGAAGGCGCTGATCAGGTAGAACATCTTCAGGCTCAGCTTTTCTAGATCTGCCTGACGGAGCAGCTGCTGGAGGGCAGGGGCAGAAGCCGACTTTCGGCTTCTGGGGGGCAGGTTCCAGCAAGAGAGGTAGACCAGAAAGACCCCCAGGGCGAAGAAGGCAGCGAGGATCAGGCTCATGCTTGGCCCTCCTCGTAGGCTAGTAGGCTTTCAGGCCGGTAGCCGGCCTGGCGCAGCCTTTCTGCTGCCGGCACTTCAGCGCTCCGGCAGACAAGCCGGTCCCCCTCAAACCTAAAGAGGGTGCTTGTTTCAATGACACCTTCCTCAACCCGACTGCCCAGGGCAAGGATTTCTTCAACCCGCCGCCGGCCCCGCTTATCGCGCTGGCAGTGAACTACCAGGTCAAAGCAGGAGGCCACGGTGGGAACAACGAAGGCTGAAGAAATATTCTCGCCGGCCAAAAGGGGCAGGGTGCACATCTTGGTAATGGCATCCCTCGCTGAGTTGGCGTGAATGGTGCAAAGACCTGGTAGGCCTGAGTTCAAGGCAATGAGCATATCTAGGGATTCAGCCTCTCGCACCTCACCGATGATGAGCCGGTCAGGGCGCATCCGCAGGGCCTCTTTGACCAGGCGGCGCAGGGGAATTTCGCCCTTCCCTTCCAGGTTTGGCTGCCGGCACTGTAGGTTGACGACATCTCGTAGGGGAATCTTGAGTTCAAAAATTTCTTCGCAGGTAATAACCCGCTCTCTGAGGCCTATTGAGGCTGCCAGGCAGTTGAGCATGGTGGTTTTACCGGCCTGGGTTGCCCCTGAAACCAGAATGTTGAGGCCACTGGCTACGGCAGCGTCTAAGAATACAGCTGCCTGCTGGCTTAGGGAGCCTAGGCGAACTAGGTCGTTGAGCCGGCTGGCCCGGGCAACGAATTTTCTAATGTTGATAGCCCAGTGGCGGCGGGTTACATCGGGGATGGCCACATGGAGCCGGGAGCCATCAGGTAGGGAGCTATCAACAAAGGGGGTGCTGAGGTCCAGGCGACGGCCGGAGGTCTTGAGCATTCTTTCAACAAGGGCCCGGATCTGCTCTTCGCTCAGTCTCAGGCCGGTGAGTTCTGATTCGCCGGAGCGAGCAATAAAAACCTCTGCTGGTGAGTTGATCCAGATTTCTTCAATCTCTGGGTCATCTAAGTATTTTTGGATTTCCCCAAAACCGCAGATCCGGTCGTTGAGGCTGGCAAGCAGGTCATTAGCCTGTTGGAGGGCTGAATAGGGCCCCAGTCTTCCCTCGTCCTCATAGCTTGCTAGGGTCTGCTGGATCAGAGCCTTGGCCTCTTCCTGATCGACGAAGGGGTCAAGGTTCCGGGCCCGGATTAGTTCTCTCACATCTGCCTCGATGAGGCCTTCTAGGTCCTTGCTGAGCATCCTGTCCCCCTTCGCGTCCTTGCGACCGGTCAATCTTTCAGCTACAAGATACAACCGGCAAGGTAAGACATTCAATCAGCTAGTTTGAACCTGTGGATAAAGGCAGGAGGCACCCCTGTCCGTTACTTGACTAGACAAGTAAAGGAACCTATCTGACAAGGCCTTTCACCTGAGGGCCCATCTTCAAAGAAGGGCTCCAGCAGGAACCTAAAACCTACGTAACCTTTTGAAATAAATCACAGAAGGATAAACTAGCCAGCCAGCAAAGAAGCCCACAGACCTTCAGGCCTGTGGGCTTCTTTGTGGGCAAACCTCCCGCTAGAGGATTAGCGAGAACGCATAAAGCTAATCGCCTGATCAATAGGACCATCAAACATCATGTTCCCATGATCGAGCACCACCCCGCGGCTGCAGATCTTACCCACCAGATCCAGGTCATGACTGACCACCACCAGGGTCTTACCCTCAGCACTGAGATCACGAATCTTAGCGATACACTTCTTCTGGAAGGGCTCATCACCCACAGCAAGAATCTCATCGACCAAGAAAATCTCAGGATCAGTATGTACCGCCACGGCAAAGGCCAGACGCAGATACATACCCGATGAATAAAACTTCACCTCAGTATCAATAAAGTCACCGATTTCAGAGAAGGCAACAATCTCATCAAACTTCTCTTCAATCTGCTCCTTACTCATACCCAAGATAGCAGCGTTGAGGTAGACATTATCGCGGCCAGTAAGATCAGGGTGAAAACCGGCACCCACCTCAATCAAACCAGCAATCCGACCCCCGGTCAGCACCTGACCTGAGTCCGGGTGCATCACCCCAGAAATCAGCTTCAAAAGGGTAGATTTGCCCGAGCCGTTATAGCCCAAGAGGGCAACCCGCTCCCCCTCACGAATATCCAGGCTCACCCCATTGAGGGCGTTGAACTTTTCATTCAAATCCCCCTTCCGGCCCTTAATGAGCCAGATGAAGGCCTCTTTCATAGAGCGGGTATGGCGCAGCACAAAACGCTTAACCAAAGAATCCACCCTAATGACAACAGGTGCATCGGCAGCTACTGCAGGAAGATCAAACTTCTTAATATCCACTCTCGATCAGAGCTCCTGGGCAAAATTGCCCTCTAATTTACGGAAGAGTAAATCCCCCAGCCAGAGGGTCAGGGCTGAGATCAGCAGGGCCAGAGGAACCCAAAAACTCAAAAGGTTAGGGGGAATCTGGCTGGTAGGCAGCTGGGCAGCCTCAGCAGACAGGGTGGGAATCCAAAAGGCATAGTGGAAGAGCTCCACAGCAACCGTGAGGGGATTGAGCATATAAACAGTCATCACCCAGGAATAAAGGGTGTCTCGCACCATCGTCCAAGAATAAAGGACCGGCGAGAACCAGGTAGCTACCATCAGCAGCATATCCACAATATTTTCAGAATCCCTAAAAAATACGTTGGCTACACCAAAAATCAGCCCCAAACCAGAAGAAAAGAGCATGATGATCAGCATGGCAACCACACCTGCACCCAGCTGCTTCAAATCAGGGCTCCAACCAGCAATAAAGCAGGCCAGGAGCAGAACTAGAATCTGGGGAACAAAGTGAATCAGGGCAACCCAAATAGTTGATACTGAAAAGAGCTCCCGGGGCAGATATATCTTTTTAATGAGGGCACCGTTAACCACCATGGCCTTAGCCCCATTACTAAATCCTTCAGAGAAGAAATTAATAATAATCATGCCCGAGAACAGGTAGATAGCGTAGTTCTGCATCCCCCGCTCAAGGCCCAGGAAAAGGCCCATAGCGATATAGAAGACACCAAACTGAACACCGGGCTTGATGTAGGACCAGAGGATACCCAGCACAGAGCCCCGGTAGCGAACCTGGATTTCCTTATCTACCAGCAGTTTCAGCAGATAGCGGTGCTTTAGAACATCTAAGAGCCCCCGGCCCCTACCGGGAGGGGCCAGGGCAACACTTCGTTTCTCACTCATCGGCGTAGCTCAGACTCCGTATGCTTCTCAAAGGTCTTAGCCCAGGCCTGGTAAGAGGCAACTTCCTGGGCAGCAGCACGGTAGCTAGACCGCAGATCTTCCCATTGGGTAAAGAGCTGGGCGTGGAGCTTAGCGGCCCTGCTCAGGCTCTTCTTCAGCTTCTGCGGATCCCTCTGATACCAGTAGACACCGGTACCTTCAGCGTTAGTCACCAGCAAAGAATCAAACTTAGATACAGTCCACCAGCGGTTCTCAGAGTAGGTGAGCTGAATTTGCGGGTTGCTCTTAGCTAGATCATCAACCTTGGTCAGTAGCTGCCGGCCCACCGTAGAGAGGGTCCAGGGAATCAGCTTCTGGTAGCCCGGAGAGTTAAAGTTCCTTCGGCCCTTGAAGGGGGGCTTAGTGGTCTTAGGCTGCGGGTAGTCATCAAGGTTGGTCTTGAGCTGGGCGTCCTGGAAGTCCTTGACCTTACCTCGAATCACAGGCAGACGCTCACTCAAAGAGGGGTGCAGGTGCTCAGGGCCAGAGAGTAGGTCCTCTAGGGCCAGCAGCCTACCCTCTTCAGTGTAGTACTGCATCGACAGGGCGTGCTTAACATCCAAGAAGAGGGACTCACGCAAGACAGCCCCACCCTTTTCAAAGGGGGAATGAATCAGGGCAGTAATCAGACGGTTCCGCTCGTGGAAGTAGGCCTGCCAGCCAACTGAGTCGTCCTTATCCTGCCAGGAGACATGCCAGAGGCCAGCGCCGGGGAAGGAAACGGTTGCAATACCGGCAGCCTTAGCCCGCAGGCCGTACTCAGCGTCATCCCACTTGAGGAAGAGGGGCAAAGACAGGCCAATCTGCTCAATGACCTGGGTAGGAATCAGGCACATCCACCAGCCGTTGTAGTCCACATCTACCCGTCGGTGCAGCCAGTGGGTGCTGCGCAGGTTGTGCTTACCCAGGTCATGACCTAGGGACATATCATCGTAGGGCTTATCGTAGAAGGTCCGCCAGGGATTGACGACCTCGCCGAAGGCGTGCAGAACAGAACGGTCATACATATCAAACATATGACCACCAACAATGGTTGGATCCTTGCAGTAGTCGGCAAAGGTAATCAGGCGCAGGATGGACTCAGGCTCAACGACCACATCATCGTCAAGGAGCATTACATAGTCGCTGCCCTCGTTGACGGCCTCAAACATGCCGCGGGCAAAGCCACCGGAACCACCCAGGTTAGCCTGGTTGATGATACGGAACTTACCGGCTAGGGGGGCAACAACCTCTTCAAAGTCTGGGTGATCTTGCACCTTTTGGGTCCCCTGATCCACGATCAGGATTTCCTTGACCTTTTCTAGGGCATCAAGGTTCTGGCCCAGGGAGCGGATGTTATCAATACAGTACTGAACCTTATTCATGGTCGTAATCTGTACCGTGGCCATACCGCCAGCCTCGCCCAGGCGGGGGCTAATATCGCCCAGCCACTTGGCCTCTAGCAGGGTCAGGTCCTTCTTGGTGGCAGTCAGGTCAAACCAGTACCAGCCGCCATCCCCAAAGGGGGCAAGGGTCAGATCAAAGCTGGTAGTCTGCTGGCCAGAAAGGATCTTAGCGTCAACCCGCTGAATAACCCCCCGGGCATTGGACTTGTAGACCACAACCATGCCCTTGCCCTTGGTGGTCAGCTGCAGGGTTACAGAAGTGAGCTTGGTCCAGCGCCGCCAATAGGCTGCGGGGAAGGCATTGAAGTAGGTGCCAAAGGAAACCGTCTGACCAGCTGCAAGTTGGGTTGAATGACGGCCCAGCACATCAGCCTGGGAAGAGGAAGAGGCCTGTGCCCCTACCTTCAGCTCCTGCTGGGCAGTTGCCTGGGCAATGGTCTGGGCGGCATCCTCATCTAGACGGGTTGGTAGCTGTACACCGGTTGCACTCCCCCCATCAATGTAGAGGGGAATAACATCGGTCTGCACGGACTCAGGCAGAATAACCCGCTGAAGGGTGCGCAGCTGCTGGTTTTGAGTTTTCTGTTCAGTCATCATTCTTTCTTAGGCCTCGATACCGCCGGACTGCAGCTGCTGGCCCTTCTCAAAGTGGGGACGGAGCTTGTTGTCAAACATAGACAGGGCAGCGCCGATAGCCATGTGCATATCCAGGTACTTGTAGGTGCCCAGGCGGCCGCCGAAGAGGACCTGCTGTTCACCGGCTGCTAGCTCCCGGTACTTGAGGAGCATCTGACGGTCAGCTGAGGTATTGACCGGGTAGTAGGGCTCGTCGCCCTTTTCAGCGAAGCGGGAGTATTCACGGTGGATAACGGTTGCATCCTTGGTGTAGTCCCGTTCGGGGTGGAAGTGGCGGAACTCGTGAATACGGGTGTAGGGGTACTGGGCATCAGGGTAGTTCATCACTGAGCAGCCCTGGAAGTCTTCCATCTCTAGGACTTCTTCTTCAAGGTCGATAGTCCGCCAGGACAGGTCACCTTCAGTGTAGTCAAAGTAGCGGTCAACCGGGCCGGTGTAGACAACAGGGACCTGGCCTAGAACCTTTGAGCGGGAGTACTCGTGGCCCTCTTCAAAGAAGTCAGTGTTCAGGTGAACCTCAATGTTGGGGTGGGCAGCCATCCGCTCCAGCCAGGCGGTGTAGCCATCTACAGGCAGGCCCTCGTACTTATCGTTAAAGTAGCGGTTGTCGTAGGTGTAACGAACCGGCAGGCGGGAGATAATGGAGGCCGGCAGGTCAGCAGGGTCGGTCTGCCACTGCTTGGCAGTGTAGTGCTTGATGAAGGCCTCATAGAGGGGGCGGCCAATCAGGGAGATGCCCTTATCGTTCAGGTTCTTAGGGTCAGTACCTGCCAGTTCACCAGCCTGCTCCTGGATCAGTGCCTTAGCCTCTGCCGGGGTGTAGGCGGCGTTGAAGAACTGGTTGATGGTGCCTAGGTTAATGGGCATGGGGTAGACGATGCCCTTGTGGGTGGTGTAAACCCGGTGGGTGTAGTTGGTAAAGGCAGTAAAACGGTTGACGTATTCCCAGACCCGCTCATTAGAGGTATGGAAGAGGTGGGCCCCGTAGCGGTGAACTTCAATACCGGTTTTTTCTTCGTTCTCACTGTAGGCGTTACCACCAATGTGGTGGCGGCGATCCAAGATGGCTACCTTCAGCCCCAGTTCGGTTGCGGCCTGCTCAGCAATGGTGAGACCAAAGAGGCCTGAGCCTACGACGACAAGATCAGCGTTCACTTACCTACTCCTTGATTTGAGGGCTACACTGCACCAAGAGCAGCCTAGCCACACTTGGCTACTTCAGCCTAGAATCTTTACTCCACCTGCCTCAACCCCGAAGAAATCAAGACAGTCACTATAAAACTACCGGAAAAGAGTGACTTGAAGCCAAAAAATAGCTGGGAACACTGTGTGATTATGAGCCAGCGGTCAACCGCTTGGGCTTGTTTTTCAGTTTCGCTCCCTTGCAGGGGCAGTTTTCCAGGGCTTGAATGGCCCCATGGAACTAGAGCTTCGCGTACAAGACCCTAGGAGCAAGACCTACCGCCCCCTGAGCCTGCGCTGCCCACCAGCTACCCCCGGCAGCCAGCTGGCCCGCGCCCTCAACCAGCTCTGGGCCAGCAAGACCTGTAGCTGGCAGGTACAGGGGCAGAAGCTAACCGACCTTACCCTAGGGGATCCTCCCCTCACCCAGGGGGCAGCCCTCAGCCTCTGTGATTCCCAGCTAGATCAGGCAGCTGCCCTCCTTGATTTTCTGGTCTTACACGGCCCAGATGCTCTCAGATGCTTTCCCCTTCAGCGGGGAAGCTGGCAGCTGGGCAGGCAGGCCCAGCACCTAGCCTTCGCTGACCCAGCCCTAGCTCCCTTTGAGGGCAGCATTGAGATCGAAAGCCGAGGAATCTTCTTTCAGGGCCCCCACGGCAGGCACAAGATTGTGGCCGGTCAGCCCTTTCAGCTCGGTTCGAGCATCTGCTGCCTTGAGGTCCACCAGGCCCGCCAGGAGCCCTGGAAGGAAGAGGACCTAGAAACAGTTGATCTGCCAGCTGCCCGCCCTCTGGCCCTGAGCCTTGCCATGATTATTTTTCCCCTCATTATCGGCCTGATCCTGGCCTACTTCACCTCCCTCTGGTTTATTCTGCTCCTGGCCCTAGGTTCTAGCCTGCTCATGGGCCTTCAGACCTGGGCCCAGGGGCAGGAAAGGAGTAAAACCCGAAAGATCATCAAACAGCGGGAAGAAAGGGAAAGACTGACCCTTACCAAGGAGCGGGGCCTCTATAACTGGGCCCCAGGACAAGGGCAGACAGGACAAGGGCAGATCCTGCTAGGACTGGGAACCCGCCCCCTGCGCTTAGAAGCTAAGGGCCGGCAACTGAGCAAGCTACCGCTGGTTGACCTAGCCCCCTTTTCCCTACCCCTAGAGCAAGTCCCTGCCCTCTTTTGCCAGCTTGACCTGGCAAACTGGCGTTTTATCCTGCTCCAGGTCCTCCGCCAGGGCATTCCCCTCTACCTTCTGCTCACAGCCCATGAAAGCCCAGCCTACCGCCAGCTACGCCAAAGCCTCACAGGCTGCCCAGGAGTAAGGCTGATCGATGACGATGAGCCCTTAGACCTTGATGGGCCCCTAGCTGTGCTTCTTACTTCCCGCCCCAGGCCCGGGGAAAAAGGCGGGAGCAGGCAGATCATTGAGCTAAGCTGCCAGCCCGACCAAGAGATTAAGGGCCAGCAGCCCAAGTGCTGGGCTGACTTTAGCCAGCTACGCTTTGATGGAATGAGCCAGGAAACCTTCGAAGCAGAACTAGCGGCCCTACCCCTAGAGCAGTCTCAGCTAAGAAAGCAGCTAGCAAGCTGCACGTCCTCTCTTGAAGCCTTCAGCTGGCCCACAGACCGGCCCAGGAGCAGGTCAGAGAAAGAACCTCGCTTCTTTCTGGGGATTAACCCCCATACCCAGCAGGAGGTCTGGCTGGGACTTCGTAGCATGGGCCCGCACTTTCTCTGCGCTGGAACTACCGGCTCCGGCAAATCCCAGCTACTGCGCTCCATGCTCTGGTCCCTGCTGCTGAGCCAGAAGCCCCAGCATCTGGCCCTGATCCTGATTGACTTTAAGGGCGGGGCCGGTCTAGGGCCCCTGAGCCAGGCCCCCCACACCGTAGCCTGTATCACAGATTTAGATTCCTCCTTGCTCCTGCGCTCCATTGCCTACCTAAGGGCTGATATCCGCAAGCGGGAGCAGGAGTTTGAACGCTACCAGGTCAGCAGCTATCAGGATTACTGCCAGCTCCTAGAAGCCCAGGGGCAGCAGGTCAAGTTCCCGGAGCTGATCGTCTGCATTGACGAATTTAAAATGCTCCTTGATGATTTTCCAAACGTCATGAGCGAACTCATCCGCCTAGCCAGTATCGGCCGCTCCCTGGGCTACCACCTGATCTTGGCCACCCAGCGGCCCCAGGGGGCTATCTCTCAGGACATCCGGGCTAATATTTCTACCTCCATCTGTTTGAAGGTCAATTCTGATCAGGAATCCTACAATGTGCTTGGTTCCCCCCAGGCCGCAAGTATCCCTGGCCAGCGCCCAGGCAGGGGCTACCTGCGGGATGCTGACCAGAACCTCACCCCCTTCCAGGCCCCCCTTATTACCGGTCTGGCCCCTCCCAGCCCCGAAAGGCTGGAGCTTTTCTTTCCCAGCCAGGAGGGCGCAAGCAGCCAGCAGGCCCAGGCCCTTTCGGATACTGACCTTGCCCAGCTCAATAGCCAGCTGGCTACCCTCTGGCCAGCCTCTAGCTACCAGCCCATTGCCCCACTTTTGCAGGCAAGGGCCTACCGGCGGCCAGAGAGTTCTGCCAGGCCCAGGCTAGATTTAGGAGACTTTGACCTTCCGGCCCTAGGCCAGCAGGGCAGCTATAGCTGGAGGGCAGATCAGGGGGCCTTTCTGCTCACCGGTAGCCCCCTTGACTGCCAGCCGCTAGTCCTTAGCCTCTGTAGGCAGGCTCTGGCCGAGGGGCTGAAGCTACTGGTCTTCTCCTTCACCCAGGCCCATTACCAGGCCTTTGAAGACCTACTGGCCCCCTACCCGGCTAGCTGTGTTTATGGGGAAGAGGACTTTGACTTTATCCGCCATCTGCTGTCCTGCCTGAACCTGGGGGAAGAGGGCCTGCTGGTCATTGATGGGATGGATCAGCTCCTAGATAGGCTCCTTCGCTATCCAGAGGCTGAAAGTCAGCTTGCTCATCTCTTACAGGCCCAGCAGGGGCAGGAGCTCTTCATCTTTGCACGCAGCTCAGCTGCCCTCAGGGGCCGCTATGGCAGTATTTTCACCCAGCTAGCCTGGACTGCCCAGGCCCTAGAGGCTGACCCCTACCGCTCATCCAGCCCAGCTAGCGTAGAGGTCCCTGAAGGCCAGCTGCTGCTTGAGGCAGGGCGGCTCCAGGAACTGAGCCAGGGTCAGGGCCAGCAGGCCATCTTCTGCTTCAGTCAGGCAGCTGCCCTCAATCCGGCCAGGCTGCCGGCAGAAGCTAAGGAGGGGCCCTGGGCCCAACTGCCAGCAGAAGTGTCAGTGAGCCAGCTCCTGCCCCTCTGCCAGGGCCAGGAGCAGAGCCTCTACCTGGGCCTAGACCGCTCCGGTCAGCTTCTAGACCTTAGAGGCCTAGCCGGTAAGGTTCTGCCAATCCGGGGCAGGGCTGCTTCTGGGAAGAGCAGCCTGCTTCAGGCTATCCAGGACCTAAACCCCCACCGTTCTTTCTACCTGCTTGAGGGCAGCAAAAGCCCGGGGCTACAGGAAGTGAGAAGGGAACTGGCCCAGGCTGATCCCCAGGCCCTGCTTTTGATTGATGACTTTGATGCCCTCGATGAGCAGGTCCAGAACCTGCTTTTGGCAGACGGCCGCCGGCTACTGCTGACCCTAGCCTTAACTGCTAACAGCCTGCTATCGAGCAGGCTGGCCCTTGAGGGAGGCAGAGACTGTAGCCTTATTCTTCAGCCAGAAAGCAGCCAGGACCTTCTGGCCCTGGGGGTTCAGAGCCTGCCCCTGGATCTGAAAACTGGGGGGCAGGTTCCTGCCGGTCGGGCCCTCCTGCTTGCAGGGGGGTTCAGTAGGGCCCTTCAGCTTCCCCTGCCCTCTTCAGGTGGCTTAGGGTGGGGCCGCTAAAGAGGAGCAGGAGCTGGCAGCCGCTGATCAGGCTAGAGGCTATTCCCAGAACCAGAAAACCTGCGGTTGCTGTTTGCACACCGATGATGAGGGCAAAGAGCTGCCAGACCAGCAGCAGGGAGTGGCCAAAGCGGTGGCCGGCCCAAAGACCCCAGCTTCCTACCGCCAGGGCTAGGGTTAGGATCAGGTAGAAGGAGGCAGCTACAGCAGCTGGGCCCTTCTGGTCGCTCAGGAGTATGCCTGAGAGGGCTGAGTAAATCAGGTAGAGGGCCTGGCAGGTGCTCAGCAGGCAGATAGCGAGGACGGGTAGGGCTGGGGTGCTGGCTTTCATGCTTCTTCTTTAGGCGGTAGGTTGATTGGTCTTTTAGGACCAGGATAGGACTAAAATCGTGTTTGCCCTCACGGTGCAACACCCTCAGGGCAACTGCTGTGATATTTACCTCAACCCTAGGGCGTAATTTGACAGAAAAACCCCTTGTACCCAGGGCCAGAACATGGGAACCTTATTGAGGTTCATCTTTGGCTCCTTCTTCAAGGGGCCAGATTTTTTTGTAAGTTGCTGATGTGCCCATCAGATCGATCCGGTACCCCTAGAGGAGAGCATTCAAATGGATTGGCGAAGCCGTGCTGCCTGTCTCAACAAAGACCCTGAACTCTTCTTTCCCGTAGGAAACACCGGGCCCGCCCTTTTGCAGATTGAAGAGGCAAAGAACGTCTGCCGGACCTGCACTGTGATGGATACCTGTCTACAGTGGGCCATTGAAACTGGCCAGGACTCCGGCGTCTGGGGTGGAATGAGTGAGGACGAGCGACGGGCTATGAAACGTCGCGCCGCCCGAGCCCGCAGGGCCTCCTAGGAGCCTAGCGGTCAAGGATTAAGGGGAGGGAACCGAGCAAGGTTCCCTCCCCCTTTATTGCCTAGAGCCTCAGAGCTTCCCCTAGTCAAGGGGGAAATACCGGTTGAGGCTGGGGTTGGGGCTGATGATTCTGGAGCTTCCCCTAGTCAAGGGGGAAGTAGCCCACTTCTAGGCGCACTTCTGTTCCCCCAGTTGCAGCCCTAGACCAGTGGATACTGCCGTTGAGTTCGCTGGCAACTAGGGTTTTGACAATCTGAGTTCCCAGACCGGTTTTGGCACTGCCCCCTTCAAGGTCCCGCATCCTTTGGGGGCTCATGCCCTCCCCGTCATCGGTGATGGTAACTGTTAGGCCCTGCTCCTGCTGGTCAGTGTAGCGATGCTGGCAGGCTAGGGTCACCGTCCCTGCCTGCCCCTTGAGGCCGTGCTCAACGGCGTTAGCTACGATTTCGTTAATAACCAGGGCTAGAGGAGTTGCTATCTGGCTAGGTAGGCGGCCAAAGCTGCCTTCGGTGCGGGTTGTTACCTGCTGGCCCGGTGAGGCTAGTTCGGCTGCCAGCCTAAACTGCCGGCCAATGAGCTCATCGAAGTCAACGTTCTGTGACAGGCCCTGGGAGAGGGCTTCGTGGACCAGGGCGATCGTTGCTACCCGCCGCATGGCCTGTTCAAGGCCTTCCTTGGCCTCTGGGCTGGTCATTCGGCGGGATTGAAGGCGCAGAAGGGCTGAGACTGTTTGAAGGTTATTTTTTACCCGGTGGTGGATTTCTCGGATAGTGGCGTCCTTAGACATCATCTCCTGCTCGCGCCGGCGCAGTTCTGTAACGTCCCGGCAGAGCAGCAGGGCTCCGTAGCGCTCTTCTCCTAGGCGGGAGAACTGCCTTAAGGGGATTGCCCTGAAGGTTACGCTCTTGTGGGCCGCCTTGATTTCTGCCCGCCAGGGCATACGGCCGGTCAGAACCAGTGGCAGGGTTTCGTCTGCCTGCTGGCCTTGGGGCAGAAGTTTTTGGGTCAGCTCTAGCAGGCTTTTGCCTACCATGTCTTCTGAGCATTTGATCCGCTTGTAGATGGACAGGGCGTTAGGTGAGGCGTAGGTAACCCGCCCTTCTAGGTCTAGCATAATGAGCCCGTCGCTCACCCTGGGGTTGCCGTGGGCAGTACCAACGGGGGCAGAGAAATCTGGCCAGGCGCCCCGGGAGACCATTTGCAGAAGGTGGTGGGAGATATCCCGGTAGACCCGCTCAGCCTTCTGGCGCTTGCGGGTGCCTAGGGATTCTCGGTGAACCGATAGGAGGGCAAGGGGCCGGCCGTTGCGAATCAGGGGGATAAATTCTGTATCAAGGATGATATCGCTCAGGCTGTATTCATCAGCAAGGGTTTTGGGGGTTTGACTGTTCCAGCTGGCTAGGGCCCGTTCTCTCAGGGACTGGGGTAGCTGCTTGCCCACCCAGTCCTGGTGGAAGACGGTGTGGGTGCTTGAGGGGCGGATTTGGGCTAGGTTAATGAAGCTGGTTTGGGTACCCAGGGGGGTAGAAAGGGAGGGGTAGTCATCGCCTTCTTCTAGGCAGGGTGCCCACAGCAGCAGGTCGCAGTAGCCTGTATCGGCGATAATCTGCCATTCGTTGGTCAGCAGGTGGAGCCACTCTATATCCCCTGGCCCGTAGGCCCCGCTGCGGCTTAGGGTTTCAATCAGGGACATCAGGGGCCTCCTTGGCTCGTTGGGTGGGGGTACTCAGTGGTTCCAGAAGAATTAGTGGTTCCAGAAGAACCGTTTCTTTCCCTTCTTCCTTTCTATCATGGACTCTGTTTTTTCTGCCCCCTGGCCTGCTAGCTTTTGGTCAGAGCTTAGCCCTAGGGCCTCTTGGGTCAGGGCTTGAAGTTTGCCGATCGCCTGGGCCAGGGGGGATTGGGGGGCTGTTTCTAGAAGGGTCTTTCCCTGCAGGCGGGCAGCATCAAGCAGGGCAGCTTCTTCTGGTAGGAGCAGGGCTAGGGGGTAGTTGGGGCCGAATCTTTTCCAGGAGTGTTCTAGGGCTAGGGCCGGCGAGGGGCCGATAGCCTCTGCCCGGAGTCGGTTGAAGATGAGGGTCAGGGCTAGCTCTTCCTGGGGCTGGTTGAGAACCTGCCTGAGCTGGTCGAAGGCCGTGATGAAGCGGGGCACACCAATCAGGTCTGCCTGGCCTAGGCAGACGATGTGGTCTGCCTGGCGCAGGCTGGTCAGGGTGGCCTCATTCCTTTGGGGGCCAAGAGAGTCGAAGGCTAGGGTGGGGTCTTCTTCTAGGCAGAAGGAGGTGTCGATAATGATGATCTGGTAGCGCTTTTTGAGGTAGTGGTAGAGGCTACTGAGGGCGTCAGAGCGAATTTCAACCCAGCGGTCTGGTCGGTTGATTCCGGTGATGACATCTAAGGTAGCTGGCCCGTGCTTGATACTGTGGATCAGCTGCTGGGCCTGGTCGTCCTTGAGCTTGCCCCGGTCAGCTAGGTGGCAGAGCTGGGCCAGGCTGGAGTAGTCGCTACTTAGCCCTAGGAGGGGGGCCAGGGAGGCCCCATAGGTATCGGCATCTACCAGGCAGGTTTTAAAGCCTGCCTGGGCGTAGGCTCCAGCTAGGTGACTAGCTAGGGTACTCCTACCCGGGGAGCCCTGGGGCCCCCAGAGGGCCAGCAGTTTACCTTCCCTGGGGTGGGTTTGACCCCGGGATTCTTCTTGGTTGTCTTCTGGGGTTTGGCCCTGGCCTGGGTCAGCTACTGGGCCCTGAAGTCTTGAGGGCTCTGCGTCTTGCCCTGTTTGCTGCCTAGCGCCTTGCCCCTGGCCTGCTAGGCTGCCCTGCTGAGTTGAAGAGTCTGCTGGAGGGTCTTCTAAGAGGAGGGGCTGGTCTACTGCTTGAGTGATGGCAGCTAGCACTTCTTCTGTCTCTGCTAGGGAGCTGATGTAGCACACCCCCTGGAGGGGGCAGGGAAGGCCGGGGTCTTGGATTTGGCAGACGGCGATTTCTAGGTCCTGGAGTTTTCTGACCATGGATTGGGTCAGGTCCTGACTCTGGCCGACCACCAGGACGGCTCGGGCTATGCCGCTGTGGGCTACTCCCAGCATTTCCCCCATGTCTTGGGCATGGCGGACTACTGAGATGCGCCCTCTTTGGGATTCGATGGCTGAGATGAAGCGCCCACCCTCATCTGCAAGGACTATGAGGGGGATTTGCATTAGCTTTCTCCTGAGTAGCGGGAGGGAATGAGGTTGATGAGCCCTCCCTGGTTTGAGGCCCCAAGGACGGGGGCGATTTCTTCTTCCGTGACCCAGACTTCTACTGAGGAGCGGCCGGTTCCCCCAATGATGGATTCTTGGGCTGTAACTGAGTGAATTTCTGCCTGGCCGGCTAGGGGTACTGGGCTTTGGTAGCCGGAGCGGTCTTCTTCCTTAGCAGATACCCAGATATCTACTAGGTCGCCTGGCTGGTAGTGGGCTACCGAGTAGTGGTCTAGGAGCAGGGTGATGAGCCTGCGGCCTTCTGGGTCTTCTGTGGCTAGGGCCTGGGGGCTGAGGATTTCACCGGCCTTGAGGGGGCGGGCTGCAACTAGGTTCTGCCCTAGCTCTTGGTCAGCTGAGATGTAGTGGCTCGCTGCATCACCGAGTTTGACCTCTACAAGGGTGAGGTTTTCCCTGCTGATTTTGCTGCCCCGGCCTAGGTCCTGGCTGAGGGCGTAGAAGGCTTCTGTTTGGTTGCTTGCCCGGATGACCCCTATGACCCCCAGCATGGAGAGGGCTATGATGAGCAGGCCGCTGATGAGCCGGGGATCTTTGAGGCCTGGTTTTTTGAAGCGGGGGGTGAGCTGGTCCGAAGTCATCATGACACCTCTTTGAGTCATCTGTTGGATTCTGATGACAGTAGTTTCCCTAAGTAGGCTGGTTTTTCCAAGTTGGTGTCTTGATTTTACGTTTAGGTTACATCCGCCCTCCCCCTAGCCGACCTGAGGGGCCAGAGGGAAGCCTGAAGGGTGTAAATTTAATCAAAATGTACTAAACTGTATCAAAAGACAGCTAAAGTTAGTGATCAAAGGAAAGAGTCATGGCCGAACAGCGCTTTATCACCCTGACCGATGTTGGAGAGATCCTCAACATCTCCCCCAGCCAAACCCGAGCCCTAGTTCGCTCAGGCGAGCTTCCAGCCATTCAAATTGGGGGCCGAAACCAGTGGCGGATTGAAAAGTCAAAGCTGGAAGAATACATCCAAGAACGCTACCGCCTCACCCAGGTTCATCTTCAACAGCTAGAAGCAGTCGAAGAAGAGGAAAGCCCAGCTAGTTCCTAATCCTTACTGCCGCTACTGACCCCAGGGGCAGGGAGCGAACCTGCCCCCTGCCTGCCTGCTGGCCTAGCTGCCGACCAGAGATGAGCAGCAGATCGCAGTAGTCAGCCCCAACGGCAACCACCAATCCCTCTGACATCAGTCCGGGAGCAGAGGTGTGCACTACCTGCACCTCCCGCCGCCCAGCAGCCAGAGCCCTAAGGGCCGAAGCGAAGGTCAGCTTTCGGGTTACTGATGAGCCAGCTAATTCTGACTTATAGTCTCCCCCCTCCCACCAAATCAGCTGGCTGGTAGGCACTAGAACCTCGCCTGACTCAGTAGAGAGGTGAACCCAACCCAGACCTAAATCCACCAGTTGCCCCCGCCAAATATCCCCGGTACTGCCATGAACAGTCAGCCTTTGGCCCCGCTGGGCTGCCAGCCGATCAAGCAGGGTGACCTTAGAGAGCTCCAGGGCTCGTAGCTCCTGGGCATCATACTCATAGTCCCGCATTCTCTGGGCTTCAACTTGCACCTCATAGTCCCTAAAGAGGTTTTCTAGGCTCGTCATATCCACAGGATACTCGACCAGGCCAACCTGTAGAGAAATATTGGTTAACAGTGGCCAAGGCTGTTGAAATACAGCTAATCGTTAGTAAAATGAGTCTTAAATCATCAAACTACATCAAATGACATGATTTGAGGTTGATCGCAGTGAGGCAGACCTACAGCAGAGCCCTTCTAGCTAGCCTAATCCCCCTTGCTACAGCCCTAGGGGCAGGCGGGGGACTTACCCTCCTTGCCAGCCTGATCAGGCAGCAGGCAAACCAGGGCTTAAAGCTTGATGGCTACCTTCAGCTCTCTTGTGCCCTGCTTGTTAGCTCTCTCTGCCTGGCCATAACCGTCTGGTGGCTTCTAGGCTGGGTCCTTCTAGCCCAGCGAATCTATCGGGTTAAAGCCCAGGGCCAGCAGGGCCAGAGCCTAGAACTTCCCCCCTGGGCCCCAGGCCTGCTCAAGGCCCTAGCTACCAGCCTTCTAGGGGCAGGACTCATAGGCCCCGGCCTGATGGGCCCTAACGCTTTTGCCTTCGATCAGGGCCAGCAAGAAACAGTCAGCCCCGGCCACTATCAGAGTCAGAGCCAGTCCCAGGAGCAGAGCCAGCTCCAGGAGCAAAGTCAGCCCCAAGTGCAGAGCCCAGCTCAAAGCCAGCAGCTAGGGCCCACCCCCAGCCCCCTTAGTCCTAAGGCCCCAGGGGAAAGCAGCCCAGCCCCAGGGAGCCTAGAATCCCTGAGCCTGCCGGCAGAAAGCCTCCTTCAGGACAGGGCCCAGGCAGGTAAATCCAGAAGCTACCAGCCTATCTCTCCCCTCTTTTCAGGCGGGAAAAACCGCCTCCAGGAAGAGAGCAGGGCACAAGAAACCAGGGCCCAAGAAACCAGGGCCCAAGAAACCAGAGCCCAAGAGAGCAGGAGCGAACAGACTACTGTAACCTACACCGTTCTTGCTGGGGATAGCCTCTGGGCTATTGCAAGCCAGCAGCTTGGCCCGGCCGCTAGCCCCTCAGCCATCCTAGAGAGGGTTCAGGCAATACAGGCCCTCAATAGGTCAGCTATCCCCCACCTATCCTCCCTTATCTACCCCGGCCAGATTCTGACCCTGCCAGAGGCAGGATACTAGAGCAAAGCCCCGGCCCAGAGTCCCAGAAAGGAGCAAGATCATGATTACCACCTACCCGGAGGATGAAAACCGACCCTACTTTATCCTAGAAGCAAGCGAATACGCCCAGCACTTTACCAACTGCCAGCAGGCCGCAGCCGGGCAGCTCCCGAGCCTGCTGCCCTCTAGTCCAGCAGACCAGCCCAACTACCTGCCCTCCCAGCAGCCAGTCAGCCAGAGCGAAGAAGAAGTCCTTGAAAAACTTGGTATTAGCGTAGGGCTAGCCTGCATTGAAATCTTTATGGGCCGCCGCCCCCTCTACCACATCTCCCCCTGGACTACCGCTGATTGCTACCGGTCCCTGGCCGATCAGCTCAAACGGGCCCAAGAAGCCCTCAACTACCGGATTAAGCACTTTCCCCACCGCTATTGCAGCAGGAGCCAGCAGCAGATCAGGCCCCGCAGGATTATCGTCCAGAAGGTAGCAGCAAGCGCCTACGAAATCTGCCTGCTAGTGACCGATGACTACAGGACCAGGGCCCTAGCCCTCAGGGCAGAAATCAAAAGGAAACAATGGAAGTTCACGACCATCGCCATTGCCTAGACCCAATCCCTAGAAAAAAGCAGGGCCCCCGTCCTTCTAAGACGGGGGCCCTGCTCCTGAAAAGGAATCAGAAGGGTCACTGCCTTCCTGCCAGGAAGGGATAAGACCTAGTCGAGGTAATCCCTCAGAACCTGAGAGCGGCTAGGATGGCGCAGCTTAGACATGGTCTTTGACTCAATCTGGCGGATCCGCTCGCGGGTAACCCCATAGACCTTACCGATTTCATCAAGGGTCTTCGGCTGACCATCTGTCATACCAAAGCGCATGGCAACCACACCGGCTTCCCGCTCAGAGAGGGTGTCAAGCACAGAGTGAAGCTGCTCCTGCAAAAGGGTGAAAGAGACAGCGTCAGCTGGAACAACAGCCTCTGAGTCCTCAATCAAATCACCGAATTCAGAGTCTCCATCCTCACCCAAGGGGGTGTGCAAGGAGATAGGCTCCCGGCCGTACTTCTGAACCTCAATGACCTTCTCTGGGGTCATATCCAGTTCAGCAGCCAGCTCTTCAGGGGTGGGTTCCCGGCCCAGGTCCTGCAGCATCTGCCGCTGAACCCTAGCTAGCTTGTTGATGACTTCAACCATGTGGACGGGGATGCGGATGGTGCGGGCCTGGTCAGCCATAGCCCGGGTAATAGCCTGACGGATCCACCAGGTGGCGTAGGTTGAGAACTTAAAGCCCTTTGAGTAGTCAAACTTCTCAACGGCACGGATCAGACCCAGGTTACCTTCCTGGATAAGGTCCAAAAAGAGCATGCCGCGACCGGTGTAGCGCTTGGCCAGAGAGACCACCAGGCGCAAGTTAGCCTCTAGCAGGTGGTTCTTGGCCCGGCGGCCATCATGGATTACCCAGCGCAATTCCTTCTTGAGCTGGGGGTCCATATCGGGGTTTTCCTTGAGCTTATGCTCAGCGTAAAGACCAGCCTCAATGCGCATAGCAAGGTCAACTTCCTGCTCAGCATTGAGCAGGGCAACCTTACCGATCTGCTTGAGGTAGTCCTTGACCGGGTCGGCAGTAGCACCGGGGGTAACTACCCGAATAGCTGGGGCGTCATCCTCATCATTGGTGGTCAGCACAAAGCCAGAGCCCTTAGCGGCAACCGCCTCGGCCTCCTTCTTTTCTTCCTTGGCAGCTGAGCCTTCCTCGTCCTCGTCGTCCTCTTCTAGGTCTTCGAGGCCATCATCTTCAAGGTCATCGGCATCAAGGTCTAGATCTTCATCAGAGAAGTCAGCCTCTTCGTCCTTGGCCTTGCGGGTCTTTTTCGGGGCAGCCTTCTTGCCTGCTGTCTTACGAGCAGTAGGCTGAGGGCTAGAGAGGTCCTGCTCGTCCTGCCCTTCAGCTGCCTCTAGCTGCTCGGCGGCCTTCTTAGCCTTGGTGCGGCGGGCTGTCTTTTGGGCAGTTGCTTGGGTGGCAGTGCTATCACTGTCTGCTTTCTTGCGTGCGGCTGGTGACACAGAAAACCTTTCTGAGCTAGGTGACCGTAGCGAGTGTGTGGGGGTGTTCGCGGTCAAAACACCTAAGACCCTGTCAAGGGGGCCGTAAAATAATAGCAGCCACCCTGAGTCGGGTCAATACTCTAGTATGACATATTTTTTCGCTCCCCACTGCCCATAGGCCCCGGGTTGAAGCGGCGATTCTTGATGTGCTTTCTAGCTGGCAGCTGGACTGAGGCCCCTAACCAGCAGGGCAACTGGCCACTGGCTAGGATTTCTAGGAGCAGAAGGGGGTGAGAGCATAGAAAGGAATCCTCACCCTCTTCCAGCAGGTACAGGGCCTCGCTAGAAGAGCCCCAGAACCAGGCAACCCAGGCCTGGGCAGCCAGGGCAAGGGTCTTAGCCTTAGGCTGGGCGAAGGTCTCTAGCAGGCTTGCTACTAGCTCTAGGGCCTCAAGGCGGTCAAAGCGGGGGGCTAAGAACCGTCTACCAGCGATCAGCTCTACCAGCTGGCCGGTTGCCTGATCCTGCTCAGACTCTTCTGAGCCCCAGCTAGCCGGCAGCTCCAGCTGAAAGTCAGCAGGAAAATAGGCTGGAAGGGGATCTGGCAGAAGGGGCTGACCGCTGCCCTGCTCCCCCAAACAATCCCTCATCTTCTGCTCTAACTCCCCTAAGGCCGCCCCTGCCTCTTCCAGGGAACTGGCAGCCTGGTAGACCAGGTAGGTGAGGGTGACTGTACTTGAGAGGGAAGAGGCTAAAAAGCCAGCAAGGGAGGGCGGAAGGATCTCCCGTAGCCCCTGAGCTAGGGGCTTGCCCTGCCCATCAGCATCCCAAGAATCTAAAAGGTTAAGGGTGCGCCCTAGAACCTGCTCCCAGACCAGCAGGTCTGCATAGACCTGCTCAGCTTCAGAGGCATCCCTGCCTTGCTTAGCTAACTGGCACTTACCTTCAGCCTGCTGGGCCTCAGCAAGCCAGTTTTCAAGGTCGCTGGGCCGCCCACCGGCAAGGGGGTTCCAGCGCCAGCGCTCAAGGTCGGCCTGAAAACTGCTTTCAACAACTGAACCAGCAGCAACACATTCAGCAAAAACAGGGCTCTGGTAGACCTGCTCAAGCTGAGCTACCCGGCTAAAGTTCCGCCGTCCTAGGTCTAGGGCCCAGAGGCTGGGGCCATCAATAATCAGAAAATCAAGCAGGCCCAGGCCGGCAGCTGCCAGCCTGCTTTCTAGAATAGCCCGGCAGCAGGCAGCCCAGTCCAGTAAGGGGTTCACCGACCCCTGTCCCTCGCTGAGGCCTGGGCCCCAGCCCAGCCAGTCAAGCTCAGGTGAGCTCTGGCTGGGCCTAGGCTGGCCAGCCAGAAGTAGGCAGACCCTCTCTAGGGGCTGATCGCTTTGCGAGCGCCCTAACAGAAGGGAGATGCAGTAGTTCAGAAAGTTATCTAGCTCTGCCATCTCTGGGCTCAGGGCGGCCAGCTGGAAGGGATCGGAGGGTAAAGAAGCAGGGCTGAAGGTATCGGAGGGTAAAGAAGCAGGGCTGAAGGTATCTGACCTAGGCGGGTGAGGGCTTGAAGTCCCGTGGCCTTCAGCCCCCTTTGTCCTGGGCCCTAGGTCTGGCAGATCAACCCTGAGCAGGGGCCCTACTCCCTGCCCATCGAGGGGAAGAAAAATCAGTGAGTCCTGCGGCCAATAGCCTAAAAGGTGCAGGGTCAGGGCTAGAAGGTCCTTCTCATCGCGGACCCGGGCGGTCAGCGATTCTGAATCAAAGTAGTTATTTCTCATGCCCATAGCCTGCCAGCCCTTCCCAGCCCTAGGATCCTTGAGTTGTGGCTGTGGATAAGCTGAGCAGGTGAGCTAGAGGCCCCGCGGGGAGGTGGGCAGTGGGCAGAAGCTGCTGGCAAAAATTCTAGGGGCCAGAAAGGATGACAGAACTATGACAGGAAAAGGGGCCCGCCGTCCACAGGGCTAGAGGCAGCTAGGATTAGAGGCTACTAGGACTAGAGGCTACTAGGACTAGAGGCTGCTAGGGCTAGCCCTCTAGGGAGCCTTGCCCCTCAGAGGGCCAGTTCAGGCGGCCCTGATCTAGCTGGGCCAGAAAATCCTGTACCTGCTCGTTGATTTCCTCCCGACTGGGAACCTGACCAGCCTGCCTTTGGGCAAGGGGCAGGGAGCCAAAGCCCTGGGCAGCATTAGCGTCATAAGACTCTTCTAGGCGATGAATCATCATCTGAATCTCTGGATTAGCGCTAGCCTGCTCATTAATTTGCACTTGCACATGGGCAGAAAGGTCCCGCAGGCGGTCAGAAGGCAGGCTGAGTTTAGCGGCCATAGATAGGTGTTCCATAGCAACTAGGGCTGTTTGGGGCAGCTCAGACTCTGAAAGGTACTGGGGAACATTGACCGAAAAACCGGCTGTATCAATCCCAGCCTCAGTCAGGCGAACCTCAAGCAGGCTCGATACAGAACCAGGCACCAGGGCCTCAGGCTGGTAGGCAGAAATCCCAGCCGTCAGATCCTTACGGGAGCCATGAGCGGTAACAGCAATGGGCCGGGTATGGGGAACAGGCATAGGGAAGGCTGTAACAGACAGGGCCAGAGAGACCTCAAGCTGCTGGGCAATCTCAACGATGTTGGCCACAAAGCGCTGCCAGAGCAAGTCAGGTTCGGCCCCGGTGAGCAGCAGGAAGGGCTTACCCAGCCGGTCCTCAAGGACGTAAAGCTTTAGCTCAGGCAGGATCGGGTTAACAAAGTGATCCTTTTTAAAGGTGATCCTTGGCCGCCTGGTTCGGTAGTCGTGCAGGCGGTCGGTATCGAACTCAACCAGGGCCACATGGTCAAGTTCGTGTAAGAGGACTTCCCCTAGGTGGCCGGCAGTTCCACCAGCGTCCTGGGGGTGGGAGAGGGCAATCACCAGCGGTAGGCCCTTTAACCTGGCGTTATCCAGCAAGGAGGATTGGGCAAGGTATAAGCGTTCAGTATGATTCACGTTAGGGCTCCCTCCTTAGATAATTACTTCAGCTTGTCACTCGATAACTTTCTATACTACTCCAGCTAGCTGGCCCCTGAAGGTAATTGTGACCAATTGAAGGAAGCTCACGGTAGGCTTGAGACTATCGGGAGTCAAAGACCTGACTCCCCCTGACCATCTACCCGTTCTTAAGGAGACCCCCGTGCGTCCTTCCCATGATCTTTCCTTCTCGGTCACCGCTGACCTTGAAGGACTCGAACTAGAAACCCTAGTCCTTGGTGTCTACTCCTCAGAAGAGGGCCCCCAGCTGGCAGCTAACCCCCTCGATGAGCAGTCCCAGGAGGGGCTCGAAGCTATTCTTGAAGACCTAGGGGTGAGCGGGGCAGCAGATGAACTAACCCGCCTGCCGGGCCTAGAAGAGGGCTCAGCCCAGGTTCTTGCCCTAATCGGTCTTGGTTCCCAGAAGGCAGAGGGACCCCAAAGGCTCAAGGCCCTGCGCTATGCAGCAGGTTCAGCGGTCCGCCAGCTAGCTGGCAGCACATCTCTAGCCCTGGCCCTCGGCGCCCAGAGCAAGGAAGAGCTACGGGCCCTGGCAGAGGGGGCCGCCTTCGGCGCCTTCAGCGACCCCCAGCTCAAGGTCAAAACCCGCTCCCAGGTCAAGGACCCGGTCCAGGAGGTCACCATAATCAGCGACCTATCTTCAGCAGAGGCTGAAGCTACCCTGACCCGGGCCCTCATCCTCGGTGAGGCAGTAGATCACACCCGCAGACTGGTCAACACTCCCCCCTCCCAGCTCTTCCCCCAGTCCTTTGCTGAACTGGCCCTCGAACGCCTAGAGAACTGCCCGGATGTAAGCTGCAAGGTCTGGGACTTTGAGCAGCTACAAGAAGGTGGCTTCGGCGGCCTTGTTGGGGTAGGTCAGGGCTCAGAGCGCAAGCCCCGCCTGGTAGAAATCAGCTACCAGCCAGCAGCTGCCCAGCGGTCAGTTGCCCTCGTTGGCAAGGGTATTACCTTTGATACCGGCGGTATTTCCCTCAAGCCAGCTACCTCTATGACCACCATGAAGTCAGATATGGCAGGGGCAGCTACGGTCTTGAACGTTGTGGCTGCAGCAGCTGAGCTGGGTCTGCCTCTGACAGTACGCGGCTACCTCTGCCTGGCAGAGAACATGCCCGGGGGCAACTCAATTCGCCCCGAAGATGTACTGACCATGCGCAGTGGCCACACGGTTGAGGTCATGAACACCGATGCTGAGGGCCGGCTGGTGATGGCCGATGGCCTGGCCCTGGCCTCAGAGGCCCAGCCTGATCTGATTCTTGATATTGCCACCCTCACCGGTGCCCAGCTCATTGCCCTGGGAACCCGCACCGCAGCGGTCATGGGCCAGCAGGAGGCCTGCCAGCAGGTTCTACAGGCAGCTGAAAAGGCCGGGGAAGACTACTGGCCTATGCCCCTGCCCGAGCACCTTCGCCCCAGCCTCAAGTCCCAGGTCGCTGACCTGCAAAACATTGGCTCCCGCTACGGGGGAATGCTGGTTGCCGGCCTCTTCCTTGAAGAGTTCGTGGGCGAGAAGGAGGGGGCTAAGATCCCCTGGGCCCACCTTGATTTTGCCGGCCCCTCCTTCAATGAGGAAGGCCCCTACGGCTTTACCCCCAAGGAAGGAACCGGCCATTCGGTAGCAACCTTGCTGACCCTCCTAGAGGATCAGGCAGCTTCTTCAGCTGCCGACCACTAGGCCTCTAGGCCCCTCCCCTCAGGCACTTTTCCCGCCAGTAGCTGGGAGGGGCTGTAATCATCCCCACCCCTGGGATTAAAGTCGGGGATAAGTGGCAGCTAGCTAGCAAGTAGAGATAAGCTAGTTCACGACAGTAGATAAGGGGGGCCCTGGGCCTCCGCAACCCATGCAAGGGAGCGTCAACGTGGCCGACTCGGCAACAACTGAATTCGACATCCTCATTCTTGGCGGCGGCAGCGCCGGCTACTCCGCAGCTCTTCGCGCGGTCCAGCTGGGCTTTAGCGTTGGCCTGATTGAGAAGGAAAACCTGGGCGGTACCTGCCTGCACACCGGCTGTATCCCCACCAAGGCCTACCTGCATGCAGCTGAGCTGGCCGCAGAGGCCCAGCATGCTTCACAGTACGGCATCAACACCACCCTAGAATCAATCGATATGGGCAAGGTCCGCTCCTACAAGGACGGCATTGTGGCCGGCAAGTTCAAGGGCCTGAGCGGTCTTTTGAAGATGAAGAAGGTCAACGTCATTGCTGGCGAAGGTGTTCTGACCGGGCCTAACACCATCACCGTTGCAGGCACCGCCTACACCGGCAAGCACATTATTCTGGCCACTGGTTCAGTCTCTAAGACCTTCGGCATTGAAATCCGTGACCGGGTACTGACCTCCACTGAAGCCCTGCAGATGGACTACCTGCCCAAGAGCGCCATTGTTCTAGGCGGCGGTGTTATTGGTTCTGAGTTCGCTTCTATGTGGAACGCTATGGGTGTTGAGGTTACCATCATTGAAGGCCTGCCCCACCTGGTTCCCAACGAAGATCCTTCCATCATCAAGGTTGTAGAGCGCGAGTTCAAGAAGCGCGGCATTAAGTCTTCCCTGGGTAAGTTCTTCAAGACCGTTGAGCAGGACGCCAATGGCGCTAAGGTCACCCTAGAAGACGGCACCGTCTTTGAGGCCGATATTGTTCTGGTTGCTGTGGGCCGTGGCCCCAACACTGCCGGTTTCGGCTACGAGGAACAGGGCCTGACCATGGACCGGGGCTTTGTGATCACCAATGAGCGCCTGCACACCGGTGTAGGGAACATCTACGCTATCGGTGACATTGTTCCCGGTGTTCAGCTGGCCCACCGCGGCTACCAGCAGGGTCGGTTTGTTGCTGAAGAAATCGCCGGCCTGGCTCCCCAGGTTGTTGAAGATGTCTTCATCCCCAAGGTCACCTTCTGTGACCCTGAGATTGCCTCTGTCGGCTACTCCCAGCCCAAGGCTGAAGAGAAGTACGGCAAGGAGAACATTGAGGTTGCTGAGTACAACCTGGCCGGTAACGGTAAGTCCTCCATCCTGGGCACCGGTGGCCTGGTTAAGGTTGTTCGTGAAAAGAATGGCCCCATCATTGGTGTTCACGCTGTAGGTAAGCGGATGGGCGAGCAGATCGGTGAGGCCCAGATGTGGGTTGTCTGGGAGGCCTTCCCTGAGGATGTTGCCCAGTTCATTCACGCTCACCCCACCCAGAACGAGTCCCTGGGTGAGGCTGCAATGGCCCTGGCTGGAGCCCCCCTCCACGGCTAAGGACGCTACCGGGTCGGTGACCAGAACCAGCTAAGGTGAACTGGCCACCGACCCCCACTACTTTCATTCATCACTCACAAGGAGACCAAGAGGACTATGTCCACTACCGTTGAACTGCCCGCACTGGGCGAATCAGTAACCGAGGGTACCGTTACCCGCTGGTTGGTTGAGGTTGGGGAAACCGTTGCCGTTGACCAGCCCATCGTAGAAGTTTCAACCGATAAGGTTGACACTGAAGTTCCTTCACCTGTTGCAGGTGTTGTTGAGCAGATTCTTGTTCAGGAAGACGAGGACGTTGAGGTGGGCGCTCCCCTCATCGTTATCGGGGATGGTTCTGCTGCCGCCCCTGCAGCACCCGCAGCCCCCGCAGCAGCAGCTCCTGCTGCCCCTGCTGCTCCCGCCCCTGTAGCACCTGCAGCTCCCGCTCCTGCCGCACCTGTAGCCGCAGCTCCTGCTGCCGGTACTGAGGTGACCCTTCCTGCCCTGGGTGAGTCTGTCACTGAAGGCACCATTACCCGCTGGCTCAAGGAAGTCGGTGAAGAGGTTGCTGTTGATGAGCCCCTCGTAGAGGTCTCCACCGACAAGGTTGATACCGAAGTACCTTCACCCGTTGCCGGCACCCTGCTTGAAATCCGCATCCAGGAAGATGAGGATGCTGAAGTTGGCCAGGTTCTAGCCATCATTGGTGACGCTTCAGCAGCTGCTCCTGCTGCTCCTGCTGCCCCCGCCGCAGCTCCCGCTGCCGCACCTGTAGCCCCTGTAGCTCCCGTTTCCTCTACCGACGACGCTCCTTCAGCTCCTGCTGTTGAGCTGCCCAGCGGTGAAAACGGCGAAGCCTACGTTACCCCTCTGGTCCGCAAGCTGGCCAAGCAGGAAGGCATTGACCTTTCAACCCTCAAGGGCACCGGCGTTGGTGGCCGTATCCGCAAGCAGGATGTTCTAGCTGCCGCTGAGGCCAAGAAGGCCGCCGCACCTGCTGCCGCTCCTGTTGCTGCTGCCGCCGCCGCTGCGCCTGCTGCTCCCGCCGCCGCACCTGCTGCCGCTGCTCCTGCTGCATCTTCAAAGCGTGGCACTGTTGAAAAGGCTCCCCGAATCCGCCAGACCGTTGCTAAGCGCATGGTTGAGTCCCTGGCTGTTTCAGCCCAGCTGACCACCGTCCAGGAAATCGACCTCACCCGCCTCGTTGCCCTGCGCAACAAGGCCAAGGCCGGCTTCGAGGCTCGTGAGGGCACCAAGCTAACCTTCCTGCCCTTCTTCACCAAGGCAGTAACCGAAGCCCTGCAGCAGTTCCCCCAGTTCAACTCCTCCATGAGCGATGACTTCAAGGAAATCACCTACCACGCCTCAGAGAACATCGGCCTGGCAGTAGACACCCCCAAGGGTCTGCTGGTTCCCGTTGTCAAGGACGCCGGTGATTTGAACATCGCAGGTATCGCCAAGAAGATTAACGACGTTGCCAAGCGGGCCCGTGACGGCCAGGTTGGCCCCGAAGAGCTGTCCGGTTCAACCTTCACCATCTCTTCAACCGGTCAGACCGGCGGTGTCTTCTTCACCCCCATCATCAACCAGCCCAACGTAGCAATCCTGGGCATCGGTTCAACCAACAAGCGCCCTGCAGTCATTCAGGATGCTGAAGGTAACGATGTTATTGCTATCCGCTCCCTGGCCTACTTCTCACTGACCTACGACCACCGTGTTGTAGACGGTGCAGATGCTGGCCGCTTCCTGGCCTTCCTCAAGAACCGCCTTGAAGAAGCAGCCTTCGAAGCTGAGGTTGGTCTCTAATCCTAAAAACTTTTAGGATCAGCTAAGCCCAAACGGGTGCATCAGTTGGGTTCCCCTCTTGTGGAGGGGAACCCAACTTTTTCCTTTAAGAACCAGCTGGGCAGCGGTGGCATGAACCACAGCTTTTTGCCCAGGTTTGTATCAGGCACCCTGCCCCATCTTTCGTAGACTTGACCTTATGTCTATTGCATTTTCAATTCTTCTTTTTCTGCACCTTCTAGGGGCAGCTATGGTTTTCGGCATCTGGGTTGCCACCTTTAAGCAGGGGGTTGTTCTACCCGGCCAGTTCCACGCCGCCCTCTTGCAGGTCCTTACCGGCTTTGCCCTCTACTTTATGCAGATGGCTGAAGGTATGACCCTCAACCACATGGCCATTGGGATCAAGATGGTCTTTGCCCTGCTCATTGCCCTAGCAGCCTTCAAGGGCCAGAAGCTCTACAAGCAGGCTAAGGCTGCCGGCGACCCCAAGGCCGGCCGGAATGTTGCCCTAGCCCACACCGTAGGCGGCCTGTCCCTGCTCAACATTGCCCTAGCTGTCTTCATGCAGTACCCCAGCATCTAAGAGCTCTCTTCAAGGGGCCGGGCACTATGAAGGCGGTAGCCCTGGGGACTGGGGCGAACCAGCAGTTCAACCCGCTGAATCACCCGGCCTTCAGACCTGTGAATCCCCAGCTGCCTAAGCTCCTGCTCAGGCAGTAAGGGATCATAGCCCAGGGCCTCTACCTGGGCTGTGACCAGCAGCTCCTGACCGCCCTCCCCTCCCTGCTGGCGGGCAGCTTCTAGGGAACTCAGCCTGGTAGTCATCTGGGCCAGCAGGCCAGCCTCTTGGGAATCCAGGAGCAACTGGTCTTCTAGGGCCAGGGGGGAACCTTCTAGGGCATAGCTGCTAATGGCCTCTTTCTGCTGCCCCCTCAGCACCTGACTTCTTTGATCAATAAGCTCAGCTACCAGCTGGCTAATTTCAAGGTCGGTCAGCTGCTGACCGGCAGAAGCCTGCTGGTCTTGGCCTTCCTGTTCTAAGGTTTCCTGCCTTCCCTGCTCCTGAGCTGCCTGGCTCTGAGCTGGCTGACTCTGATCTGGCTGGCCCTGAGCTGCCTGACTCTCAGCTACCTGCTTCTGAGCTGCCTGGTCCAGGCTTGAAAGATCTTCACTGAGCTCTACAACCCCTCCCTGCTCCTGGGCAAGCGGAGGGGTTTGCTGCTCCTGCTGGCCGAAGAGGGTCAGAAGGACTAGACCCAGCCCGGCAAGGCTAGGGAGGGCCACAAGGGCCAGGGCCTTGCGGCCCCTGAAGGGACGAGAAGGGCCAGTAGCTGAAAGGTTAGGCAGGCGCTGGCTACTCGAACTAGCCCTCCCCCTCTTAGCCCCCCTGAGCTTGCTCCCCCTAGGGCTAGCCCCCTTCCCCTGGCCTGCCTTACCCCTGGGCACTCTCAGGGCCCTGCCCCCTAGCGTGAGGCCCGGCTCCAAGCTCACCTGCGCAGGCTCATCGGGCTCACGGTAGGCTGGCAGACTGGCTAGGGCACCTTCAGGGGCGCTTAGGTGCAGCTCAAGGGGCTGAGGGTCAGCTGCTAGGTCAAAAACAGCCTGGAGGTCGCTCAGACTAGGCTGCTGGGAGCGCAGGTCAATAGCGTCCTCTAGGGTTTGGGCCAGGGAATCACTAGCCTCAGGCAGGCTCAGGCTCAGCGGGGCCCTTAGCCTATGGGCCTGGGGCTCCTGGCCGGTCAAGCAGTACCAGAGAATCCCGGCGCAGGCTGCAATATCTTCCGCCTGCAAACGCTGGGCCTTAGCCTTACCCTCCTGGCGGAGGATGAGGTCGGGGGCCAGGAGCTTTAGTTCCCCCTGGCCTGTAAAAAGGCAGTGGTCTGGGCCGAGCTGGCTGTAGGCAAACTCCTGCTCATGGATAAAGCTCAGGGCAGCAACCAGGGCCCTAGCTATGCTGGTCACCTGTCCCAGGGGCAGGGGACCCCTAGCCTGGCAGTAGGCCCGTAGGCTACCGGCAGCTGCAGGCTCATACCAGATATGGTCCTTCTGGCCGCTAGAGGTCACAGCATCAACCCGCAGCAGCTGGGGCTGGGCTGCTAGGGCGCAGAGGATTTCAGCAGCCCGGCTACGCTGGACCTCTTCAGCCGGGTAGCTGACCAGGGTGTAGGTTCCTGCTGCAAGGTTAAGCTGACTGGCCCCCTGGTAGCCACACTCAACCAGCCAGGTTGAATGCTGGGGCAGACTTTCAAAACGGTGAACAAGGTTAAGGTCAGGCAGGCTCACTGCCAGGGAGGGGCCGGTCTGCCCCTCTGCCGTCTGTAACTGGTGATCTGAATTAATGCTTCTCATGCTTTAGGAATACACTAGTGCGCCAGCAGGCCTTAAAAGTTATCCACAGGTCTAGACTTTTCCCTTGTCAGCGCCTGTTTCACCCCCCTGCCTCAGCCTGCAACAGTCTGTCATATTCAAACCCCTGCCTCTAGACCTTTACCCCAGAGTCTTTGGCCTAGAAAGCCTTCAGGCACTACCCTAGAAGGTATGGCTTTACTCTTTGAACGCCTGGGCCTAGAACCCAACTATGTGGATTACCGCAGGGCCCTTGAAACTCAACGCAGCTACCACCAGCAGGTAGCCGAGGGCTTACGGCCCCCCACCGTCCTACTCCTGGAACATCAGGAGGTCATCACCGCAGGCAAGCGGACCGAAGATCACGAATACCCCACCGACTCGCAGGTGCCAGTGGTCAAGGTTGACCGGGGCGGCAAGCTCACCTGGCACGGCCCTGGCCAGCTTGTTGGCTACCCCCTGCTCAAGCTGCCAGAACCTATAGATGTGGTTCGCTATGTGCGGCTTCTAGAAGAGGTGCTCATTAATGTGATCAGCAGCCTAGGTATTAGCTGCCAGCGGATTGAGGGCAGGTCTGGGGTTTGGGTTCCCGGGGACGGGGCCCTGATTCAGGATAAGAAAATAGCAGCCATTGGGATCCGGGTGGCCCAAAACACCACCATGCACGGCTTTTCCATCAACTGCAATAACCCCACTGCCCCCTTCGCTTCCTTCATTCCCTGCGGAATCACGGACGCAGGTGTCACTAGCATCAGCGAACAGCTGGGCAGGAATATTAGCCCCCTGGATATTGTTGAGCGGGTAGAAGAAGAACTTAGCCGCTACGCCCAGCAGCTCGCCGCCCCCTACCAGCCAGCAAACCCAGCAGATCAGGCCAGCTAGCTCGCCTCTGAGCAGTCAGCCACTCGAAGAACACTTAGCCGGTAGAAGAGCAGCTTAGAGCCTGCCTTACCCAAAGGAGCACCTACCCCTATGAGCGCCCAACCCGAAGGCCGCAAACTACTTCGCGTCGAAGCCCGTAACGCAGAAGTTCCCATTGAAAAAAAGCCCTCCTGGATTAAAACCAAGGCCAAGGTTGGCCCCGCCTATAAGGAAATGGTTGACCTGGCCCGCGGTTCAGGTCTGCACACGGTCTGTGAAGAAGCAGGCTGCCCCAATATTTACGAATGCTGGGAAGATCGGGAAGCTACCTACCTGATCGGTGGCTCAGAATGTACCCGCCGCTGTGACTTTTGCATGATTGATACCGGCAAGCCGGTAGCCCTGGATAGGACCGAGCCGCTCAAGGTTGCCCTCAACGTCAAAAAGATGGGCCTGCGCTACGCCACCGTTACCGGCGTAGCCCGAGACGACCTTGAAGACGGCGGTGCCTGGATTTATGCAGAAACCATTCGGCAGATCCACCGGGTTTCACCCAACACCGGCGTTGAAATCCTGATCCCTGACTTCAAGGGCAAGGAAGAGGACGTTCAGCAGGTCATTGATGCCCAGCCAGAAGTCTTTGCCCACAACCTTGAAACCGTCCCCCGGATCTTCCGGCAGATCCGCCCCGCCTTCCGCTATGAGCGGTCCTTGGACGTTATCAGCCAGGGTAAGGAGGCAGGACTCATTACCAAGTCCAACCTGATTCTGGGCATGGGCGAAACCAATGAGGAAGTCTACGAGGCCCTGTGCGATTTGCATGATGCTGGCTGTGACCTGATTACCCTGACCCAGTACCTGCGCCCCGGCCCCCTCTTCCACCCCATCGAACGCTGGGTTAAGCCTGCCGAGTTCCTAGAGCTCTCTCAGATGGCTGAAGAGATTGGTTTCTCTGGGGTCATGGCTGGGCCTATGGTTCGTTCCTCCTACCGGGCCGGTAAGCTCTGGGCCCGGGCCATGAAGAAGCAGGGCCGCCAGATCCCTGAGCACCTGGCCCACATTGACGACTCAGGCTTTGCCCTTCAAGAGGCCAGCAGCCTCGTTGCAGCCGGAGCCTAGCTTCTGAACCTAGCTTCTGAACCTAGGCCCTAGCAGGATCAGGCGCCTGCCGCTTTCACCGGCGGGCGCTTGCCGTATAGAATGGGTAAGTTAGGGCGCCTTGAGTACCCGCAGGCCCGAAAATCGACTCCCGAAGGACACACAGTGGCTGAATCCAGTGGCAGCAACCGCGCACAGACCCGCGAAGAAAAGAAGAAGGCCCGCCAGGAGCGCCGCGCCAAGCGCGGCCCGGGCATGTTCGCCCAGCTCAAACAGGTCTACACCATGACCAAGGAGCAGGATCCTAACATTCCCTGGATTCTTGCCCTGGTCTTTTTCACTACCGTCCTGCTCTTCCTGGTCCTTGGCCTGCTCCTTAAGAACTGGATTACCTTCCTGCTCATCGGTATTCCCCTAGGCCTGCTCTTTGCAGTGCTGGTTCTCTCCCGCCGGGCTGAAAGGGCAGCCTTTGCCCAGCTAGAGAATCAGCCTGGCCGGGCCGGAGCTGCCCTCTCTACCCTGCGCCGGGGCTGGATCTTTGAGCAGCAGCCAGTAGCTGTCAATAAGGCCCAGGACGTTGTCTTCCGCGCCATTGGCCGCCCCGGCATTGTTCTGGTCACTGAAGGGCCAAGCCACCGGGTAGGCGGCCTTGTTCAGCAGGAGAAGCTCAAGTACAAGAAGTTCCTCTCAACTGTTCCGGTTCACGTTATTAACACCGGCTCAGAAGAGGGGCAGGTTGAGCTCAAGCAGCTGGTCAAGACCATGAACAAGCTGCCCAAGCAGCTCACCCAGCAAGAGATGCACCAGGTCTCCCAGCGGATTGAGTCCCTTAGCCGGCAGAATAATATTCTTAAGTCCATCCCTAAGGGAATCGACCCTATGCGGATGCGCCCTGACCGCAAGGGAATGCGCTAAGCCTCAAAGCCCAGTAAGGGGGCTCAGTAAAGGGGGGCCCACTCAAGATTTCTTGAGTGGGCCCCCCTTTTTTCTCTCATGTCCCCTAGCTGCGGGGAAGCTATTGGCTTTCTTCCTAGACTAGTGAGTTTTCTTCCTAGAGTTTTTCCACCAGTTCACAACAAAGACATAGGCAATCAGAGCAAGGGTTATCTGCATCATGTAGCGGTCAATTGTTTCTAGGGTGGGCTGGATCCCCTCTCCAAAGCGCAGGCCCAGGTAGAGGTAAAAAAGCTTGTTGGCCAGGGCCAGCAGGTAGATATAAACCCCCAGCAGCCAACCCTTCATCTTTCGAATACCGGCAAGGGCTACCAGGATAGTTGCCGGAATGGGCGAGAAGGGTATAAAGCCAAGGAGCAGGCTCAGCAGCAAGTTCCGCTCAATAAAGCCCTCTAGCTTACGCCACCAGAGGGGGGTGTGGCTGGCAAACATCCAGTTGATAAAGTCCTGCCCCCAGTACTTACCCATGAGGAAGTAAACAAGCATGAACTTAATATGGCTGCCTGCTGCAGCCAGGCTCAGGAGGGCAAGGAGTAAGGTAGCCCCCTGATTCTGGGCTGCTGTAATCAGCAGACCCAGGCCTGAGCCGCTCAGAAGGGTCAGGGCCCAGGGGGCATTGACCAGCAGCTGGGGCCGTAGGGGGATCAGCACCATGGAATACATCGTCATCAGGGCCAGCAGGCCCAGTAGAACCTTATCCCGCCGCTGGGGCTGGGTGAGGAAGCGGGGCAGGGCAGGATCTGAGGGCTTTTGCTGCTTGCCCGCTTCAGAAGCTAGCTGCTCAGCGTCTGGCTGGGGCCCCAAGCTGGAATCTGGCTGGGGGGAGGTAGGGTCTGTCATGCTGCCTTTCACCTATCGAATCATGGCCACAAGGGTATGGCGGGCCCGGTCATGTAAGCCCCGCTGGTCAGCGTCCATAATAAGAACCGGCAAAACCAGCATTACCATAGACTGGCGGATCAGGGCCGTCAACCAGCCAGCTGGCCGGCCGTCCAGGCTCTGAACCTGCATACCGAAGGCAAAATGGCCCACCGTATGGCCCATAAAACCAACAGCAGCAACCATATAGAGCCAGAAGAAAAAGAGCTGAACCACATCAAGAACAGCACTGCCCAGGGTAGGAAAAGCTAGCTGAGCTAGCAGATAAAAAATCCCCTCAATCAAAAGCCAGTCCAGCCAGAAGGCCAGAAGCCGGCGAAAGGGGCGGGCCAAGGAGCCCCGACCAGACTGGGGCCTGCCCATGCGCTGACCAGGGTAATCCTGGTCAGTTGGTGCCCCTTCAATCCATGAACCTAAATCTTTTCTAGAAACCACACAGCTAACCTTACTCCCTGACCCTCCCCCATAAAACCTGTAGCAGGCCCTAAAATAGAAGGCAGGGCCCCTTTTCACCAAGGCCCCCCATAGCCCGCAAGAAGCGTAACCCGCGCCCCGGCTGTTACACGGGTGAAACATAAGTGACACCTGAGGGCAAACTAAGCCACCTAGGCTTGCAGTAACAGCAGGGAACCCAGGCCATGGGCACCCAGAGGTCGCAAAAACACATCAAGGAGAACAACCGACCATGTTCACTACCGCACAGGAAGTCCTGGACTTCATCAAGAATGAAGACATCAAGTTCGTCGATATCCGCTTCTGCGATCTGCCCGGCGTCCAGCAGCACTTCAACCTGCCTGCCAAGGCTATCGACGAAGACTTCTTCACCGTAGGCCAGATGTTCGACGGCTCCTCTATTCGCGGCTTCCAGGGCATTGCAGAATCAGATATGCAGCTCATCCCTGACGTTACCAGCTGCTATGTAGACCCCTTCCGCCTGGAAAAGACCCTGGTTGTTACCGGCTCCATCGTCAACCCCCGCACCGGTGAATCCTACCACCGTGACCCCCGCGGCGTAGCAGAGCGGGCCGAAGAATACCTGAAGTCAACCGGCATTGCAGATACCGCCTTCTTCGCCTCTGAAGCTGAATTCTTTGTCTTTGAGAACGTTCAGCACGAGGTTACTCCCCAGTCTGTCTTCTTCAAGATCGACTCCGATGAAGCCCCCTGGAACTCCGGCCGCAAGGAAGAAGGCGGCAACCTGGGTAACAAGACCCCTACCAAGGGCGGCTACTTCCCCGTTTCCCCGGTCGACAAGCAGGCTGATCTGCGCGACGCTATGTGCGTAGCCCTTGACGAGGTAGGCCTTGAGGTTGAGCGCTCCCACCACGAGGTAGGTGCCCCCGGCCAGGCCGAAATTAACTACAAGTTCTCCACCCTCACCCAGGCCGCTGACGACCTGCTCAAGTTCAAGTACGTCATCAAGAACACCGCCGACCAGTGGGGCAAGACCGTTACCTTCATGCCCAAGCCTGTCTTTGGTGATAACGGCTCAGGTATGCACTGCCACCAGTCCCTCTGGCAGGATGGTGAGCCCCTCTTCTACGATGAGCGCGGCTACGCCGGCCTCTCAGATCTTGCCCGCTGGTACATTGGTGGTCTGATTGAGCACTCCTCATCCGTCCTGGCCTTCACCAACCCCACCGTCAACTCCTACAAGCGCCTGGTGCCCGGCTACGAAGCGCCCATCAACATGGTCTACTCCCAGGGCAACCGCTCAGCCGGTATCCGTATCCCCATCACCGGCAGCAACCCCAAGGCTAAGCGCCTAGAGTTCCGCGCACCGGACCCCTCCTCTAACCCCTACCTGGCCTTCGCAGCCCAGCTCATGGCCGGCCTGGACGGTATCCGCAACCGGATCGAACCCCCAGCCCCCATCGATAAGGACCTCTACGAGCTGCCTGCTGAAGAAGCAGCAGACATCAAGAAGGCCCCTGCCAACCTGGAAGAAGCCCTAGCAGCCCTGGAAGCCGACCACGACTTCCTGCTAGCTGGCGATGTCTTTACCGAAGACCTGATTCAGGCCTGGATCGACTACAAGCGCAAGAACGAGCTCGCTCCCCTGCTGTTAGTCCCCCACCCCCTGGAATACGAGATGTACTACGGCGTCTAAGCCCCCTTCTAACCCCAAGGTAGTACCTGCCCTCAGCAGTAAATACCTTGGAAGCTTATTCATAAGGGGTTCCGCAGGCTCACACCTTCGCAAGCTCAGGTGATTCCGCTCGCTCTTGAGTGCTGACGCACCCGCTTCGCTTCATCTGCCGACCCTCTCGCCTGGTTCGCTTCGCTCACAAGGCGATTCACGCCAGCCGCCGAGCCAGCAGCTTCGCTGTGAGCCTGCTTCACCTACCCTTATGAATAAGCCTCACTAGTGAGACCTTAGCGAGGCTACTCAAGGTGCAGGGGGCCTACCAGGCGCATCTCTTCAAAAAGAATGACACCCCAGTATAGGGCCATGCCCTCCAAAGAATCTGGGGCCCTTTACCTATCTCACAGGCTGAATAAGAGAAGCAGTACCTGCCCTGTCAAGCTCTTAGCTCGTAAGATAGAGCCATGGTCGAGCGCAAGAAAAAAGACGGCGAACAGTGGCTTGCACATGCAGTGTCACGCACCGTCCGCGTCCGCCTCACCTTGACCACCATCTTCGTCAGCCTAATCGCGGCGCTGGTGGCTGCTGTTGGCAATTATCTCTCCCTCACCCACACCCCCGAAGCCAGCGTCGACCGTTACATGAGCGCCCTTGAGCGCGGCGACTACATCACCGGTATTGACCGTGAGGCCTACAGCAACTTCAACTACACCTACCTGACCAACTCCATCTACCGTGCCGCCCAAGGCCGCCCAGAGAACTACACCATTACCGGCACCGAGAGGGGCGCCAACGGGCAGGTCACTGCCAATCTTCTTGCCACCATCGACGGGCAGGAGCAGCGGCTCACCCTCCCCCTCAGCCAGGTAGCCCGCACCGGGCCCTATAACGACAGCTGGCAGCTGGCTATCCCGGCCCAGTCCTACCTGACCCTGACCGCACCGGTTGCCCTGGCTGGAGTGCAGGTCAACGGAGAACCTCTCAACCTACCCGCCACCCGGCGTACAGAAACAGAGACCGGCTACCAGTGGACTATTCCCACCCTGCCTGGAACCTACAACTTCACCCTGCCGGGCAACTCCTACTACACCCTCAAACACGCTAACCACACCATCAGCGCAGCCCTGCCCGGCCAGGGGCAAGCCAGTCAAGAGCTCACCCTTGACCTGCGGCCCTCCCCCCGCATGTGGAAGGAAACCAACAACCTCATCAGCTCCTGGCTAGAGCGCTGCGAAAGCGCTCGCCGTCTTGATGTAGATGGCTGCCCCCAGTCAGCCCTAGAAGAGAAGAAACCTGCCCTCAGCGTCAGTAATGTGGTCTGGAAGCTCAAGAGCCGCCCAGCCTTCTACCTCATCTCTGACCTGGATCAGCCGGGTGCCTGGAAGGCTGCCGAACCTGCCCCAGCTCAGTTTGAGGTGACCTATATGGCTGACGGTCAAGCCCAACGAGAAACTATCAGTTTTTATATCAAGGCTAGGGTAGTCTCAGATGGAAGCCAGATTGATATCAGGGTAGGCCTTGGTGGTGAAGAAAACCAAGAGCAGCTTCGCCGCACTATCAGCAGTGAAGCTGCCAGCAAATCTACCCTCGAAAAATTTGCTGCCCTTCTCTAGGGCAGTTGAAGGAGCAGGATAGGAGAACATGTCCCAGCAGCCTCAGCATTACAGGCCCATCCCTCTGAATGAACCTCACCGGGCCAGGTCCTTTGCCCAGGGCCAGCCGGTGTACATTGTTCAGGCTAAATCTGCCCTGGTGGCCTACCTGCTCTTTTTCTTCCTCTGGTGGTTAGGGGCCCACAAGTTCTACCTTCGCCAGCCCTTTATGGGGGTCTTTTATATTCTGGGCAACCTCATTGCTGCCGGCATGACCGCCCTGATTCCCTTTATTGGCTGGGTTTTCTATATTCCTTTGGTGCTACTGATGATCTGGGATCTCTTTACCATTCCGGTTCGGGTTAGCTTCCTTAACTCCCTGCTCAGCCGCCCCCGCTACTAGGCTCTAGCCTTCTCACCCCTATCTGGTCAGGTCCCAGGGGAAGTAAAACTTGCTGCCCTCTTGCTGCGGTTCTACTCAGGGTAGCTCACCTGCCGGTCAGGGGTGCTGTGAACAACACCGCTTAATGCCCGCAGACCCTGCCCAAAAGACCTCTTCTGCGGTAGAGTTGGTCAAGTCTGTGTTAGTGCCCAGCCAACACCTGAGCCTAGCCTGACAGTACGTAATCTCCTGCTATGGAAATCCCATAGCCGCTTAGCCCAAAGGAGGGGTTTAATCATGCGTGCATACGAACTGATGGTTATCCTCAATCCCGAGGTTGAGGACAAGGCTGTAGAGCCCACCCTCAACAAGTTCCTGGAAATTGTTACCAAGGACCAGGGAACCATTGAAAAGGTAGACATCTGGGGTCGCCGTAAGCTCGCTTACGAGATCCAGAAGAAGAGCGAAGGTATCTACGCCGTCGTTAACTTCACCTCAACCCCCGAGACTGCTGCTGAACTGGACCGCGTTCTGAACCTGAACGAGTCCGTTATGCGCACCAAGATCATCCGCCCGGAAGATCAGCAGATCTCCTCCAAGTAAATGTTTGAACCGGGTGATCTGACCTAAAGTGTCAGCCCCCCGTGTAAAACTTCAAATACTTACTCTATTTCTACGACTGGAGGCATCATATGGCTGGCGATACTGTCATTACCGTTGTCGGTAACCTGACTGGCGATCCTGAGCTCCGCTTCACCCCCAATGGGGCGGCGGTAGCGAACTTTACGATTGCATCAACCCCCCGCAACTTTGACCGGGCATCTGGTGAATGGAAGGAAGGGGAGACCCTCTTCCTGCGGGCTAACGTTTGGCGTGAGGCAGCAGAAAATGCTGCTGAAACCCTGAAGAAGGGGATGCGCGTTATTGCCCAGGGCCGACTGAAGTCCCGTTCGTATGAAACCAAAGAAGGCGAACGTCGTAGCGTCATGGAACTAGAGATCGACGAGATCGGTCCCTCACTCCGTTACGCTTCTGCCAATGTGACCCGTAACCAGCGCTCCGGCGGTAGCTTCGGCGGCGACCAGGGCTTTAACAGTTACGGCAATCAGCAGGGTGGTTTTGCCCAGGCTCCGGCCCAGGGTGGATTCAATGCTGGCTACGGTCAGCCCCAGCAGCAGGCCTACCCTGCTGCCCCTGCCCAGCCTGCTTTCAACCAGGCTCCCGCAGCCCCTGCCGCTCCGGCGGCCCCAGCTCCTGCTGCCCCTGCCGCTGATCCTTGGGGTCAGCAGTCTGGTGGTAACTACGACTGGGGTGCAGGGGCAGACGACGAACCCCCCTTCTAAAAACTAGAGGGCAGGTAGCTGCCTGCCAGCTAGGAGGGGAACCTAGGTTCGCCTTCTTTACACCAAGACAAAATATTCATCCATCCCGCGGCTGACCCCGCGGGCTCCCACCAGAAAAAGGAGCACCACGATGGCTAAGGCTGAAATCCGCAAGCCCAAACCCAAGCAGAACCCCCTCAAGGCTGCTGACGTTACCGTAATCGACTACAAGGACGTCGCACTTCTGCGTAAGTTCATCTCCGATCGCGGCAAGATCCGTGCCCGTCGCGTTACCGGCGTTACCGTTCAGGAACAGCGCAAGATCGCTCAGGCAATCAAGAACGCCCGCGAAGTTGCCCTGCTGCCCTACTCAGGCGCTGGCCGCTAAAGAGAGAAGGAGAGTAGAAGAAGATGGCTAAGATTATTCTTACTCAGGAAGTCACCGGCCTCGGTGCCGCTGGCGATGTTGTAACCGTCAAGGACGGCTACGCCCGTAACTACCTGCTGCCCCGCGGCTTTGCAGTCACCTGGACTGTAGGCGGCGAAAAGCAGGTTGAGTCCATCCGCGCAGCCCGTGCTGCCCGTGCCAAGGCTAACCTGGAAGAGGCAAAGGCAACTGCAGCTGCTCTGGCAGCTAAGCCCGTTGTTGTAGCCCACAAGGCTGGCGCTGACGGCCGCCTCTTCGGCACCGTCAAGGCTGAGCACGTTGCTGACGCCATTGAGGCTTCAGGTGCAGGTTCAATCGACAAGCGAGCTATTAACCTCGGTTCTGCTATCAAGCGGACTGGCGTTTACACCGTTTCTGTGCGTCTGCACGAAGACGTTGTAGCTCACGTTGAGCTGGACGTTGTTGCCGAGTAATTCTGCTAAAGACTGAGTACTCAGGCTACAGCCTAAGAGAAGGCCCCGCTAGTAGATAGCGGGGCCTTCTTCTATCTGCCTGCTTGGCTCTGGGCGGGCTCCTCTGGCATGCTAGAGGGCATGGATTCTCTTTCACAGCCCTCTAGATCCCGCCGCCCCCAGAGCACTCAAACCCTCCTGGTAGCCGGGGGTATAGAGGCTCTTTCTATTGTGGCCCTGCTTTTGGCCTTCCTAATCAATGTGGGCTCCCCTGCTACTGTTTTAGCTACCTTCTTAGGGTTTATGGCCTTATCGGTCATTACCTCTAGCTTGGCCTTTATTGTGGCCCTGGTGGGCCTTCTACGCTTTAAGCGGCATACTGGGGGGTTTGCTGGGATTCTGGCTCTCTCCCTGCTGGCTAACCCTGTTCTTTGGCTTTTTTTGGTTGGCTCCCTGGCCTAGGGGAGGGGGTGAGGGAAGAGGCGGCCAAAATACCCAGCTTGCTCACAGGTAACTTCAAACCCAATACAAGCCTAATGCTGTTATATAGAGGTAACAGCTTCTAGAGCTGCAAGAAGCGAATGTGTGTGTGCTTCGAAAATCGGGTAATGCTGAACCTGATTTTCACCTACAATGGCGAGACCAGTATGGGGGTCTCGCCATTGGTGTTTAAGTTGTTTTCACTGTTGAGGGTCTCTTTTCACCCATCCGGCGGATGCGCCACCCACTCGTTTTCTCTAGGGTAGAAGTAGGTACCCACACACGAAAGGTAGCAATGGAGCACCCTAACCAGCCCTCTCATCGACAACAGCCACAGGCTCAGCCCTCACAGTCTTCCGTCTCGCAAGCCCCGGTGGCGTCTGCCCGCTCGCGTATGCTGGTGCCCGACGTTGCCCGCGGGCTCATGCTCTGGGGTATTGCGGTAGCCAACGTAGCTACAGCCTGGGTGCTCTTTGCGGGCGGCCCGGCCTCGATGACGGGCCGGGTGGTAGATGGCAGCTTCTGGGACAAGCTGACCATCATGTTTGCCACCTCCTTTGTGCATGCCCGCGGCTTCCCCATGTTCTCGACCCTGCTGGGCTTTGGGGTGGGGCTGATTGCCGCCAGCCTCTACCGGCGTGGTTACCCCCTACCGAAGGCCCGCGGGGTGATCGCCCGCCGCTACGGTATGTTGGCGATCTTTGGCGCCCTGCACATGGTCTTTCTCTTCTGGGGCGACATTATGCTGGCCTATGGTCTGATTGGCCTGTTTATGGCCTGCCTGATTGCGGTGCGCACCAAGGTCCTACTCTGGATCGCTGGAACGCTCTTTGCCGTGACCAACCTGGTGGCCCTGGCCGGGGTGCTCCTGCTTCAGGCGGTGCTGGGCTCTGGCCAGCTCCAGGAGCTACTGAGCGGCGGCAGCGGTGATTTGTTGCAGGTCACAAGCTACTGGTCGGTACTGCTCAACGGCCTGATTGTGCTGCTGGGCAGCTTCCTCGGTGTGCCCCTGCAGGCTTTCATGCTGCTCCCCCTGATGTTGCTGGGGTTTGTGCTGGCGCGAGAGGGCGTGCTGGCTGAGCCCGCGCGTCACCGCCGGGTACTGGTCTGGCTGGCCGGGGTGGGCCTGGTGGCTGCCCTGGGCACCGGCATCCCCGCTGGGCTTGAGGCCTTGGGTCTGCTGCATACCGGCGTTTTCGGGGTGCTCACCATGACCCTGGGCGTGCTGGGTGGCCCGGGCTTTATTGCCCTGCTTGCGCTGGCACTTGCCGGGGTTCAGGAGCGTGTGGACGCCGGTGCTCCCGTCCCTGCCCCGCTTCGACCCCTTATCGCCCTGGGTAAGCGGTCTATGACCGGCTATGTGCTGCAG
>JAXDRN010000045.1:0-7002 GCA_034090985.1 Rothia sp. (in: high G+C Gram-positive bacteria) | reverse complement strand
GTATCAGCTTCGCTGTTGAGGGCGCTAACAAGCTGACCGTTTCCGGTATCAGCAAGCAGCAGGTAGGCCAGGTAGCCGCTAACATCCGCGGTCTGCGCAAGCCCGATCCCTACAAGGGTAAGGGTGTTCGCTACGAAGGCGAGCAGATCCGTCGCAAGGTCGGAAAGGCTGGTAAGTAACAATGGCTGTAAAGACTAAGTCAGCACAGCGCGCACGCCGTCACGCACGCGTCCGCAAGTACGTTTCAGGCACCGCAGCACGCCCCCGCCTGTCCGTCACCCGCTCAGCTCGTCACATGTTCGTTCAGGTCATCGATGACACCAAGGGTCTGACCCTGGCATCAGCTTCCACCATGGAAGCAGACCTGCGCGCAGCAGAGCTGGACAAGACTGCTAAGGCAAAGCGCGTCGGCGAACTCGTCGCCGAGCGTGCCAAGGCAGCAGGCATCGAAGCAGTTGTTTTCGACCGCGGTGGTAACAAGTACCACGGCCGTGTCGCAGCAGTTGCAGAAGGCGCACGCGAAGGAGGTCTGGCACTCTAATGAGCGAGCAGACTGTAAACGAAAAGGAAACTCAGGTGACTGAAGCAACCGCAGAAGCTACCGCTGAAACCTCCGAAAAGCGCGAAGCCCGCCGCAACGAGCGTGGCGAACGCCGCGGCAACCGCGGTGAGCGCCGCAACAACCGCGGTCGCGAAGAAGAGAAGGACAAGTTCATCGAGCGCGTTGTCACCATCAACCGCGTCTCCAAGGTCGTCAAGGGTGGTCGTCGCTTCAGCTTCACCGCACTCGTCGTCGTCGGTGACGGTAACGGTATGGTTGGCGTCGGCTACGGTAAGGCTAAGGAAGTTCCTGCAGCCATCTCCAAGGGCGTTGAAGAAGCTAAGAAGAACTTCTTCCGCGTTCCCCGCGTTGAAGGCCGCACCATTCCCCACCGTGTTCAGGGTGAAGCAGCTGCTGGTGTAGTTATGCTCCGTCCTGCAACCGCTGGTACCGGTGTTATCGCTGGTGGTCCCGTCCGTGCCGTACTTGAAGCAGCAGGCATCCACGATGTGCTCTCCAAGTCACTCGGTTCATCCAACCAGATCAACATTGTCCACGCGACCATCGAGGCCCTGCGTCAGCTCGAAGAGCCCGTAGCAGTTGCTGCCCGCCGTGGTCTGCCCCAGGACGAGGTTATCCCCGCCTTCCTGCGTGGCGCTAAGTCTGAAAAGGCAGGTGCGTAATGACCGGTAAGCGTATTCAGCCCAGCGACGCAAAGCTGGAAATCACCCAGATCAAGTCCTACGTTGGCGAAAAGCAGAACATGCGTGAGACCCTTCGTTCCCTCGGCCTTAAGCGCCCCGGTAACAAGGTAGTCCGCACTGCTGACCCCGTCACCTGCGGAATGGTCAACACCGTAGCTCACCTGGTTCAGGTTGAGGAGGTCAAGTAAGAATGAACGACGCTATTAAGATTCATGACCTGCGCCCGGCACCGGGTGCCCACAAGGCCAAGACCCGCGTAGGCCGCGGTGAAGGCTCCAAGGGTAAGACCGCAGGTCGCGGTACCAAGGGCACCAAGGCCCGCTACCAGGTCCGCGCAGGCTTTGAAGGTGGCCAGCTTCCGCTGCACATGCGCCTTCCCAAGCTCCGCGGCTTCAAGAACCCCTTCCGCACCGAGTACCAGGTTGTTAACCTGGACCGGATTGCAGAGCTCTTCCCCCAGGGCGGCGAAATCACCGTCGAAGCCCTGGTTGCAGCTGGCGCAGTTCGCAAGAACGAACTGGTCAAGGTTCTTGGCACCGGCGAAATCTCAGCAGCTTACCAGGTTACCGTTGATAAGGTATCCGAATCAGCTAAGGCTAAGATTGAAGCAGCTGGCGGCTCAGTAACTATCAAGTAGTCACTGACTAGCCCAAGGAGGGTCCCCACCGGAAGGTGGGGGCCCTCCTTTTCTTACACCCAGCCCAGAGAACAGAAGGCCTCATAGAAGCCTGCAAGGAGACTAGGAGTATCACTCTCAGCGCAGAAAAGAAAAGGACAGAATCCAAAGAACAAGATAGACTGGAGGAGATTGTGTAATCGCCCCCAGCCCGGAAAAATCCCGGAAGAGCGGGGCAACTCGAACCTTTTCTCACAGGAGGACATGTGCTGACCGCCTTCGGACGGGCCTTCAAGACGCCCGACCTGCGCAACAAGCTGCTGTTCACCCTGGGTATTATCGTGATCTACCGGATCGGCGTTTTCATTCCCGCCCCCGGTGTATCCTACGGCAACGTCCAGCAGTGCCTATCTAACGTAGCCGCCGGCGGCGGAATCTACGACATGATTAACCTCTTTAGCGGTGGCGCCCTGCTCCAGCTCTCGATATTCGCCCTCGGTGTAATGCCCTACATTACTGCCAGCATCATTGTGCAGCTACTACGCGTGGTCATACCCCGCTTCCAGCAGCTCCACGAGGAAGGGGCCCAGGGGCAGACCAAACTCACCCAGTACACCCGCTACCTGACCATCCTCCTAGCCCTGCTCAACGCCACAACAATCGTCTCCCTAGCCAGGTCAGGCCTGCTCCTTCAAGGCTGCACCCTGCCCATCATCCCTGACGAATCCATAGCTAACATTCTGCTCATCATCACCGCCCTGACCGCAGGAACCGGTGTTGTTATGTGGCTCGGTGAACAAATCACCGAAAAGGGTGTTGGCAATGGCATGTCCCTGCTGATCTTCACCTCTATTGCCTCCGCCTTCCCTGCCTCCTTCGGGGCCATCCTAGAAACCCAGGGCTGGGGAATCTTCTCTGCTGTTATCGCAGTAGCCCTGGCCGTCATGGTCGGCGTGGTCTTCGTTGAACAGTCCCAGCGGCGGATCCCCGTTCAGTACGCTAAGCGGATGATTGGCCGACGCACCATCGGTGGAAGCACCACCTACATCCCCCTGAAGGTCAACATGGCCGGCGTTATCCCCATCATCTTCGCCTCCTCCCTGCTCATGGTCCCCGGCCTTCTAGCAAACTTCAACACCCCCTCAGACGGTTCAGCTCCGCCTGCCTGGGTCAACTGGGTCAACGCCCACCTGGTCACAGGTGACAGCCCCCTCTACATGGCCCTCTACTTCTTCATGATCATTGGCTTTGCCTACTTCTACGTCTCTATCACCTTCAACACCGAAGAAGTAGCTGGCAACATGAAAAAATACGGGGGATTCATTCCCGGAGTTAGGGCCGGCCGCCCCACCCAGGAATACCTCAGCTACGTCCTGAACCGAATCACCCTCCCTGGCGCCCTCTACGTAGGCATCCTGGCCCTGCTGCCCCTGATTGCCTTCGTTCTCTTTGACGCCAACCAGAATTTCCCGCTCGGCGGTGCCTCACTGCTGATCGTTATCGGCGTCGGACTTGATACCATCAAGCAGATCGACGCCCAGCTCCAACAACGCAACTACGAAGGGTTACTCCGATGAACCGTCTGCTCATCATTGGCCCCCCCGGTGCTGGCAAAGGCACCCAGGCCGTCCGAATCGCTGAAAAGCTCAGCATCCCCGCCATCTCCACCGGTGACATCTTCCGCAAGAACATCAAGGAAGAAACCGAACTCGGCAAGGAAGCTAAGTCCTACATCGACTCAGGCAACCTGGTCCCTGACTCCGTCACCAACCGGATGGTCCGCTCCCGCCTAGCTGAGCAGGACACCGCCCAGGGCTTCCTACTCGATGGCTACCCCCGCAACACCGCCCAGGTGGCCGAACTGGACCAGATCCTCTCTGATATGGGCCAGCAGATTGACCAGGTCCTCCTGCTCGTGGCTGACTCAGACGAACTAGTAGAACGCCTCCTAGCCCGGGCCGCCAAGGAAGGCCGCTCAGATGACAACGAAGAGGTCATCCGCCACCGCCTGAAGGTCTACCAGGAAGAAACTGCACCCCTGATTGCCCTCTACAAGGAGCGCAAGCTGGTTGCAGAAATCAACGGCCTAGGCGACATTGATGAGGTCACCAGCCGCATCATGGAAGCCCTCCAGTAAAAGGCAAAGACAAGAAGGTGCCCCCGGTCATTGCGGGGGCACCTTCCTTTAAGGCAGACTAATGTAGTTTAGCCACAGCAGAAGAACAAGCAAGCAGCGAAAGAAGACCATGCGCCGAATTGAGTACAAAACTGACCGCCAACTAGCCCATATGGCCCGAGCCGGAGTCATCACCTCCCGGGCCCTCGACGCAACAGTAGCAGCAGCCCGCCCCGGCACCAGCACCACCGAACTCGATCAGGTCTTCCGCAAGGTTCTAGCCCAAGAAGGGGCAGAATCGAACTTCCTAGGCTACTACGACTACCCGGCAACCATCTGCACCTCGGTCAACGACGAAGTTGTCCACGGTATCCCCGGTAGCCGCATCCTCCAGGAAGGAGACATGATCTCCATCGACGGCGGGGCCACCGTCAAGGACGAACGGGGCGTCACCTGGCACGGCGACTCAGCCCGCACCGCCCTGATCGGCCAGGTCTCAGAAGAGCGCAGGGAACTTTCCGAAATCACCCGCGCCGCCCTCTGGCAGGGGATTGCAGCCCTAGCCAGCGCCAAAAAAGTAGGCGAAATCGGCTTCGCCATTGAAAACTTCGTCCGTCAGGAAACCGGCGACAAGTACGGCATCATTGAAGACTTCGTGGGCCACGGCATCGGCACCTCTATGCACATGGCCCCCGACGTCCTCAACTATGCTGCCCGCGATCTAGGCCCCCGCATCAAGAAGGGCATGGCCCTAGCCATTGAACCCATGCTGGTCACCGGCGGAATTGAAACCCTGACCCTTGATGACGGCTGGACCATCAAAACTGTCGATGGGGCAGACGCCTGCCAGTGGGAACACTCCGTTTGCGTCCACTCTGAAGGGATCTGGGTGCTCACCGCAGAAGATGGGGGAGCCTCAGAACTCTCCAAGCTCGGTGTTACCGTCAAGCCCATCCCCGCCTAAAAGCCAGACCCCGCCCCAGTAGCTCGTCAAGAACCCCTGCCCAGCATCAGACCGAAAGCAGCCACCATGACCGAAACCACCAGCGTCCCCCTGGAAATCTCCAGCGCCCGGCCTGAACCCGGCCAAATCATCCTCAAAGCCCCCCGCCGCGGCAAGCCCCCCCGCCACATCGCAGACTTCGACATGGCCGGCCGCCGGGCCTTCCTGGAAGAACTCGGCTACAAGCCCTTCCGGGCCGCCCAGCTCTCAAAGCACTACTTCGAACGCCTGGTCACCGACCCGGCAGAAATGACCGACCTGCCGGCAGCAGAACGGGAAAAAATGGTAGCCGACGCCATGCCCCAGCTGCTGACCACCGTCCGCACCCTAGAAGCCGATGGGGGAGACACCCTCAAAGTCGTCCACCGCCTCTTTGACGGGGCCCTGGTTGAATCAGTCATCATGCGCTACGAAAACCGGGTCACCATGTGCATCTCATCCCAGGCCGGCTGCGGCATGAACTGCCCCTTCTGCGCCACCGGCCAGCAGGGCCTGACCCGTAACCTCTCCACCGCAGAAATCGTAGAACAGGTCATTGCCGGTGCCCGCTACCTCAAAGAAATGAAAGGCCTTGAACAGGCCGAAGGCGGCGCCGAAGACACCCGGCCCCTACGGGTCTCAAACATCGTCTTCATGGGCATGGGCGAAGCCCTAGCCAACTACAAGGCCACCATGGGCGCCGTCCACCGCCTGATCGACCCCGCCCCCGAAGGGCTCGGTATCTCAGCCCGCGGCATCACCATGTCCACCGTTGGCCTAGTCCCCGGCATTCGCAAATTCGAGCTAGAAAAACTCCCCATCACCCTAGCCCTCTCCCTGCACGCCCCCGACGACGAACTACGCGACGAACTGATCCCCATCAACCAGCGCTGGAAGGTTGACGAAACCCTCGACGCCGCCTACGACTACTACCGGACCACCGGCCGCCGAATCTCAATCGAATACGCCCTCATCCGTGACATCAACGACCAGGGCTGGCGGGCAGACCTGCTGGGTAAGAAACTAGCCCAGCGTGGACGCGGCTGGGTACACGTCAACCCCATCCCCCTGAACCCCACCCCCGGCTCCAAGTGGACCGCCTCCCGCAAGGGGGTAGAACAGAACTTCGTAGAACGCCTGCGAGCCCACGGAATTCCCACCACCGTTCGCGATACCCGCGGTAGTGACATTGACGGTGCCTGCGGCCAGTTAGCGGCCAAGGAAGACTAAGGGGGAGGGGCTGGCCTGCGGCAGCGACTTCGGCAAAAATTTGTTTCCTCGCTAGCTCGGAATTTTTGCCTTCGTCCTGTGGCCAGCTAGCTGCCAAAGAAGACTAGGGGGGAGGGGCTGGCCTGCGGCAGCGACTTCGGCAAAAAATAATGTGAAGCTCGCTATGTTTTGCAAAAAGCATTAACATTCCGCCCCACATGCCGTATATTAGGTAGTTGGTTGTCTGTACCATACGTCCAAGACGTAGCCTCAAAGCCCCAACAGCCAAGAAGCTAAACAGACTAAAACTACCAACTGCGCCCAAAAGAACTTGGGAGCACGAACGTAAAGCGGAGGATATGGCCAAGAAAGACGGCGTCATCGAGATTGAAGGTACCGTGGTCGAAGCACTGCCCAACGCATCATTCCGCGTTGAGCTAGACAACGGACACAAGGTACTTGCCCACATCTCAGGCAAGATGCGTCAGCACTACATTCGAATCCTGCCTGAGGACCGAGTAGTAGTCGAGCTCAGCCCCTACGACCTCTCACGCGGTCGTATCGTCTACCGCTACAAGTAAACACGAACCTAAACGTCGCCTACCAGCGGCGTTTAAACCGTGTAAAAGGGGTAAATAGTTCTCCCACCGGCTAGCCGGACACAGAACCTCTTACCCCGCCCGTCCAAAGCATTAGCTGAAACATCAACGCAAAGGAATGCGATGAAGGTCAAGCCGAGCGTTAAGCCGATCTGCGACAAGTGCAAAGTGATCCGCCGTCACGGTGTGGTCATGGTGATCTGCGAAAACCCGCGCCACAAGCAGCGCCAGGGCT
>JAXDRN010000044.1:0-11928 GCA_034090985.1 Rothia sp. (in: high G+C Gram-positive bacteria) | reverse complement strand
TCGGTCTTGAAGTGGTACTTGACCCAGAAGCGCTCGCCTTCAGCGTTGATCCACTGGTAGGTGTGGGAGCCAAAGCCGTCCATGTGCCGCAAGGTGGCGGGGATACCCCGGTCACCCATCAGCCAGGTAACCTGGTGGGCTGATTCGGTGCGCAGGCTCCAGAAGTCCCACTGCATATCGTTATCCCGCAGGCCGCTGCCGGGCAGGCGCTTCTGGGAGTGGATGAAGTCAGGGAACTTGATGGCATCGCGGATGAAGAAGACGGGGGTGTTGTTTCCTACCAGGTCGTAGTTGCCTTCGGTGGTGTAGAATTTGATGGCAAAGCCGCGGGGGTCACGCCAGGTATCGGGTGAACCCTGTTCACCGGCAACGGTGGAGAAGCGGATAACCAGGTCGGTAGAAACACCGGGCTGGAAGAGGGCTGCCCGGGTGTACTGGGAGACATCTTCAGTGGTTTCAAAGACACCGAAGGCGCCGGTTCCCTTAGCGTGGACAACACGCTCAGGAACACGTTCGCGGTTGAACTGGGCGAGCTTTTCAACGGTGTAGGCATCGTGCAGAACGATAGGTCCGTCCTGGCCTACGGTCAGGGAGTCGTTATCTGAGGCAACGGGGGCTCCCTGGGCAGTGGTGGTAAATGAACCGGGTTTGATGGGGTTGGTCATTTCTTCCTACTTTTCTTAGGTGGGTTGGTTTCTGCTAGCTGCCAGGCTGGCAGAGGCTCTAGCCCGGGGTAGGGGCGTCGGCGGCTACCGGCTGGGTTAGGGCCATTTCTTGTTCCTCCGGGTTTTGGCAGCTGGCACAAATGCCCCGGTAGAGGACGTCTGCACTGATAATTGCCATTCCGTGGAAGTTTTGGGGGGTTAGGCAGGGGGCTGGGCCAATGGCGCAGTCCACGTCTTGGATTGAACCGCAGCGAATGCAGTAGGCGTGGTGGTGGTTGTCCCCTGTTCTTGTTTCGTAGACCCCAGCTGAGCCTGGGGGCTCAAACTTTCTAATCATGTCAATATCGGTCAGGTCTGAGAGGACCACATAGACCGATTGGATACTGATGTCAGGTAGCTCCTGGCGGACGGCTGTAACAATCGTTTCGACAGGGGAGTGGGGGTTGGCTTCAACAGCCTGAAGGACGGCTAGGCGCTGCTTGGTGACCCTGCGGCCCTGGGCTCGTAGCTGGGCAGTCCAGTGGTCTTGGGCGCTGGCCTGGTGGGCTGAGGTAAGCCTTGCTGACATCATGTCACCATCATACTCTTATTTTGAATTCCTCACAATAAACCCTAGCTTCCTGGCGGCTGAGGCTAGCCTTCCCTGGCTTTCAGGCCCCTTTGGGTAGAAATTTTTCTGGCAGAAATTCAGAGTTTCCCCTTGTCAGAAGTGGTTCTCTAGGGTTGGAAAAAATTTTCTTAAAAAAGTTTCTCTTTTCGCGTCATGAAACGGGCCCCAGGGACTCTTTATCTATGACAGCGCAAAACTGTCAGGGAATCCCAGGAGCCCCCAAGCTCCTTGGAGAACCACTCCGCGAAGTCTGTGGGAAGTCTTCGTGGGAACAAGGGAATAAAAAGGGTGTCTGCCGATCGTGGGGATTGTGCAGACGCCACGGGACCAGCAGTCGGGTCTAGGGGAACATGCCCCGACTACTGGAACCACACACTGTGATGTGTTACCGGGTGCAGGGTCACTGGTGCTGGAATCTCCAGCTGGCCCTGCATACCGACACCATCCTTGGCACTCAGAGCCGTTCGCGGGTTCTGCGTTCCGCTGCTTAGACCTCGTAGGGCCGTTCGCGGGCTCTGCGGAGTTCCATACAACACACTCATACATCATAAGTTCATAAGAAACCTCTCAACCTGGGCAAGACCCAGGGTGCCAACGCGGTTCGTGGGTGTTGGCGCAGATGATTTAGGGCACCTCAAGCCCTAGGATCAAGAGCTCTAAACCGCCTATCTGGCTGATTGAGGGAATCAGCTAGGTAGGCGGTTTGTCATTTAAGGCAGGTATGATACAAAAAATGTTCAGAGCCTATAGACTGAAAGGAACTGCCCCTCTGCTCAGACCTCAGAGCAGACCGCATGATTACTAGGGACCTTATGCAAACACAAAGTACCACTCAGGCGCCCCAAAACGGCCCTACCGATGAGCAGCTGCTCTCGGAGGTCCGTGACGGGCAGCTAGATTCCTTTGGTATTCTCTACGAGCGCTACGTGGCCATGGCCCGTGCCATTGCCTACCGGCATACCTCAAATTCGACCCTCTCAGAGGACATCGTCTCTGAGGCCTTTGTTCGCGTCCTCCAGGCCCTAAAGAACGGTAAGGGCCCCAGGGCCTTCATGGGTGGCTACCTGGCAACTACCATTGCTAACCTGGCAGCTGAGCAGGGCCTGATCGCCCAGAGGGAAACTCCCAGTGAAACTGAATACCTTGAGGCTATGGGTTCCCTGGATGAGTCTGTTCTGCGCCTGCATGAATCTGACGAGCTCATCTCTGCCTTTACCGGCCTGCCTGAACGCTGGCAGACCGTTCTGTGGATGACTGAGGTTGAGGATAAGAAGCCCCGGGAAGTGGCCCTGACCATGAACCTGTCGGCTAATGCTGTCTCAGCCCTAGCTACCCGGGCCCGGGAAAGCCTCCGTGAGGGCTTTTTGAGGGCCCACCAGGCTACTCCTAAGACCCCAGAATGTGCCCAGTATTCACCCCACCTGAGCTCTATGGTGCGCGGATCTTTGACCAAGAAGCGTAGCGAAGCTCTGCGAACCCACCTATCAGTTTGCTCCCACTGCACCGCCGAGTACCTGACCCTAGCAGGTATCAACAAGGCTATGCGGATTTGGGTTTTCCCGGTTTTGGCCGGCCTGACCCCACTTGTAACCGACAGCTCTAAGGTTCTGCTGCCCTTCCTGACCGGTGGCGCTGCCCTGGGCGGGGCGGCAGCTACAGGGGCAGCCAGTGGCGGGGGGCTCTTTGCGGGGGTACGTTCTGTAGGCCGCTGGAATCCCGGCAGTCAGGCCTTGGCTGGGGCTGCTGCGGTAGTAACAGCTGTTGGGGCCGTGGCCGGTGGCCTGGCCCTGGTGAATAACAATCAATCCGGCTCTGCTGTGATTAGCGCCGACTCTCAGCTGCAAGCCCCTAGCGCCAGCCCCTCAGCCCCGCTTCAAGAAGCGGTAACAGATGCCCTTGTTGATGCCCCTCAGCCAGCTGCTACTGGCCTTTCTGCTGATACCTTCCGTGAGGTATTGGCACCTGTCAGCGGTAGTGCAGACGTTGATTTGGGGGCGGTAGCTAATGCTGATGCTCAGCCGGTAGCTGATAGCCAGCTGCCCCTTCTGGTGGATGTTCTTCCAGCCCTGGCTGAAACTGTTCAGGACCTGGTGAGCCAGGTGGCTGAAGAGGCCTCTAACCCTCCTGCTCCGGCTCAGCCCAGCCTCTTGGCCTTGGCAACCCAGAGCTCTTCTGATGCTTCAGTCCAGCCAGATCCCCAGCCTTCAACCCAGGCCCCCCTACTGCCTGATGCTGACCCATCTGACCCGGTTATTCTTGATCCGGTGACTCCCAGCAGCGATCCGAGCGAGCCGGCTCCGCTGGAGCCCAGCCTGGACCCAACTGCTCCTTCACCTGAGCCCAGCCCAGACCCGACGGATGAGCCCAGCCCAGAGCCAACGGTTGAGCCCAGCCCAGAGCCAACGGTTGAGCCCAGTGACCCCTCCACTGACCCCACTGTGCCGAACCCAGATTCGCCCAGCCCAGACCCGGTAGATCCCTCACCTGAGCCTGAACCGACAGAGTCCACTGATCCAGCTGATCCCTCAGTTGAGCCCACTGACCCGGCTCTGCCTAGCCCCGAGCCCAGTGATTCTGCTGAGCCCACTGATCCTACTGAGCCTAGCCCCGAGCCCAGTGATTCTACTGAGCCTAGCCCTGAGCCCAGCCCCAGCGAGCCCGTTGAGGAGTCTACTAATCCGACTCCTCCAGCTACCCCTGACCCTAAGGACTGGGTGGGCAGCCCCGAATACTATGAGTTCATGGCCCAGGTTCCCTGGGATCAGATTGGCTTTCAGGCTGAGGGTAACCTGATGTGCATCCTGACCTACCAGTCAGAAGAGGGCTTTGAAGGGTTTGGAACTTACATCCCTCAGGTCATCGTGGACTCCCCCTACGCTTACTACCTGCTAGAAAGCTACTTCGGGATTGGTCCTATCTACCGGATGACCTGCTACTAGACAGAGGGTTCTGGCTCAAAGCCCTGAGCCCTGAGACAAAAATATTGGTGGTTGAGGTACGTGCATCATCACAACGGTCTGAAAACAGCCCTGCTGCTAGGGTCTATGGTTGGTTTCCTCCTGCTCATTGGGGCAGGCCTGGCAGCTATGACCCGGAGCGGAATCTGGATTCTGCTCATGGGCCTGGTCGGGGTGGGAACAGTAGCCTATACCTACTGGAACTCAGATAAGATCGCCCTTCGGTCTATGAAGGCCTACCCGGTGAGCCGGGAAGAGGTCCCTGGTCTTTACGCCATCGTTGAAGAGCTCTCAGCTAAGGCCCAGCAGCCCATGCCCCGGCTCTATGTTGCCCCCAGCCCCACCCCCAACGCCTTCGCAACCGGCCGTAATCCCCAGAATGCGGCTGTCTGCTGCACTGAGGGAATCCTGCAACTCCTTGATGAGCGGCAGATGCGGGGAGTGCTGGGCCATGAGCTGATGCACGTCTATAACCGGGATATCCTCACCGGCTCTATTGCCTCAGCCCTAGCTGCCGTCATTGGCACTATTTCCCAGGCCTTGAGCTTTAGCTTCCTGCTGGGGGGAAGCAACTCTGAAGAGAACCGGGGCGGGGGCCTCTTTACCCTCCTTCTAGCCTTCGTGGCCCCCCTGGTCTCTGGGTTCATGCAGATGGCCCTGAGTCGAACCCGTGAATACGATGCAGACCAGGACGGGGCCCGCCTAACCGGTGACCCCCTGGCCCTAGCCTCAGCCCTTCACGCCCTAGAAGGCGGCATTAGCCGTTACCCCCTGCCAGCTAATCAGAGTCAGGCGGCTGGGACTGCCTCTTTGATGATTGCCAACCCCTTTAGGGGTCCTGGGGCTGTTAAAAATCTTATGGCCAGCCACCCACCCATGGCTGACCGGATTGCCCGGCTAGAAGCTATGGCCCGTCAGATGGGCCAGCTCTAGGGGTGGGCGGCGGCCTTCTGAGTAAGGCCTTAGCGGTAGTTAACGAACTGAAGGTCTACCTCTAGGTCGGCCCCCTTCAGCAGGGCAATAACCTCTTGAAGGTCATCACGGGACTTAGAAGAGACCCGTAGCTCATCGCCCTGAATGTTGGCCTTGACGCCCTTGGGGCCCTCTTCGCGGATTAGCTTAGAGATTTTCTTGGCCTGGTCCTGGGCGATTCCCTCCTTGATGGAGGACTCAATCCGGTACTCCTTACCTGAAGGGTAGGGTTCACCAGAGTCTAGGGACTTCAGGGAGATGCCCCGCTTGACCAGCTTGGACTGGAATACATCTAGGACGGCTAGGGCCCGCTCCTGGGAGTTGGCCTTAATGAGGATTTTCTCCCCTGAGTAGTCAATCTCTGCCCCAACTCCCCTAAAGTCGTAGCGCTGGGAGACCTCCTTCTGAGCCTGGTTGAGGGCGTTGGATACTTCTTGCTTGTCTACCTTTGAGACAACGTCAAAGGATGATTCGCTGGCCATGGTTTTACCTCTTTCATCACTGGGTGCCCCCTGCCCTCTGGGCTAGGGAGCTCTTAGCTTCTACCGTACCTTAGTTTGGGCTAGGGGAGGGGGGAAATCGTTATGAAACTGTGACCCCATTCTCAGCTTAAGTTCATCTTGCTAGGGGAGAATAAGAGTATGGCTGAAAAGAAAACAGCTGCCCACGCTGCAGCCGGCCTACAGCCCGGCTCAGGAACCACTCCGGTAGCGCACCAGGTAAATGCTGTACATGAGACCCTGGATGAAGAGACCTGCCAGCGGCTGCTTGCAGGCTCCGAGCAGGAGGCCCTAGCACCAGTCCAGGAGCTTGCCCCCCTAACTAACCTTGCCCCCGGCCTAGGTAGTACTCTTACTGATCCCTCCCTCAGGGCCCGCTTTGAGGGTGTGAAAGAGAATCTGGCCCGAGAAATCCGCAGTGGCATGTGTACCCTTGCTCAGGCCTACGCCTACCTAGAAAATCTTGAAATTTCCCTCTATCTTGAGCAGGAAGAGCCTGCTATGAGCGCCTAAGCTCCCAGAAGAGGGGGTGGATCAGCTCAGGCCTACCCCCTCTTTCTGTATCCTTGGTTACAGATCCTTGTCTGGATTTGAAATTACTCTCTGATGTGTGTAGAGTATTCAATTGTTCGCCTGGTTGAAAGACCAGAGGAACCCTTCAAGAAATTGAAGATGGCAGATTACCCGAGCGGCCAAAGGGGGCTGACTGTAAATCAGCTGGCATTGCCTACGGGGGTTCAAATCCCTCATCTGCCACCCAGTAAATCCCGCCTCATAGGAGGCGGGATTTTTTTGTCTTCTTTGAGACAGGCAGAACCTGGGTAGTTTAGACAAGGAAGGGCAAACCAGGTAGCGTGGTGCCCATGGCAACCATTGAAATCACTCAGGACAACCTCACCCAGACTGTTGAAAGCTCAGAAATTCTCTTCCTAGACTTCTGGGCAGACTGGTGTGGCCCCTGTAAGCAGTTTGGCCCCATCTTTGAAGCTGCCTCTGAACAGCACCCAGAGATGACCTTCGGCAAGGTCGATACAGAAGACCAGCAGCAGCTTGCTGCTGCAGCTGGCATTACCTCAATTCCGACGGTAATGGCCTTCCGGGAAGGAATCCTGGTCTTCTCCCAGCCTGGGGCCCTCAACGGCCAGCAGTTTGAGCAAATCATTCAGGCTGTTAAGGATCTTGATATGGATCAGGTCCGTCAGCAGGTCGCTGAGGCAGAAGCTGCCCAGAACCAGTAAGTATTCCTCTGCGGGGTTGTAGGTCGGTTGAGGCCTGCAACCCCCTTTTATTTGCCCTCAGACTGGGTCTATGGGCTAGAGTTATACCCAGTCAGAAGAAAGTATGCTTCAAAGAAGGCTCATGAGAACCAAGGTGCTACCTGCTGAAAAGAACCCGGCCCTCTTGAGGGCAACAGCGGCCCTCCTGGGGCTAGGAACCCTGCTACTCTACTGCACCTACTCCTACCTGCAGTGGATCCACTACGTCACCCCCTCCTGGGACCTTGGGATCTTCTCACAGCTGGCTAAGGCCTACGCCAACCTCCAAGAGCCCATCGTGCCCATCAAGGGGGAGGGCTACAACCTGCTCGGGGATCACTTCCACCCCCTGACCCTGCTCCTGGGCCCGGTCTACGCCCTCTTTCCTAGCCCCCTGAGCCTGCTCTACCTACAAAATGGGCTTATCGCCCTGGCAACCTACCTGCTAGTCCGCTGGGCCCAAAGGGTCCTTCACCCCCTGCTGGCCGCTAGCCTGGGGGCAGCCTACGCCCTCAGCTTTGGGGTTCAAGAGGCCGTAGCCGTTCAATTCCATGAAGTAGCCTTCAGCCAACCTCTGCTCATGATGAGCCTAGGCTACCTGGTCCTAGCCCCAGGGCACCCAGAGCCTGCCCGGCTGATTCGCCGCTCAGTCTACTGGGCCGCCCCCCTGGTCTTTGTCAAGGAAGATATGGGCATGAGCGTAGCCCTTCTTGGCCTGCTAGCCCTCTTCAGAACTGGCTGGCCCCAGCAGGCCCTTGACCTGCTCTTTCCCCGCCGGGGGCAGCCGCTAGCTAGCTGGAAGGAGAGGGGTCGGGCCCTGGTTCGTTCCTGGCTAGGGAGCCCGGCTGTGGCAGAAAGTAGCCTGCTGATCCTCTGGGGCCTGGCCTGGTCTCTGCTGGCTGTGGGTGTAATCCTGCCCTTCTTTAACAGCGCTGGAGTCTTTGACTACAGCGATAAGCTCAATATTCCAGCCCTCCTTGCTGATCCCCTAGGCTCCTTCAGCCAGCTCTTCTATCCCTGGCAAAAGAGCCTGACCCTGCTACTGCTCCTGATCACAGGTGCCCTAGCCTGGCTGGCCAGCCCCCTAGCCCTACTGGTGCTGCCCACCCTGCTCTGGCGCTTCCTCTCCCCCCAAGAAGGCTACTGGGAACCTACCTGGCACTATAACCTGGTGCTCATGCCCCTGGTCTTTATGGCCCTGCTCGATAGCCTAGCCCGCCTGCAAAAATCGCCCAGGAAAAGCCTGAAACTGGCTCCGAGCCTGCCCGCCCTCAGCCTGGGGCCCATCAAGCAAAAACTCAGCTGGGCTCTACCTGCCCTAGCCCTGCTCACCGGTCTGATCCTAACGCCTAACCTGCCCCTAGCAGATCTGGCTAACCCCGCCTTTGCTAGCTTCCAGGAAAACTCTGAAGACCGGGAAAAGGCCCAGGCCCTGCAGGCCCTACCTTCTGGCAGCAGTGTTGCAGCTGACCTGAGTCTTTTGACCTACCTGGTTCCTGACCACCAGGTCTACTGGATTGGCTACTCTGGCCAGCCCGCCCCTGACTATGTGCTCATTGACCTAGAGGGCAGCGCCTGGGGCGGCAGGCCCCCAGAAAGCGCCGTCGCCTACGCCCAGGGCCGCTATGGGCAGGCCCAGTACAGCTTCTTTAAGAGGATTGGTTCAATAGAGATTGCGGTAAGAACCGACTAGCTGCTTCTGTACCTTCTATCACCTCCCAGCCTTCTTGGGGGCAAACTAGGGTAGAGTAGGTTAGGTAAGTATCGGGAACCCCCGACCATGTCTCTTAGCGCCCAGGCCCACACTGGCAGATCAAAGCTGGGGCTACGCGCGTTCAACTCGCTTTCGGCTAAGCAGAGTGTTGAACCAAAGAACTAGAGAACCTGAAGTGCAATACGCTCGCCCAAGTGCGCAATGATTTCTTAGCCAGCGCCCACGAACCGAAGACCTCACCCCCAGGGGAAAGTAGGCCCTTCGCGAGCATTCCACGGGGATAGCCCGTAGGAGCAAGGGCTTTCCAGCCAGCTCCACAGCCCACTCGATGAGGAATAGATTGACTAAGACAACTGCGCCCACCAGCCAGGACACCACTAACGAGCAGCTAGACCAGCAGGCAGAAGCCGCTGGCCAGGAAACCCTCTTTACCGACCTTGGCCTTGATGCCCGGGTCCTAGCCGCCCTTGAAAAGGTTGGCTACGAAAAGCCCTCACCCATCCAGGCCCAGACTATTCCCCTTCTGCTTCAGGGGCGGGACGTACTGGGTCTAGCCCAGACCGGCACCGGCAAGACAGCGGCCTTCGCCCTGCCTGCCCTCTCAACCCTGGCAGAACTTGCCGACATCAACGGGGTCACTAAGGACACCCAGGTCCTGGTTCTAGCCCCCACCCGTGAACTGGCCCTGCAGGTTGCCGAGGCCTTCTCCTCCTACGCCTCAGATATGGAAGACTTCACCGTCCTTCCCGTCTACGGTGGCTCACCCTACGGTCCCCAGCTGGCAGGCCTTAAGCGGGGTGCCCAGGTGGTTGTGGGTACTCCCGGCCGCGTGATTGACCACATCAAGAAGGGTTCCCTGGACCTATCTAACCTTCAGTACCTGGTACTTGATGAGGCAGACGAAATGCTGCGGATGGGCTTTGCTGAGGACGTTGAAACCATCCTCTCTGAAACCCCAGAAGGTAAGCAGGTGGCCCTCTTCTCTGCCACCATGCCCAAGTCCATTCGGAAAATTGCTGACCAGTACCTGAAGGACCCTGCAGAGGTAAGGGTTAAGTCAAAGACCACAACCAGCGCTAACATTCGCCAGCGCTACATGCAGGTGATGCACTCCCATAAGCTAGAGGCCATGACCCGGGTTCTTGAGGTTGAGGACTACGACGGCATTATTGCCTTTGTGCGCACCAAGAAGGAAACCGAAGAGGTGGCTGATAAGCTCAAGGCCCGCGGCTACCAGGCTGCTGCCATTAACGGCGATATTCCCCAGAACCAGCGCGAACGAACCGTTGAGGCCCTGCGGGATGGTCGGATTGACATTCTGGTAGCAACCGACGTTGCCGCCCGCGGTCTGGACGTTGAGCGAATCTCCCTGGTTGTTAACTTCGACATTCCCCACGACACAGAGTCCTATGTTCACCGCATTGGCCGTACCGGTCGTGCAGGCCGGGCCGGTGAAGCTATCCTCTTCATGACCCCGCGGGAAAAGTACATGCTGCGGCAGATTGAGAAGGCTACCCGCCAGCAGGTGGAGCAGATGCACATGCCCACCGTTGAGGACGTCAATAGCAACCGCAAGCAGAAGTTTGCCCAGCAGATCACTGACACCATTGAGACTGAGGACCTGAGCTTCTTCCGGGAACTGATCGACGCCTATGCTCTTGAGCACGATGTTGAAGGCGAAGAAATTGCAGCAGCCCTTGCTGTGATCGCCCAGCAGGGCCGCCCCTTCCTGGCTGAAGAAATGCCTGAACCTAAGGGTAAGAAGCGGGACCGGGACCGGGATTTCGACCGTGAAGATAAGCCCCGCGGGGGCCGCCGCCACTCTGATGAGGGAATGGTGGACTTCAAACTCAACGTGGGCCGTTCCTCTCACGTTTCACCGGCAGCCATTGTTGGTGCCCTGACCAATGAGGGCGGTCTGAAGGGTAAGCAGATCGGCTCTATTGATATTCGCCAGCACTTTACTATTGTGGGCCTGCCTGAGGCTGAACTGCCTGCTGACTTCTTTGATCGCCTGCAAGATACCCAGGTTGCCGGTGAGTTTATTAACATCAAGCGGGATCGGGGCCCCAAGGGTGGCTCTAAGCGTCGGGACCGGGACTACGGTGATCGGGACTTTGGCGGTAAGAAGAAGTTTGACCGGGATGACCGCTTTGGTCAGAAGGACTTTGGCTCTAAGCGTCGGGACCGGGACTACGGTGATCGGGACTTTGGCGGCCGGGGCTTTGGCGGTAAGAAGAAGTTTGACCGGGATGACCGCTTTGGTCAGAAGGACTTTGGCGGCAAGAAGAAGGGCCGCAAAAAGTTCTAAGGCCTGTGCCCTAGAACACTTTGAAAAAACAGGTTCTGGATTTGCCTTAGCTCTAAAAGCTGACGTAGACTAGTACCTGTTGCCCCGATAGCTCAGTGGTAGAGCGCCATCTTGGTAAGATGGAGGTCCCGGGATCGATTCCCGGTCGGGGCTCAGATAACCTGTCAAGCAGAAGCTTGGCAGGTTTTTTCTTACCCACAAGCAGGGGAGTCACCCCGGGCTGGTATTTGAACTTTTTCCCTTTTATTTCATGAAACCTGGTTCTGCCCCGTAGAGTGTTTACCATGGCTATTAATGAAGAGATCGTGGGCCGGGTCTACCCGGCCACAGAGCCCTATGCGGTTGGGCGAGAGAAAATCCGTGAATTCGCTGCCGCTGTGAAAGCTACCAGCCCCCTGCACTTTGATGTGCAGGCCGCCCAGAGCGCAGGCTACAGCGACTTGATTGCCCCTCCCACCTTTGCGATTATTCTGGCCCAGAAAGCGGACGCCGCCCTGATCGGCGACCCGGAGGCCGGTATCGATTTTTCCCGTGTGGTCCACGCCGACCAGCGTTTTACCCACCACCGCCCGATTGTGGCCGGGGACGAGCTCCTAACCGAGGTTCACGTCGATAGCGTGCGCGTCATGGGAGCTGGCGCTATGCTGACCACCCGCGAGGAAATCACCACTGTAGAGGGCGAGAAGGTTGCCACCTGCATTTCATCACTGCTGGTTCGGGCGGAGGACTAACCCATGGCTATCTCTTTTGACTCCCTTGAAAAGGGGACCGAGATCGGTGCCCGTCAGATTCCTGTCACCCGTGCTGATCTGGTGGCCTACGCTGGCGCGTCCGGCGACTTCAACCCCATCCACTGGAACGAGCGCTTCGCAACCGCTGTGGGCCTGCCTGGCGTGATTGCCCACGGCATGTTCACCATGGGCGCTGCCGTGCAGCTGGTGAC
>JAXDRN010000043.1:0-4601 GCA_034090985.1 Rothia sp. (in: high G+C Gram-positive bacteria) | reverse complement strand
CCGGGTCTGGGTCAACAACTACCATAATTACCCGGCCCACGCCGCCTTCGGTGGCTACAAGAAGTCAGGCATTGGCAGGGAAAACCACCTGATGATGCTAGCCCACTACCAGCAGACCAAGAACATGCTGGTCAGCTACTCAGATAAGCCCATGGGTCTCTTCTAAGCTACAAGCCATATAGAAGAAAAAATCCGCCCTTTCGTTCTTTCTGACGAGTAACCTCGATGTAAGAAAAAACAAAAGGGCGGATAGCTATCTCTAGAAAAAATATTTTAACGGGGCCCGTATCTAACCCCAGAATTAGCTCTGATACCTGTTAATACCTGACCCTTAATGCCCAAATAATCATCTGCTGCAGCGTCTTTAAGAGGCATGGCAACCCTACCAGTCTCCAAGATTTCCCATTCTCCATCAGGGTCTACTTCCCAGCTTCCCAAGATTCGGTTTCCGCTATCTTTAAGGACAGCGATTAGATGGGTTACCCCTTCTCGCTTTTCCTTAGCCATAGACCACCACTTGCGTGCCCGTTCAGAAAACACAGCGCCTGACTGCCAGCCACTCGGCGCCACCCGATCATCCATTTCATTTGCTGTAATAGCAACCAATACAGCACCCCTGGTATTAGAAATATCAAATTCTCCAGGCTTGGTAAATACAGCAGGTCCAATTTCCTTGGTGGAGTCAACACCAGAAATGTTGGTGTATTTCATGAATTCCCCTTCCTCATTTTCACAAGTAACTTTTCTGCCAGCCATAGCTGCTACACGAATTGCTATAGCCTCTGCTTTTCGTGCGTCTGCGCGAGTAGAAAATGGTTCTATGGTCTGTAAGATAACGGTACCTTTTGAGTCTCGAAGCTCCTCGGCAGCGCTGTTATGTGCCTGGAAAACGCGCTCCATGCTCCCAGCAATTCCAATATAAATGCTGTTCAGTTGAGCATTTTCATATATGTATAACCAGGTTTTTTGAGACACCATTGCTCCTCATCAGCTATCACTTATCAAAACTGTAGGGATAATCCCACCCTCTACAAGGAGATCACTTTGATGTGAACGTATCTCCCACAAAAGGACTGAGATATCAACAGCTGGACCCACCCCAGGGAACCTGTGGGCGACTCCCTTTCACCCCATAGTACACTTATCAAGTTGATTTAACCAGTTAGAAAGGTTCGTGTCGTGTCCTCCCCGTCCGAGCAGCCCAGCCCTGCAGATTTTGGAATCGCTGTCGGCCAGATTTTTTACCACTTCAACCCGCGCCCCAAACCAAGAGACCGCCGACCCATTCCCAAAGGGCAGCTCGACCCTTTCGCCCAAACCGGCTTCTACGTCGTCCTGGCGCTCACCGCGCAAACTGTTACATTCGCCCCCATCAGATGCAATTCCTATAGGGACATCGACGTACTCGGGTTCAGCACCTGGCTCGTTCCATTTACACCCACGCCCCAAGAGCTAGAAGTCCTCATTCAGAACCCCCATTGCCACCAGCAAGCTAGGCTCAGCCCAGAGAGCACCTACGAAAACTGGAAACTCACCATCGACCTAGAATCCACTTCCTATACACTCACCAAGTGGGATGGTTCAATGATCCTGGCCCCCTAATCTTGGGGTAGATCCCACCAGAGAATCGGCTGGCCAGGCCCGGAGTTAAGCCAATTAAACCTCACCGACTCCAACCAGGGGCCAGCGTCCTGAACCTCAAAAGCCACAAGGTCACCCACCTCAGCGGTAACGGCCTCGTCCACACCAATAATTTCTCGCCCGGCAACCACTAGCCCACCCACAGTAATAACCAGAGGAAGGGTCTGCCCTGGGGCCAGAGAACGAACTAGGGCCAGATTAGAAGAGCTCACCTTCCATACCATCCGCGAAGCGTCTGTTTGACCCGCCCGAACAGTCGCATCTTCGGATGTTTCAGCGGCCATATCAAACCCATACCAGGTACGCCCCGCCGGGCCCGCAGCAGGCTGGGCATCAATTTGCCGCAAGATAACAGCCTTTTGAGCCCGAATCCCTAGCTCTGCTAGCCGCTGAACAAAGCCCGGTTTATCCCACCGTGGAGCTGAAGCGAGCTCCGCTATTCGCTCATAGGGGTAATAACGTGACTTAGCGCCGGTGGTGTATGCCTGCCCCAGAGCATGAGCCCGGTCCAGTATCTGCACCTGAGCCAGCGGCCGGCCCACCATGTCACTAACCTCTTTAAGTGAACAGAGTCGGTTGTCAGAATACGCCACAAGTTGTCTTTCGTTTGTTATTTTATAGGGAAAAAGCCCTCGACTCTACCGCCTCTGAGTTTAGAGGAAGATAAGCATTCCTTATAAGCCTGACGCTGAGGCCTCCCCACCAAAACTAGCTCCAAGGAATCAGGAAAGGCTCTAACCTGCTAGCGATTGACTCAAGGCTCTCCTGCCCTTCTGCTATGTCCATAATGAGCCGGTAGGAGGTATCAGAATCCATCACATGCTTTAATCCGTTGATCCGCAAAAAGATATTGAGGAAAATCAGCGTGGTTCGCTTGTTCCCATCAACCAGTGCGCGGTTCCGAGCCAGAGATTCGCTCTGAGCGGCAGCCGCCAGCGGAATCGTAGAGTAAACGTGAGCTCCGTACACCCTGGTGATAGGTCTTTCTAGGGCCGAATCTAGCAGCCCTACATCTTGAACGTAAAAGCCCAGACGCGCTAGAACCTCAATAGCAATTTCGAGCTGAATCCGCTGCATTTATGAGTCGGCTAGTCGTTCCAAGGTTTTTGCATCATGCTCAAGCGCGTAAGCGAGCCCTTCTTCCACCATGGCCCGATGCTCTCTTTCTTCCAGCATGCGACGCACACTTTGAACGATGAGGGTGTGCTTAGATAGATGCTCGCGCTCTGCTAAATCTGCAAGCTGGTGGTCTAAATCTTCAGGAAGTCGCAAGGTAAGAGCCATACACCAACAATACCAAGTTGATACCATCAGCTCCATACCGATCAGCTCCATACCGATGTGCAGACTTGGCCCATCACACATGTTGTGGGTTCGGGGCTCGTCAGTGCCGCCCCACGTCCTTACCCTCCCTTATCGTTACCCCCGCTCTTTCGCTCCTGCTTCCGGTGAATAACCCCGGGGGGAGGAGAGAAAGAGCGGGGGTAAAGGTAGGAGTGGGGGTAAGGGTGGGGGAAAGAGCGGGGGTAGGAGAGAAAGAGCGGGGGTAAGGGCGGGTGTAGGTTTAGAAGAGGCCCATGGGCTTATCTGAGTAGCTGACCAGCATGTTCTTGGTCTGCTGGTAGTGGGCCAGCATCATCAGGTGGTTTTCCCTGCCAATGCCTGACTTCTTGTAGCCACCGAAGGCGGCGTGGGCCGGGTAATTATGGTAGTTGTTGACCCAGACCCGGCCTGCCTGAATGGTGCGCCCTGCCCGGTAGGCGGTGTTCTGGTCGCGGCTCCATACCCCCGCACCTAGGCCGTAGCTGGTGTCGTTAGCAATGCGCATGGCCTCATCAAAATCAGTGAAAGAGGTGGTGGCCAGAACCGGGCCAAAAATCTCTTCCTGGAAGATGCGCATGTTGTTACTACCGGCAAAAACGGTGGGCTGAATGTACCAGCCGCCCGCCAGGTCGCCGCCCAGTTCGCAGGCCTCACCGCCCACGAGAACGTCCGCGCCCTCCTCCTTACCGATCTTCAGATAGCCGGTAATCTTATCCCACTGCTCCTTAGAAGCCTGGGCCCCAACCATGGTCTCAGTATCGAGCGGGTTGCCCTGCTTCATGGCCTTGACCCGCTCAATGCCGGCCTCAAGGAAGGAGTCGTGAATGGGCTTTTGAATCAGGGCCCGGGAGGGGCAGGTGCAGACCTCACCCTGGTTGAGGCCGAAGGAGGCAAAACCTTCTAGGGCCTTGTCGTAGAAGGAGTCCTTCTCTGCGGCAACGTCGGCAAAGAAAATGTTGGGCGACTTGCCGCCCAGTTCCAGGGTGACGGGAACAATGTTCTCGGCTGCTGCCTTCATGATGATTGAGCCGGTGCCTGTTTCTCCGGTGAAGGCCAGCTTGCGGATGCGCTTGCTGCTGGTCAGGGCGGCACCTGCTTCTGGGCCAAAACCGTTCACAATGTTCAGCACACCGGCAGGTAGCACGTCCTTCCACAGGTCAACCAGGTAGAGGATAGAAACCGGGGTCTGCTCGGCGGGCTTGAGCACAATGGTGTTACCGGCTGCCAGGGCTGGGGCGATCTTCCAGATGGCCATCAGGATGGGGAAGTTCCAGGGGATAATCTGCCCCACGACCCCTAGGGGTTCATAGAAGTGGTAGGCTACGGTGTCTTCATCCAGCTGAGAAAGGCGGCCCTCTTGGGTGCGAATGGCCGAGGCGAAGTAGCGCAGGTGGTCAAGGCCCAGCGGGATGTCTGCGGCCAGGGTTTCGCGCACTGGCTTACCGTTTTCCCAGGTCTCAGCTACCGCTATGGACTCCAGGTTATCTTCCATAATTTGGGCCAGCTTGAGCAGCAGGTTGGCCCGCTCAGTCGGTGAGGTCTTGCCCCAAGTCTCAAAAGCCTTTTCTGCTGCGTCAATAGCCTTGTCGATATCAGCTGCGCTGCCGCGGGCTACTTCTGCAAAGGGCTTGCCGTTG
>JAXDRN010000042.1:0-46907 GCA_034090985.1 Rothia sp. (in: high G+C Gram-positive bacteria) | reverse complement strand
TACCAGCACCCTGTCCTTCGGCGAACAATCAAGAAGGGTATGCGGGGCAATGGACTCTACCTCACCCGTGGGGGAGGGGATCGGGTCGCCGTGCGGATCGCGGGTTGGGTGCCCCAACAGGGCGTCAATCCGTTCAATCATCAAATCCGAGACGGCGTGTTCCAACACCTCCGCCTCATCGTGTACCTGATCCCAGGTGTAGCCCAGCGTCTCCACCAGAAAAGTTTCAATCAGGCGGTGGCGGCGCACCATTGATACCGCATACTCTCGCCCCTGCTCCGTCAGCTCAATCGCCCCGTACCGCTGGTGCTCCACTAGCCCGGCAGCAGCAAGACGCTTCATCGCGTCCGACACCGATGACTGCCGTAACCCCGCCCGCGCCGCAATGACGGAGGTGGACGCCGGCTCGGTACCGTGCTCGGTAATGCCCCAAATGATTTTGAGGTAGTTCTGGGTACTGTCAGACAGCTTGGCAAGAGACATAAACACAAGTTTATCCGTTGCCGCTCCCAGCCCCTGCACCCTGCCCACCACCGGGCACCTGCCCCCTTCACACACTGTTCACCGGGGCTCTGCCCGCCGTGCAGGTGTAGGCTGAACAGAGTTGTAAGACTGAAAGGCATGGAGACACACATGAAGAATCTGAAAGTACACCCTCCTCGCCGCTCAAACTGGGAGCGGGAAGAGGGCGTGAGCTACCTGGTAGCTATCGACATTGACGGCACCTTGGTCAATCACGACGGAGCGATGAGCCAGGCAGTGCAGGAAACCGTGCAGGCTGTGTCTGAGGCGGGCCACCATGTGGTAATTTCTACGGGTCGCTCCATTGGTGCGACCATGCCCGTGGTGGAGCAGGTCAATATCACCCGGGGTAACGCCATTAGCTCTAACGGCGCTGTGACCCTGGAACTTAGCCCCGCCCTGCCCAATAAGCACCGCATTATTGACCGGGTTACCTTTGACCCCTCCTACGCTATCTCCGCGCTCAAAGACAGGCTCCCGCACGCCTCCCTCGCCCTGGAAGCCCCGGACGGTGTCATCTACGGTACTGACAGCTTTGAGGACGGGTCCTTTGGCGTGGAAACCGTTAAGCGCACCCGCACCGAGATGGCGGCGATGGACGCGGCAACCCGCCTGGTGATTTACTCCGAGACGGATACTCCGGACAGCTTCAAGCGAGCTATCTACGATGTGGGTCTGCACGGCGTGAACTACGCGGTGGGCTGGACAGCCTGGCTGGATATTGTTGCCCACGGTGTTTCTAAGGCTTCCGCCCTGGAGCAGATTCGCCGCCAGCTGCGCGTGGATCCCCGCCACACCATTGCCCTGGGTGATGGACTCAACGATAAGGAAATGATTCACTGGGCAGCCCGCGGTGTTGCCATGGGGCAGGCCTCCCAGGAGCTGGTTGATCTGGCAACGGACGTCACCGGCTCTATCTACGAGGACGGAGTGGTGCCCATCTTGCAGGAGCTGCTTTAGTTTTCTCAGCTCCCCTGCCCGAAAAGCGGGGGAGGGACCTGCCCGCACCTAGCTAGCGGCGGGCTTGCTAGGCTGGTAGCATGACAAACCCTGAGAAGACCTCCGGCACCCTGCTCTACGACCCGGACTGCGGTATCTGCCAGAGAACTGCAGGCTTGCTGGGCAGGCTAGTCCTGGGTGCTCGCATAGCCCCCGGCGATTTCGCTACCCTCGAGGAGCACGGGGTGGACTATGCCCGTTTTACCCGGCAGATTCCCTTTGTGACTGCCACCGGGCATATCACCTATGGGGTGCCAGCCTTGGCGCTTGCCCTGGGCACCAGCGCTTACCTGCCGGTGCGGTGGGTTGGGAGGGCACTCGTTAGCGCACCCGTCCAACCCCTAGCTAATGCCTTCTACCAGCGGATAGCAGATAACCGCCCAAGCACTTGCCGGTTAGACTCTAAGAAGTAAGAGAAGAGCAAACCGGGGGGAGGGCCACCTATGCTGGGCGTTATTGAGGGCTTCACCATCATTGCCGTGGTGGTGGGTACCCGGTTTACCGTCCTTCGTGGAATGTAGCCTCTTGTTATGTGCTGACGTGCTAGCGCCTTCATCACTTCAGACTTTTGAGGCCAGCTTGTATGCTCTATTCGAAGTTTTCGCTTGTGGCATTGACATTGCGGCAGGGCTCCACTAGCATAAACTAAGTGGTTCATACCACCATGATTTGATAAGGAGGTGTAGAGAACCAGGACTAAGGTCGCTATGCCTGCATTCTTGTTTGATTCACTCCGAGTGCTAGGCGATATCTGACGGTTTAGTCTATTTTTTATGGGACGCATCTGGTGTCTCTGCAAATAATTTTTTTTATTTTAATAAATACAGCGAATTTCTTTAGAGGTGTATTTATGAAAATAATCCTACATAGCGTCAAGGAGTTTTTGATGAAAAGTAAATCAATTGCCTCATGCTTAATTTTGCTATCTGCAGTAATCGCGCCTGCCCATGCATATAGTACGAGTATTGAAAGCCAGAGCGAAAATTTGTTGAGTAGTTTTTCTGTAAGTCAGGTTGATAAAAGTCAACAAGGGAAAGAAATTGCTGAGGCAATACTGTTTGCCAGTGGTGATAAGTTTAATGATATCTCACATATTCCATACTTCGCAAAAGCTAATTTAATGTCGGATAATAATACTTCTGCTGAGGTGCAGGATTTTATCAAAGATTTCTTAGAGAATATTGATAAGTCTAATCCTGGGTTTTTTGAGGTCTTTTATGATGATATTACCTCGCAGGATCCTTACCTTGTTGCCGAGGCTTTACATGATTTGACATTAAAATCTCATAATACTTTAAAAGCTACTTTAGCAGAGAGAAAAGTTGACCCAGCAGGTATTCAAGTACGGACTGAAACTATTTCTGGTGCATCTCCTCAAGCGGTAACTCTATTAGTTGTGGTAGCTGCAGGTGTCGTTGTCCATGTTATCGTTGCTGTAACAGCTGCAAACGTTGCTGCAATGATAAATTTTGCAGGTGGAGCAAACTGGGCTTGGGCTAATAACTGGGCTATGTCTGATGGGTCTCCAGCCGAAGAGGAAAAGTTGGTGGCCGAAATAGCATCAGCATTTTCTGAAAATTAACTGTTATGACTACATTTTTTAGGAAATGTGTTTTAGTTTCATTTTCTTTTATTATTTTATTTGCAATTATTTCCAGTAACCAACAGGCTGTGGATTACCCTGGCAAGGAAAAAGCTTATGCTGCAGCTAATACTTTGCTTCCTCAGGGGTGGTCATTTTTTACCAAGGATCCACGGTACCCAAGGATTAGAATATATGAAGTTTATAACGGTAGCTACAAAGATGTAACTTATGGTGGCTTGGAAAATGGCCATAAAAATTTTTATGGCTTGGATAGGACGCTTCGAATTAGACAAGCAGAGAGGGAGAATATTGATTCGCAGATTGAAATCGATAAATATATTGAATGTACGCATGCTTCGCTTGAAGAATGCTTTAGTAACCCTTCGATAAGTCTTACAGAGATAGAAAATAATTTTAGAAACCCAAGTTTTTGTGGAGAATACTATATAGGTATCTATGACCCCGTTCCGTGGTCCTGGAGAGATCTTGAGCCCGAAAAGACAAGGTTGGTTTCTGCTGGTAAGGTAAAGTTGAACTGCTGATGTACTACAGTTTTCTCACAAATTATTGGGGGGTAGCCAGATCTCTTATTGCTATATCTACGTTAACCACCTATCTGTTTAATGGGACTGAAAATATATATTTTCTTCAGGACGGCCTAGATAGTCGTGGTTATTGTAATGGATGGAGTAGTGTATTGTTGCCATGCATAGTTTCAGGTGGCGAATATACTATATCTACTCATTTTCTTATGGTGGGAATGCTCGCTTTGGTTGCTACTGGGGCGCTTCCAGCAATAACTGGGATTCTCCATTTCTATGCTTGCTTAAACAATCAGTATCTATTGAGTACAATTGATGGAGGAGATCAGATATCACTAGTTTTTAGTATAATTGCTCTACCCATATGCCTTCTTGACTGGAGGCTTACTCACTGGCATCGCCAGAAAATCGACCCCGTGGGAAATAAATTTAGGTTAGCTGTTATATATATATATTCACTAGAATCTTATTATTTCAAATATCCTACGTTTATTTTGAAGCCGCTACGTCGAAATTTAAAGTGGAGCCATGGATTGATGGAACTGCATTTTATTACTGGAATATTGATGGGTTCTTAAGGCCTGTTTCATTTTTTGAAAACACTCTGAATTTCATATCAACAACTCCGGTTTTCTTGCTTTGCATAACCTATGGTGCTATTGTTCTTGAAATTATATTAGCGATGTCTATATTATCTAAAAATATTGTATTTAAGAAATACCTTTTTGCATTCGCTGCTCTTTTTCATATTTCAATAGCGTTTTGTTTTTCAATCTGGTCTTTTTCAATTGCTATGATCGGTTGTCTAATAATTCTTCTGCTGGAAAAAAATTCATATATTTTTGAGGAGCCAAAACCTAATGGTAACGCCTAAACAATACCTTCCACCCTTTGTTCGCTTTCTCGGTTTAATTTTATGTACTATCATTGTAGTAATCGTCTTCCCTGCTGAGTATGCTAGGTTGGGCACCTTTCCGTGGGCATTTGCTGCTGCTATTTCTGTTCCATTTATCGTATTCATAGCAGTTTGTATGTTTCATTCAAAAATTATCGTTACTGAAGAAGCAATTACGGTAGAATACTACCCTATCTATAAAAAAAAGATATTGCGCGGTTTAGTAAAATCTATCGTAAATGAGGGGGAGGTGAAATCCCCACTTGCGACGTTGGGGTTCATTGGAATTAAATTCAACGGGCCATGCGTTTCGATAGCTAACAGAAGGGGTTTTTTGTTAAGAATTGAAACCATTGATAATGAAGTGGTTTCAATAGTTGTCCCAAGCGGCGAAGTTGCACAAAAAGTATCAGACAATATGGGAGGGGGTGCTCAGGAATATTCGTAGAATGCTCACTTGGCGTTTATTTATAAAAGCTCAATTCTGAAGATTTATTGAAGCTTATTCATAAGGTATACCAGGCTCACGCTCGCAGCTGACCCTCTTGCCTGGTTCGCCAGCGCTCACTCGGCAATTCACGCCAGCCCCGAGCCAGCGGCCTCGCTGTGAGCCTGTCTTGCTTTACCCCTTATGAATAAGCCTCATTGATAAACGATGGGTAGAATGGGGTGTAGCGGATTTACTTGTACGGAGTGCACTAAGATTTCTGTGAAGTGGAGCAGAAATATTAAGTAAGTAAGCTGAGCTTTCAGGGTGTGAGCCTGACATGTCCTTGTGAGTAAATCTTATTGTTGGTACCCACTTTGCAGGAACTTCTCTAGACCCGGAGTTCCTTTCTCCATCGCGTAGTAAAGAACCGCTCTACCATCTGCCGGTTAGACTCTAAGAAGTAAGAGAAAGAGCAAGCCGGGGGAGGGCCACCTATGCTGGGCGTTATTGAGGGCTTCACTATTATCGCCGTGGTGGTGGGCACCGGCTACCTGGTAGAACGTCTGGGTATTCTACCGCCGCACTCCGGGCTGGCACTCAACAAGTTCGCCTTCTTCGTTGCCCTGCCCCCGCTCATGTTCACCACCCTGGCGGAGGCAGACCTGCACATCATTTTTTCTGCCCGCCTGCCGGTTGCCATTCTCAGCTTCCTGGCTGTTGCTGCCCTCTTTGCCCTGGTCGCGGGTCTCTTCTTGAAGAAGGACGCAGGAACAGTGACGGTGGGTGCAGCAGCATCGGGCTATATTAACGCCAATAATATGGGTCTGCCGGTCGCCACCTACATTGTGGGGGACGCGGCGCAGATTGCCCCCGTCCTGCTTTTTCAAATGCTGATTGCCGGGCCTATTGTGCTTGCCCTGCTGGACATGATTTCAAGCGGGCGCACGTCGGTGAAGGCGGTGCTGGCCCAACCCTTTAAGAACCCGCTGATTATTGGGGCATTTTTGGGGCTTATGCTCAATGTTTCTGGCTGGCAGGCTCCGGCTGCGCTGATGGAGCCCTTCCGTATTCTGGGTGGGGCGGGTGTTCCTCTGATTTTGGCTGCTTTCGGGATGTCCCTGCGGGGTTCTAGGGTATTGCAGGACCCGGCCCTGCGCGGGGTCACCATCTTTGCGACGGTGCTCAAGAGCTTTGTGATGCCGGCGGTGGCTTTTGTGCTGGCACGGTTTGTTTTCGGTATGGACGACGCGGAGGTGTTCGCGGCGACGGTGCTCTCTGCCCTGCCCAGCGCCCAGAATATGTATAACTTTGCGGTGCGCTATGACGTGGCGGTGCCCCTGGCGAGGGATATTGTGCTGCTGTCTGCTCTGGGCGCTATTCCCTCCATTGTGGTGGTTGCCCTGGCCCTGGCCCCTTAGTTAGGGGGTGGGTAAGTCTAGCCTGAGCTGATCATTGAGGCTATTCATAAGGGTAGGTAAGATAGGCTCACGGCCAAGCTGCTGGCTGGGATGAAGTGCCCGGGTGCAAGCATGCGGGTATTCCTAAGGGTACAAAATGCCGCCGTAAGGCGGGATGCCAATTGCTTGAGAATAAGCACTGAGATTTGTTAGCAGGCAAGGAAAATCATCTCAGTGTGCATCTGGTGAGCGAAGTGAGAGTAGGAAGCGAACTGGGTGAGAGGGTTGGCTGCGAGCGTGAGCCTGGCGTACCTTATGGATAACCCTCCTAGACTTACGTAGCTTTATTTTATGCCCATACTTGCACTTTTCCCTTCTAGGTGATATTGTGACTCAAAATAAAGAGGATTATTTATAAGGGGTTCCGCAGGCTCGCACCTTCGCAAACTCAGGTGATTCTGTTCGCTCCTGCACGCTGGTGCACTCGCTCATTTCATTCGAGCCAGGAGCTTCGCTACGAGCTTGCTTCACCTAGCCTTATAAATAAGCCTCAAAATAAGCCAATCATCTAGAAACTAGACTCATCGCGGAGTCTTAACTGGAATCGAAAAATTTATAGTCACAGGTGAAAGGATGCTTAGATAGTCATGAAAAAATCGTTTATGAGTCTTATTATTGCAGGAATAATTATGTTAACCAGTGCAGTGGCCATCGGAAATAGAGAAGCAGATATGCAGTTAGACTCTATTTAGCAGGGGCGAGAGGTTCAGTTGCAATCGGGTAAAGAAATATTTATAGCTTTGCACTCAGGAGTAGAATCTGAAAAATATGGCATACCTCAGCTTGTTGAACGTCAGCCACTTACGCCTGAAGAAGAAGTAGCCTGGGGTGAAATAGTTAACGCGCTTGAGGTTAAAGGATATGATTTCGAAGAATTTTTGTCTCAAGTCACTTCTGGAAATCCTTATGAAGTAGAAAGAGCGCTTTCCGAAGGAACAAATCTCATAGTTCCCCCAGGTAGTGAGACTGAAAACTCTAACACTCCGGCTTGTGGTCCTACATTCTGTATTGGTGTCCCTGTTGTGGTAGCTGTCGTTGCTGTGGTGTCAACGCTCGCTGGAGGATATAATTACGTGGGTGGTGTGAATGTTTATCTTAAGGCACTGGTTTGGGGCCCTTCTGCAAAGGCTGAGGGAACTGGATTGCTGATGGAAGAGAACGTTGCGACAGTAACCAAAGCACTTGCAGGCTAATGAATAATATAATCAATAAAATTGCATTATCAGTTTCATTACTGATGCCATTTTTGCTTATTTTTTCTTTAATCCCCAGGTTCACAGGTTCGATTCCGTCTAACTATTTTTCAAGCTCAACACAGGAAAATATAAATATACTTTACCCTCAAGGTTGGTCATTTTTTACAAGGGACGTAAGAGAAAAAGTTCCATATGCTTATATCCTAAAAGATAATTATCTCTATGACCCGTACCCTGATGCTTTTTCTGTCGGAAGCTACTTTGGAATATCTAGATGGCATAGGACCGGTAATCTGGATATGGCTATAATAGTCGATAAAATTATAAAGGAGGGGATCGAGCCAGCCGGTTGTACGGTTGAAGATATTATCCAATGCGCGAATGAAAAATCTGTTGAAAAATTTGAGATTTCCTTATCGCATAAACATGAGTGGTGCGGGAAGATTGTCATAGAGCATAGATATGCACATCCTTACTCTTACAGAGAGTTTGACCGTGGAAAATCAATAAATGAGATTTGGGTAGTTGATGTAAAGCGTTAAATTATCTGCAAATAACTGGGGGGAGGATATGGGACAACTATTTCATGTTGGCAATATCAAAAACTTTGATTTATGGTTCTGTTCTGCTAACATTTTTGTTTAACCCGACGGAGACTTTATTTCATGCTAGATTGGATCTAGAGGGGTCTCCTCCGAACTGTAGTGGATTGCGTGAAATTTCCGTTTACTGTCATCTCAACTTAGAGATTTCTCGGTATATTTCAATAGTGATTATGCTGTGGGCTGCGAGCGGATTCCTGCCCAGGTTTGCTGCTATCCCCGCAGCATATGTCATGTGGAGTTTATCAACATCAATTTCCGTGCAAGAAGGGGGCGACCAGATAGCAGCAAATTTAGGATTGTTGATGATTCCTTTGTCTCTTTCGGATAAAAGAATAAATCATTGGATGCTTCCTGCTAAGAGCAGCATAAAAAACTACATTGCATCGGTGACTTTAATTAGTATATCGATGCAGGCTGTATTTGTATATTTTGATGCTGCAATAAGCAAGATTAAAAGACCAGAATGGGCTGATGGTAGTGCAATGTATTATTGGACTCGAGACACTACTCTTGGGCAAGGGGGTTTAATTGCAAGTTTTGCTGATATTGTAACTGCACAACCGCTTGGTACTGTTGCTATCACATGGGGAACGATACTGTTGGAGGTTATGTTGGCTGTAGCTGTTTTTGTGCCCCAAAGAATGAGGCATGTCATTGCATATTGTGCAATAGCTTTTCATATTTTAATTTTAGTTTATTTTGGATTTTTCACTTTCTCGTGCACAATGATTGGAATGATTTGTTTTTATTTGCTTTACGATAGAATTATCCTGAGGCAAAGGGAAGGGGTAGTATGAGCGAGGAGAACATATACCTAAATATATTTTTAATTTTAATGGGATCTCTTTGGGTTGTGGTCGCGTTTTATTCGACCCGAGAGGGTGCGGGAAAATTTTCAATAATGGGAGTTGTTACTCCCGAAACTACAAAGTCACCGGAATCGTGGATGAGGTCTCATGAGGCTATCAAGAAGCCATTAATTTTATTCGGTTTATTGCTAATAATATATGGTATTTTATCTTTTATTGCATCATACTTTTTTGACCAGAATTTATTGGTTGTCCTTGGTAGGATTGTCCTTTGTTTTAACATTCCATTTTCGGTTTATTGTTATTTTAAGGCGAATGGAATTGCCAAAAAAATATGAGGATTACGAGGCTTATTCAAAAGGTGCTTTGGAGACCCGGATCCATGGCGCCGCCGCTCACTCTTATGTGCTCTTATATGCTCGCGTGATCGCACCCGTGAACTCCATCCAGCCAGCAGTTTCACTGTGAGCCTGCTTCATCTACCCTTATGGATAAAGCTCACTGTCCAGAGTCGTGAGCAGGGACACAGCCAGGGGTCGGGCTGCCAACTCCTCATGCCAGGCCGCCCGCACCAGGGTCTTACTCACCGCCTGGGCGCTAATCCCTAGGGCCTGGGCCACGGCCCTTTGCTGGCCTCGAACCCCTGGAAGGAGCAGGTCAAGGACCCTCCATTCAGCTTCAGTGCGGGCAGCAACTACCCGGTAGAGTAGGCGCAGTAGGCCGGTGAGCCGGTCAGCTTCAAGGCCCAGCTGCCCAGCAGCATGAAGGCAGATCCCCCGCGGGGGAGCGCCGGTTTGGGCCTGCTCCACAGCTGACCGGGAGAGGCTGAGGGCAGGTCCTGAACAGTCCGGGGTAGAGACCGCCCCCAGGGCTGCCGCATAGCGGGGAAGTTGCAGGGCGCCAACCCCAATACCCACCCAGAAGTGTGAGAAACGGGCCCCCAAGAGGGCCGCCTCTAGGGCCTCTTCAGCCCGCCCGTAGGCTCCCTGCAGCTCATCGGGGTAGGTTCTGCTGAAGGCAACAAGAGGGTCACTGGCCCGCAGGCGGGCTTCAAGGGCGGTCAGATCTGCCTGGGGGCTGCGGGCAATGAAGGTGAGTACAAACATGCTTCTCAGTATGCCTTAGAGGCTGGCCCCAGAAAACTAGGCCGGTTCCCAGAAGAGGGTTTCACAGTCTACCCCGGCAAAGAAGAGTTCCTCTTGGAGGGGCCGGGCGCAGGCCAGGGGCAGGCGGATACTGCTATAGGTCAGATCATAGCCCAGGTAGGCGGTAGCCTGCTCAAAGCCAGCACAGCGGTCAGCTAGGGAGCGGCACAGGAGCAGAAGCTCTTTGAGGTCCTTCCCTGAACCAAAGGCCCAAAAATAGTCCGGGCTCTCTAGCTGAAAGAGCCCTAGGGGTTGACCGGCTAGGTCCTGACCCCTGACCCGAACCCAACAGCCTGCCGGCTCTAGGGGCAGGGGGCCCTCTTGGGGGGCAAAGGGAATCTTCTCCCAGGCCCTAGCCTGCTCAAGCCAGGAGGGAAGCTGAGGCATATAGAGGGTGTCGCCCTGCTGGGCGGCGGCAGCTGCGAAACTGCGGGCGTAGAGAGCAGACCAGAACTCACTGCTCCTGCAAGAGACCCCAACACTGTTTAACTGCTGGGGGTCCTCTGGCTCAGCCCTGCTCTGGCCCCAGGCCAAGGAGCCCTGCTGCCCCTCTTTGAGGTAGGCCTGATCCCAGTAGGTTGGGCGGGTAGAGTAGCCCTGCTCCCTAAGACGGTCATTAATGCGCTGAAGGTAGAGGGCCTGACCTAGGGCAACGGTCTGCCCCTCAAAGTGGAAGAGGTAGGGGGAGCGGGGTGAAGAGGTTGGGCGAAGGGCCATCCTAGCTCACCCCCTCCTGCTCAGATCCTTGAGGGCCTGGGCCCCCAGCAGCTGGGGCTAGGGGGCGGGCCGCTGCCTCTAGACGCAGGAAGGAGCCTAAGAGCTTCAGGGCCTCTGGGCTGGAGGGCAGAAAATCGGTAAAGTGCTGGGAGTAAATCAGCACAGCTGCCCACATGCCCCGCGAGAGGGCCACGTTCAGCCGGTTCGGTGAAAGCAGAAACTCCGTTCCCCGGGGGCTTTCCCCAGCATTTGAAGCTGCCATAGAGACAAAGACAAGGGGGGCCTCCTGGCCCTGGAACTTATCAACGGTTCCCACCCGCACCCCGCCCCCATCAGCGTCAGCTAGGCCGGCCTCTTGCAGGGCCTGGCGGATGCAATCAACCTGGGCGTTGTAGGCTGCCACCACAATAATGTCCTGGGCTTCTAGGGGGCCGGCCTGGGCCGGGTTTTCTAGGTTAGGTATCCAGCGGCTACCGATGAACCGTCGGGCCAGGCTAACAACAGCAGCGGCTTCTTCTACCGAGGCTGTGCTCCTGCCCTGGTGTTCTAGGCTGTAGCGGTAGACTCCTGGCTCCCAGCCCTCTAGCTCTCTTGCCTGCCCTGAAGGGGCTGAGGTGAGCTGCCCCTGGTAGCTGAGGGTAGAAACTGGGGCGCAGAGGGCCGGGTGCATTCGCCAGGTGAGGTCAAGGAAGTAGCCAAACTCCTGGGGCAGGATCCTGCTGCCCCCAGAGAGCCAGCCAAGGGCTGATTCATCGACCGGGTAGGGGTGGCTACCCTGGGTCACCTGGGGCAGCTGGGCTGGGTCACCCAGCAGCAGAAGGTTCTTTGCTGATCGGGCAACAGCCAGGGTGTTGGCTAAGGAGTACTGGCCAGCTTCGTCAATGACCAGCAGGTCCAGGCCCTCTTCTCTGAACTTGCGGTCAGAGGCGAAATCCCAGGCTGTTCCCCCAAAGAGGCGGCCACCGGGCTCGTCCATAAAGCGGCTGATATCAGCGTTGCCTACCTCCCGCCAGGGAAAGTCTGGGCTCTGGCTCTTTCCCAGGCCCTTGGCTACCTGGTCTGGGTCTACCCCGCCCTTGTGAATACAGCCAAGGAGCATGTTCTCAATCACCGCATGGGATTGGGCCACAATACCGATCTTCCAGCCCTGGGCCAGGAGGCGGCCAATGACCTGGGAGCCAAGAAAGGTTTTCCCTGACCCCGGGGGGCCCTGCACAGCCAGGTAGGAGCGGTCTAACTGGCCTACAGCCTGGTAAATGGCCTGAACATTAGCTAGCGACCCGTAGTTTTCCTGGTAGTCCTCTACCCGGGGTAGGGGCCCGCCGCCTAGGAGGCGGGGCGGGGTGCGGTAGAGCAGGTCAGTTCCTGCACTAAGAGGCAGCTGGGGCAGGGTTCTTGCGGTGCGGGCGGCTAAGTCTAAAAGGGCCTGCTCCTGGGCTTGGGTGGGGATGGGCTGGCTGGGAGTGATAGCCATCGGTAGCTGCTGGTGGCCCTGCTCCTGGGAGCTGGGTAGGCTTTCTTGCAGGCGAAGGCGCACCAGGTGGGGTTGGCCGGCCTGCTCTTCAGGGATTTCTTCTAGGGCCAGAATACGGATACTAAAGGCCCCGGCCCTCTCGGCCTCTAGGGGGAGGACCCCCTGGTGAAGGGAGGCATAGGCTAGGGCCTGCTCCTGGGCCTGTTCCTGAAGAAAGGCGGGCAGGGGGCGGGTGTACATGGCAAAGAGGCCCTGGTCCCCTTCTTTAAGGGAGGAGCCGGGCGCTAACCTGGCGGTTCCTTCAAGGACACGTTGAAGGCTGCGGGCTCTTTCTGGCCGGTGCCAGGGGGTGCTGACTTCTAGGCGGCCTAGGAGCAGAATATCCCGGCTATCTTCCCAGTCCTCCTTGGGGGCGGTTAGGCGGTTGAAGTGGTCCCACCAGAATTGGCGGCGCTCGCGTCGGTGGTAGCTGGTTGCGCTTGCGACCATGGCGATGGCTTCTTTTTCTCGGTCAAGGCCGCTGTTGGGGCCAAGGGCTGCCAGAAAATCATTGAGGGTTTTTTCTACCGGGGTTTCTTCTTCAGCCCGCCCGGCCTGGGCGATGAGTTCACTGAGGGCAGCTTGGGGGGCTGGTTCTTGGATTTCTTGCGTCTGGGAGCGGCCGGTCAGGCTCAGTAGCCAGGCCCTGAGGAGACTGAGGGAGAGGCCGGTTCGGTAGAGGGAGTGGGCTAGGGCGTCCTTGATGGCTTGGGCTTCTTCTGCTCTGCCCTGGGCCTGGGCCTGGCTGAGGTCGCTGTGGGCACTGACCGGTATGGGCAGGGCTGGTTCTAGGTCTTGGGCGTAGAGGGGTTCTAGGCTGCTGAGGTCTTTGGTGCCGCAGCTAATCCGCATGGAGCGGCGAAGGATTTCTGAAAGGTCAATGAGTTTGCCTTCCCGCTGTAGGTCGGTCAGAAGGGCTTCTCCCTGGTTGTGCAGGGTAGAGAGCTGCTGGAGGCTCTTGAGGGTTTGAGCCCCGAAGTAGTAGATACTTCTGCCGGGGTGTTCTTGGCCCTTTTGGTGGATGAGGCTCAGTAGGTCGGTGAGCAGGCGGGCTTCTTCTGCCCGGCTGCTGGCCCAGGAGAGGCTGATGAGAGGTTGGGTGTCGGTGGGTTCTTGAAGGTGTACTGCCCCTAGGGCGTAGGTCAGGCCCCAGCTTTTGTCTGTTGGTGGCCCGTAGGGGTCCTGCCAGAGGGGGTCTTGATGAAGGCTGATAAAGAGGTCTCCGGCGCTGGCTCGGGGTAGGGAGGGCAGGGGAGTGCGGCCTAGGAGCTTATAGCTGACGGTTTCTTCCTGACCGTTTTTGCTGTAGGTCACTGAGCCGTCTGGGGTGTAGCGGCCGGTTTGGAGGGCTGCCTGTTCGGCGTAGCGGCGCACGATTCCTGGTAGCTTGGGGTTTCCGGCCAGGGCAGCTAGGTCTTGCAGGCTTTGGACCTGGCAGTGCTGGTAGATGCTTTGGCGGGTGCGGGCTGTCATGCCGGCGGTCAGGAGCATATCTTGCTGGCTGATGATCAGGCTGCGGCAAATCTCGCAGCGGCCGCAGCGGCTAATCTGGGGGCTGTCGTACCAGCTGATGGGGGCTTGTCCGCTGCGTCGGTGTTCTCTAAGGAGCCTGTAGATGCTCTGCCTCTTTTCTTGAAAGACGGGCATGAGGGTGTCTAGGGGGTGCAGGGACTCGGTTTTGTTGCCCAGGATCAGGGCCACCTGGGGGTCTAGGGGGATTCCTTCCTTCTGGAGCTGGTCGGCGTAGGCTGCTAGCTGGAGCAGGGCGGGGATGCGGGCTGTGCGGGCTAGTTTGCTGTCTACTACCCGGTAGCTGCCTGCTGCTTCTCTGACCAGGAAGTCGGCCCGGCCGTGGAAGCTACCGTCAAAGAAGGAGGCCTGGTAGATGACCTGGGCTCCTGCTGCGATGGCTGCTAGGGTCTGCTGTCGGCTTTCTTCAAGGGCTTCTCTGCTGTAGCTGCTGGGGGCTGGGGCTAGGTAGACGCCCTTTCCTGTTTCTGGGTCCCAGGGGCCGTAGGTGGCCAGGTAGCTTTTGAGGATTTCTTCTTCGTGGGCCTGGCCTAGGGCTGCGGCCCGTTGGAGCTGGTGGTCTGGGCTGATCTTGAGGCGGGGGATTCTGCCTAGGGCCTGGTCTAGGGTGTGGAGGGCAGCGAACTGGCATTGGGCGGCTGTGACCAGATCGCTTGCTGAGACGATCAGGTCTTGGCCCTGGGGTTCTAGGTTGGGGAGGTGGGGGCTGCTGGTCTGGCTGCTGATGAAGAACATGTTCCTCCTTGTGGGGTCCTCTCTTACCAGGCTAGCAAGGGGGCTGACATTTTTAGGCTCTAAGTCAGGAAGGATTGGTTCGTACCAATTTTCTAGGGGGGAACAGGTGTTCTAAGGGCTTGGAACTTTCGTTAGAAAATAAACTTAGAATATGTAATCGCAATTACAGTCTGAATTAGTGGGCCGTTTGGGGGGCAAGCCTCACTGGGGGTTTTGCTGTTTTTGCCAGTGGTTTGTCTACACTTTAGGGGAAAAGTGGTCAGAGTGTTGCTACTGGTCAATAAAGTAGCCTAAAGAAAAAATATAAGTATCTACTAGTCAGAATAGGTTTTTTACTTAATTTCACCTCCTTTGTCCCTTTCTTAGACTCGCGGCTGTTTTAAGAGACACAGGCCCAAGTTGATCCTGCCAGCTTCTGGCTGGCAGCTGCCCCCTGAAAGGGGGAAACGAGTCAGCTAAGTAGGCTTTCATCTGGCGAGTAGTCTGGCTCCCCTTGAAAGAAAACGCAGAAAAATGTCACAGAATGGTCAAAAATAGGTAACGATTCTATAAAGTTGTGTTCAGCAAAAATCATTCCCCCGTGATGACCCCAGATTGCAAGCATAAGGAGACCCGCTGTGAAGAGCCTTCTAGAAACCACACGAGCTGTTCGGCCCACCCGCCGCCAGGTAGCTGCCCTGACCCTTTCAGGCCTAGCCCTGGGAACCGCTGCTACCGCAGCCGGTGCCGCCGCTTCTGACATCCGTACAGTAAGCCCCGCCCAGCGGGCAGCTGACCAGCAGACCCTGCTGAACCTCATCAACGCCTACCGGGCCCAGAACGGCCTGGGCGCAGTCAAGCACTCAGCTACCGTCGCATCTGTGATGGAAGGCGAAGCGATCCGCCAGTTCAGGGCCGGGGCCTTCTCCCACGGAACAGAGTTCCTCTACAACTCCAAGGTTCAGGGCTACAGCTTCGTCCGTGAAGTCATTGCCCTCTCCTATAACGACGACCTCAACCAGCTACTGAACTTCTGGAAGAGCTCACCCCCTCACCGGGCAGCCATCCTAGCCCCAGAAGCAAACGTCATCGGCATCGGCTACTGCTACGGCCACGGCAGCTCCCTGCCCTGGCGGGTTCTAGGTAACGTTGGCATCTACCGCTACGAAGCAGGCAAGGGACCCAACGACTACGTCTCAACCATCACTAGCCTTTCAAGCGGGGCAGGGCAGGAACTGCCCTCTACTCACTTCCCCGTCAGCGGCGAAATCGGATCCTACTTCCACAGCCAGGGCGGCCTAGATATCTTCGGCCAGCCCACCGGAAACCAGTTCAGCTCCATTGACGGCGGGCTCATTCAGAACTTCGCCAACCGCCAGACCATCTACTGGAGCCCCCAGCACGGAGCCCAGAAGGTTTACTGGGGCGGGGCCATTGGCGGCCGCTACGCAGGGTCCGGCTTTGAACACAACTGGGGCTACCCTATGAACTCTGAATACGAATTCTGGGGTTCCATGCGCCAGGATTTCGCTAAGGGTAACGGAATCATGTCTGTCTACTGGACCGAAGCTACCGGGGCCCACGTCATCAACGAAAAGGGCGCTATCTCAGCCCGCTGGTACGCCCTAGGCGGCCCCGGAGCCCTGGGCTTCCCCGTCACTGACGAGGTCCGCTGGCTTGATGGGGTCACCCGAGTAACCTTCTCTAGGGGCACCACCATCAACTGGAGCGAATCCCGCGGAACCTGGGTTAGCTAGTCTTGGGTCAGCCGGGCGGCCCATCGGTCTAGGCCGTCCTTAGCTGCAGCAGTATCAGCTACATCATTAACCAGCACCGAAAAGACCAGGGGGCGCCCTGAACTCGTGACCGCATAACCGGTCAAAGAAACCACCGAGTTCAGGGTGCCTGTCTTTGCCCGCACCAGCCCCCGGCCGGCAAGCTCATCTTCATCATTAAAGCGGCTGGCAAGGCCCAGGGTTCCGCTGTAGCCAGCCAGGGGCCAGCCATCAAGAGCCAGTTGCTCCTGGGCGCTCCCTGCAAGCGATCGGCTAGCTAGCTCCAGGAGCAGGCCGGTAGTGAGCTGGTTTTCCATCGACAGACCGCTTATATCTACCTGCCTGTAGTCAGCTGCCAAACCGGCCTGGGTCAGGGTCTGCCTGATGGCCTCAACGGCCCCCTGGCTGGAACCATCCCCACCCCTGAGAACTGAGAGGTTCCTACCCAGGGCCTCAGCCAGGGAATTATCTGACTCCTGCATCATTAGGGCAGACTGCTGGGCTAGGGTCGCTGAGTAAACAGCAGCTAGCTGCCTACCCTGGCTGGGGCTAGAGAGTTTTTCCCCGGCCCGAAAGCTCAGCCCCTCAGCGGCCCCCAAACGGTTCAGGCTGGCAATCAGGCTTTCTTGAACCTGGCCAGGGGCATCCTTTGGCCGGTCCTGGCTAGCCTGGCCCTGCCCGTCAGGGGAGTAGTGGGAATAGAAGGCTAGGGGGGTTACCGGTGCAATAAAGCCAGAGTCAATGTCCTCCTGGGCCCAGAGGGGGTTAAGGCTGCTACCGGCAAAGCGGCTGGTATCTAGGTCAAGGACAAATTCCTGCTGCCCTAGGCCCTGCTCTTTGAGGGCAGCTAGGGTTTCCTGGGCCAGGGTTTCTAGGCCAGCATGGCCCATCACAGCTTCGGGATTAGAGGGGCCGGGCACCAGCAGGGTATCACCGCCTGCTACCAGAACCAGGCGGGAATCATCGGTGATTCTCACAGAGGTTGAGAGCCGGGCCTGGGGGGCGGTAGCGAGCAGGGCATAGTCGACGAGCATTTTCAGGTTAGAGGCCGGCACCCGCTGGGTCTGGGGGTTTTTCTGGTAGATAATCTGCCCGCTTTCAAGGTCCTGAACCTGGGCTGAGAGGGCCTCTGTCTCTAGCTCAGCCAGGATCTGGTCAAGGTCCTCAGCCAGGGCCTGCTCCCTGAGGGGGGCAGGGCTTACTTCCTCTAGGGAAATCTGGCTGGGGGTAGCTGAGGGACTAGGCCTTTGGGCCGCCTCTTCTAGGGTCTTAGCCTGCTCCTGGAGGGGAAGGGCCCAGCTGCCTGCTAGGGCAGCTGCCAGGCTTAAGAGGGCGGCAAGAATCCACAGGGGGCGGCTGCCAGGTGGGGGTGTGGCCATGGGGTCCTCCAGGTAGTAGTCCTTCAGCCTTCTGGGGCTGAAGGGTTGGGCTCCTATCCTTCTAGGGTATCGGCTACTAGGGGCTGAAGGCGGTAGGCCCGCTTGCTGGCAGAAGGGAGTTCGGCAGCTGGGGGCTCAGCTGCCCTGATGCCCCCCCTCTGATGGGACACTCCAAGAAATAATAGGCAGGTAAAACCTCTCTGCCCTAAACTCAGCTAGACTAATATGCCGAAGCTGTGCCCAGAAGGCCCAGCCCCAACACACCACTCAAACCAGGAGGTTCCCTGTGGAACTTGATGTCACGATTGAAATTAACCGCGGCTCTCGCGTCAAGTACGAAGTAGACCACGAAACTGGCCGTCTGCGCCTAGATAGGGTTCTCTTCACTTCTATGCAGTACCCCACCGCCTACGGCTACTTTGAAAACACCCTAGGCGAAGACGGTGACCCCCTGGATGCAATGGTCATCCTTGATGTTGACGTTATCCCCGGCGTTCTGGTTGAAGCCCGCCCCATTGGCGTTTTCCGCATGACTGACGAGGCCGGTGGCGACGACAAGGTCCTCTGTGTTCCTGCCGATAAGCGCTACGACCACATTCAGGAAATCAGCGACGTTGCTGACCAGCTGAAGGAAGAAATCAAGCACTTCTTTGAACGCTACAAGGACCTAGAACCCGGCAAGTGGGTTAAGGGCGAAGGCTGGGAAGACCGGGCCTTTGCTGAGAAGCTGGTAGTTGAAGCCCAGGAACGCTTCACCCAGAACCACTAAGCACCAAGGGGGCCAGATTCCACTAGGAATCTGGCCCCCTTCCTATCTCCGGTAGAGTGGATACCCATGAAGCTCAACTTCTCCCTAGCCCATACCCTTGCCGGTTCCCTGACCCCAGCTGGCCCTAAGGCTCAGGCTGCCGCTAAGCGCAAGGCAGTTGAAGAAATGCGCTACGCCGCCTTAGAGGCAGTAGACCAGGTCTATGCCATTACCGGCCTAGCCGCAGCCAAAAACCTTCAGGACTCTGAACTGCTCATCCTTGACCGGGCCAGCTGGGTTAAGGCCAATACCCAGTCCTTTGAGGTTCTACTGGCTGCCCTTGCCCCCCAGGGGCTGAGCGACCGTCTAGCTGCCCTCTCTGGCCCAGAAAAAAGAGTCACTGAACTGGGTGGGGCTGCTGAACTTGGAGGGGTTCTAGCCTTCCTCTCTACCCGGGTTCTGGGCCAGTATGACCCCTACGCTGCCCTGGCAGGCCACGGGGCGGCCGGGGGAAGGCTGATGATCGTGGCCCCCAACCTGATGAAGCTAGAAGAAGAACTTAAACTCAACCCGGCTGATTTTCGCCTCTGGGTGGCCTTGCACGAACAAACCCACCGGGTTCAATTTGCTGCCGCCCCCTGGCTGCGGGACCATCTGCTAGAGCTGATGGCTAGCCTGGGCCAGGAGCTGGGCCAGAGCGGTGAAAACCTGACCGATCGTATAGCCTCTGCGGCAGCTAGCACCCTGAAGGGAATGCAGAAGGGGCAGGGGGAAGAAGCCAGCCCCGAAACCCCTCAGGGCGGGGCGGCCCTGCTACTCAGCGATCAGGGTCGGGAGGTCTTGGACCAGATCACCAGCATTATGAGCCTGCTAGAGGGCCACGCTAATGTGGTCATGGATTCTGTTGATCCTTCTCTGATTCCTTCTGTAAAAACTATTCGCCGCCGCTTTGAAGACCGCAGTAAGAACCAGGGCTTTCTGCCCCGTTTCATGGGCAAGCTCTTGGGAATGGATGCCAAAATGGCCCAGTATAGGAATGGCCAGAAATTTGTTCAGGCCGTGGTCGATCAGGTGGGAATGGAACTTTTTAATCAGGTCTGGCTCTCTGCCCAGAACCTGCCCCGGCTTGCAGAGATTCAGGAACCTGACCTCTGGGTCAGGCGGGTACTCCCTTCTGCTCTTGAAGGTCTGAGGGAAGAAGACAACTAGTGCAGAAGCGTAAAACCCGCCTCAACCCCCTGGTAGGTTCTGCCCGCCGCCAGGTGGCCCAGGTCCTTAACCAGGTTTTTGGCCCCGGCCAGGTGGCCCCTACCGGTACAGCAGCCAGCCTGGGACCAGAAGATCAGGCTGAGCAGCTGCCCCTGATCTTAGCTGCTGTGTCTGGTGGGCCTGACTCCCTGGCCCTAGCTGCCCTGCTGGCCCACTTTAACCGCCGGAAGGACCTGCGGGTGGGGGCGATAGTGGTAGATCACCAGCTTCAGCCTGCCTCTAGCCAGGTAGCTGAGCGCACCGTCCAGCTCCTAAATGACTTAGGCCTAGCCCCGGTCCTGCTTGAAAGAGTGACCGTTGAAGAGGGCAGGGAGGGCCCAGAGATGGCTGCCCGAAAGGCCCGCTATGGGGCCTTCGCCCGGGCCCTGGCGGCAACAGGAGCTAGCGCCATAGCCCTAGGCCATACCCTAGATGACCAGGCAGAAACCGTTCTGCTGGGCCTGGCTAGGGGCTCTGGAACCCGCTCCCTTGCCGGTATGCCCCTAGACCGGGTAGAGGAGCACCCTGCTGGGCCCCTTCGCCTGATTCGCCCCCTGCTTCAGCTGCGGCGCAGGCAGATCGAAGAAATCTGCGCAGCTGAGGGCCTAGAGCCCTGGTACGATCCGACCAATAACGATCAGAGCCTGATGCGGGCCCGGGTCCGCCATAGGATTCTGCCCTACCTTGAAGAGCACCTAGGGGGCGATGTCGCCCTTTCCCTAGCCCGCACTGCCGCAATTACCGGGGCGGACGCTGACTACCTATCTTCAGCTGCCCAGCAGGCTTTCAGCTCTCTTCTGATTCAGCCCCAGGATCTAGCCGGCCTGGGCCCTGACCTGACAGGGGCCCTGGGCCTGGGGGCGGGGGAGCCTGCCCTCCTCTTGGACCGCCAGGCCCTGCTGGAGCTTCACCCGGCCCTGCGCTACCGGGTACTGGCCCTAGCCCTAGAAGAAGCCGGCGGCCTAGCTGCCAGTTTTGAGCGCCTCTCGGCCCTTGACCATTTTGTTCAGGAGCTTCCTATCGCTGGCCCCCTGGAGCTGCCCGGCCATCTTTCTGCCTACCGGCGCCGGCCGGCCTGCCAGCTTCAGCTGCAGGGGCAGAGACGGAATCTGAAGAAAACTGGGCTGATTGTTTTACTCAAGACCTCCCCATCAACCATACTTAAAGGTAACTAGGTTGTCCCGCTCCCTTGGGGTCAGCCAGCTACCCTTTTAGAACCAGCAGAAAGCGAACCAGCATGGACGCACTCGACGTACAGAACGACATCAAGCACGTTCTCTTCACCAAGGAAGAAATCGACGCCAAGATCAAGGAGCTTGCTGCCCAGATTGATCAGGACTACCAGGGGCGGGACGTCCTGCTGGTGGGTGTGCTCAAGGGCGCTATTATGGTTGTCGCTGACCTCTCCCGGGCCCTGAAGGCCCACTACACCATGGACTGGATGGCTGTTTCCTCCTACGGCTCTGGCACTAAGTCCTCTGGGGTTGTTCGCATCCTCAAGGACCTGGATACTGACCTGACTGGCCGGGACGTGCTCATTGTTGAAGACATTATTGACTCTGGCCTGACCCTCAAATGGCTCCAGCAGAACCTGGCCTCACGGGGTGCCGCCTCAGTTGAAATCTGCACCCTGCTCCGTAAGCCCAAGAGCGTAAAAACCGATGTTGAGGTTAAGTATGTTGGCTGGGATATTGAGCCTGAGTTCGTTGTTGGTTACGGCCTGGACTTTGCTGAACGCTACCGTAACCTGGACTGCATTGTTACCCTAGCCCCCCACGTCTACTCCTAGGGGAAGCTGACCTGTAGCTGGGCCCAGCCGGGAGGTAGCTAGCTACCTGAGCTGCTCTTTAGCCCTGAGGTGAAACCTGAGATCTATTGAGCATCTACCCAGCTATTTTAGGTAGATTAGAGAGGTCTTGAGCTTCCCCCGCCCTCAGCTGGCCTAGGGGGAGCGTTCTTGGGGTTCTACCCCCTAATTTGTCAATGTGTGGAAGGCGCGGCTGTGCAGAAAACAGATAACAACCCTGCCCCTCAGAAGCGGGGCTTCTTAGGCAGGCTCATTTCAGGGCCCTGGTTTTGGGTTCTTCTGGCTGTCCTCATTGCCGTGCCCATGATTTTTGTTAATTCCCTGGCGGCTTCAACCCGGGTTGATACCAATGTGGGCCTGGGCCTGCTGGCAGACCAGAAGGTTGTCAGCGCCAAGATCTATGACGGCGATCAGCGGGTTGATCTGGAGCTGAAGGAAGATTACGTTAACTCAGCTGGTGAGAACCAGGGCAAGCGGATTAGCTTCTACTATGTTCTGCCCCGGGCCACTGACGTTGTTGAGGCCATGGACCAGGCGGAGCTGGAATCCTACACAGACCAGCCGGTACAGACCAACTGGTTTACTTCCATGCTCTCCTTCATGGTCCCCTTCTTGTTGCTGGCCCTGCTCTTCTGGTTCCTGATGGCCCGGATGGGTGGGGGCAGCTCCCAGATTATGAACTTCTCTAAGTCTCGGGCTAAGAAGTTCAATAAGGATAACCCCACCGTTCGTTTCGCTGATGTTGCCGGTGTTGATGAGGCCCTGGCCGAACTTGAAGAGGTGCGTGAGTTCCTGGCTGAACCTGAGAAGTTCACCCGCCTGGGCGCTAAGATCCCTAAGGGTGTGCTGCTCTACGGCCCTCCCGGCACCGGTAAGACCCTGCTAGCTAAGGCTGTTGCCGGCGAAGCTGGCGTGCCCTTCTACTCCATTTCTGGTTCTGACTTTGTTGAGATGTTCGTAGGCGTGGGTGCCTCCCGAGTGCGGGACCTCTTTAAGGAGGCTAAGTCTAACAAGGCCGCCATTATCTTTGTTGATGAAATTGATGCTGTTGGCCGCCAGCGCGGCGTTGGCATGGGTGGCGGTAATGACGAGCGGGAGCAGACCCTCAACCAGCTGCTGGTTGAGATGGACGGCTTTGACGGCACCTCTAACATTATTGTTATTGCGGCAACCAACCGCCCAGATGTTCTTGACCCTGCCCTGCTGCGGCCGGGCCGCTTTGACCGCCAGGTGGGTGTAGATGCCCCTGACCTGAAGGGCCGCCAGCGAATCCTTGAGGTACACGCAACCGGCAAGCCCATTGACCGCCGGGTTGATCTAGCTTCTGTTGCCAAGCGGACCCCCGGCTTTACCGGTGCTGACCTGGCCAACGTTATGAACGAAGCTGCCCTGCTGACTGCCCGCGATGGCGGTAACGTCATTGACGAGCGGGCTATTGACGAGGCCATTGACCGGGTGATGGCTGGCCCCCAGCGCTCTTCACGGATTATGAGCGAGCACGAGCGCACCGTCACTGCCTACCATGAGGGCGGCCACGCCCTGGTGGCTGCTGCCCTGCGTAATTCAGCGCCGGTTACTAAGATTACGATCCTGCCCCGCGGCCGGGCCCTGGGTTACACCATGGTCATGCCCCAGGATGATAAGTACTCCACTACCCGCCATGAGCTGCTAGACCAGATGGCCTACGCTATGGGTGGCCGGGCTGCTGAAGAGCTGATTTTCCATGATCCTTCAACCGGTGCCTCTAACGATATTCAGAAGGCAACCGATACGGCCCGCAAGATGGTTACCGAGTACGGTATGAGCGCCAGGGTTGGTTCTGTGCGCTTGGCAGCCAAGGAGTCTGACCCCTTCCTGGGCGGCGGTGCCGGTGGCGGTGCCAACTACTCTGATGAGATGGCCTACCTGGTTGACCAGGAGGTTGCCGCCCTTCTAGAGCAGGCCCATGATGAGGCCTACGAGATCCTGCGGGATAACCGGGATGTCCTTGACACCCTCTCCCTGGCCCTGCTTGAGAAGGAAACCCTGCTAGAGAACGATCTGGCCGAGATTTTTGCTCATGTGCGTAAGCGCCCTGAGCGGGACCACTGGTATTCTAAGTCCAACCGTGAGCCTTCCTCCCTGCCGCCGGTGAAGGTTGTTAAGCCTGCTACTGATGAGGAGACCCCGGTCCATGGCAGTTGATCAGCCCCGTATTGAAGCTGCTGTTCGGGAGATTCTTCTGGCTATCGGTGAAGACCCTGACCGGGATGGCCTGCTCGATACCCCAGCCCGGGTGGCCCGGGCCTACGCTGAGGTGTTCGCCGGCCTGCATCAGAACCCGGCTGACCTGCTGGGAACAACCTTTGATATTGACCATTCAGAGCTGGTGCTGGTCAAGGATATTCCCTTCTATTCAACCTGTGAGCACCATCTGGTTCCCTTTTTCGGTCACGCCCATATTGGTTATATTCCTGGTGCTGACGGTAAGGTCACTGGCCTATCAAAGCTGGCCCGGCTGGTTGATCTCTACGCTAAGCGCCCCCAGGTGCAGGAGCGGCTAACAACCCAGGTGATTGAGGCCTTAGAGGAGCATTTGAGCCCAACGGGGGCCATTGTGGTCCTTGAGGCTGAGCATATGTGTATGGCCATGCGAGGGGTGCGAAAGCCGGGGGCTCAGACCATTACCAGTGCTGTGCGCGGTGCCCTGCGTGATCCTGCTACCCGGGCTGAGGCGATGAGCCTGATTAAGGCCTCGTAGCTGAAGAGGGGGGCTCTTGGGGTGCTAGCCTGAGACTATGACCCTTCCTCATGCCCACGGCTCCTTTGCCCAACTGCCCAGTGACTGCACCCTCATTATGGGGATTCTTAACGTCACTCCAGATTCCTTCTCTGACGGAGGCCTGCATACTGAGGTCGCTGCAGCCCTTGCCCACGCCAAGACCCTGGTGGCTCAGGGGGCTGACATTATTGATGTGGGCGGGGAGTCTACCCGGCCTGGGGCTACCCGTATTTCGCCTGCTGAGGAGCAGGAGCGGGTTTTACCTGTCATTGAGGCCTTGGCTGCTGAGGGCATTGTGATCTCTGTTGATACTCTCAACCCAGAGACCGCCCGGGCTGCTATTGGGGCTGGTGCCCACATCATTAATGATGTTTCCGGTATGAACCTGCGTGATGAGATGGTTCAGACCGTTGCTGATTTGGGTGTTCCCTATATTCTGATGCACTCCCGGGGAACGTCTGCAACCATGGATTCTAAGGCCCTCTATGGGGATGTTGCTGCTGAGGTGCTTGAGGAGCTGCTGGGCCTGCGGCAGCGGCTGCTCGCTGGGGGAGTGGCCCCTGAGCAGATTATTCTTGACCCCGGTCCTGGTTTTGCTAAGCAGGGCCAGCAGAACTGGCAGATTTTGGGGAGCCTGAAGGCTCTGGCTGCCCAGGGGCACCGGGTGCTGGTTGCCGGCTCCCGTAAGCGTTTTATTGGTCAGCTTCTGCGGGAGCAGGAGGCCCTGACCTCTGGCTGCCCCCTTGAGCAGGTTCCTGAGCGGCCCACTAGCGGGCGGGATGTTGCTAGTGCTGCCCTGTCTCTGATGGCTGCTGAGGCGGGGGCCTGGGCTGTTCGTGTTCACAATGTGCAGGCGACTGCTGATGCCTTGGCTGTTAGGCAGGCCTGGATTGCAGGTGAGCTGGGGCGCAATATTTAATTCTCTCATGTAGAAAAATAAAATACAAGACTGTTTTTTTTGACATGGATAGCTAGACTGAAGGCACGCTGAAGGTCTTGAGTTACCTAGGCTGGTAGGCCTTGTGTAGTTATGTAGATATGTTGCGGCTTGCTCTATATCTCGTGTTTAGAAAAATTAACCGTTCAAAGGAGAATGTGGTGAAGATACGCAGTCTATTAGGTGTAAGTGTCGTTACCTTGTCGATGTTGTTTGCTCAGCAAGCTTCTGCTGTGCCCCTTGGTGAAGAAGAGACATATGGTGGTACTGTGGAGAGCTTCTCGCATGAGCTGACTCCAGGGAGTGGGGAAACAGTTGGAAGTGTTTGGTCTGAAGGGGGTGATTTTCAAAACGCTATGCCGTCAAATGCGCGGTGGGGTGCTAGTTATGCTCTGAGTACTGAGATGTTTCAGTTCTTCTACGAGGGAAGGGCTTTGGCTGCGGGCAATATATACAATGGCCAGCGAATAACTCAGGTGTGTATGCTTTATAAGCGTGGTGGTGCTGCAATATCTGCGACTGTTTGCTCGGATGCCCGAAGTGATGGAAGGAATTGGCACCCTGGGCCTATTTCTACACTTAGTGTACGCGATACAATTGTTTCAAATGCTCCTAAAACTGAATTTCATTACTATTACCATGCCGTAAATTCATCAATAGTATAATTTATTTCGAGGTGGTAGTGAATATATTTACTACCACCTCGATTTTTCTGAGGAGGTTTATTTTGTTTGTTTCTGTTTTTCGAGTTGGACTATCTGTAGTTTGTCTATGGATTCTTACGTTTATCCTTGTGCTTTTCAGTATTCCCTCTCAAGAGGGTCAGGGGTTGGTGGAAAAGCCAGAAAACACTGCGGTTATTGCAAATATAGCCAGTGAAGATATTTATGCCAGGGTGCACCAGTTGGCTCAGGAAGAGGGGTACTCCTACATTCTGAAAACAAGTTCTGACCTAAGTCTTGGAGTCCTGTACGATCCTGCCGATCGCTACCTTATTCCTGCTGATCTTCGCCAGTCGCTAGAGGAGGGGAAATACCTACTCAAGGAGGGTTTGGGCGCAACCCAGCAGGTTGAAGAAACAGCGCAAGGGGACATTCAAACATTCAATGTTTCAGGTGCTGGGTTGGATTTATTGCCGGACTTCATAGTTCCCCTTTCCCTTTCCTCGCAGTCCATTTACTATGAAATTATGATTAGTGCAGACCAGGCTCTCAATGGTGAAGAGCTGGCCGAGCAAATATCAGCAAGTGCTGGATTTATTGGTTCTTTAGAGGAAATTCAAAGCCCTGATTACAACTGGTTAATGTACGGCATCTACCTGCTGGCTCTGCTGCTTGTTTTTCTTTTTTACCTCTATTCCCTTAATAAAAACGCCAGGGTAGGGCAGGTATCCCTCAAGGCAGAAGAGGCCTTGGGTAGGTCGTATTTTCAACAGGGCAGAAAACCTGTGCAAGGCAGCTTGGGAATAAGCCTGATAGTTCTTATCGTCTGCCTGCTCCTCACCTATCTCTATCAATTCACCCCCTACGCCAAGCACCTACACGCTCAGTCAAGTTACAGTCTTGCCCTAGTACTGACCTTCCTGCTCTTGGGGCTAGTCTGTGCTGTAAGTTCCTTGCTGGTCAGTGCTTATCGATCCAGAGTGGGTAGGCAAAAAGCTATCCTCTGAATAGCTAGTCAGGTGAGCTGGGGCAGTCGAAGGGCGAAGCTGCTGGCCAGGATGGGCTGCGCGGGGCTGGCGGTGACATAGATACGTCACAAAAAGGAAAATAGGTGTGACCTTCAGCGCTTTAGCGGGAGGCTTGCTGGCCTCTAGGGGCAGGTCTTCCCAACAAAAACGCGGGTTGGCTTAGTTTAGACATGTCTAAAGGCACAGCTGGGGATTGCTCGGCCCTTCCTTCTTACATGGATAATTACTACAGAGCACCGGCGCTTCAACTCTAACTGCCACCGGTGATGAAACTCGGTGAAAGGTAATCATGCAGGACTACAGCTCATCGGTCACAGAGCGGGACTACTCCCGGGCTGACCGTATCAAACTTACAGGCATCTCCTGCCTGGGCTACCACGGCGTGCTCGAAACTGAAAAGCAAACCGGTCAACCCTTCCTGGTAGACGTCACCCTCTATACGGACTTCAGCAAGGCCGCTGAAAGTGACCAGGTTGAGCACACCATTAACTATGCAGAAGTTGCAGAGGTCATCAGGCAGATTCTGACCGGCCCCTCCCTGGACCTGATCGAAACCCTAGCTGAGCAGATAGCCCAAGCCCTTCTGAGCAGCTTCCCCTTTCAGGCCCTTGAACTGACCGTCCATAAGCCCCAGGCCCCTATTGAGGTGACTTTTGCCGACGTCTCCGTCACAATCTTTAGGGAGAACCATGCCCGTTAAAGCAATCCTGGCCCTTGGGGCTAACCTAGGCGACAGCGAAGACACCCTTATCCGGGCCATCGTTGATATCTGCTCGCACGAGAAAATAAGAGTCACCAAGGTCTCTCCCATTGCAATTACAGCTCCCGTTGGCGGCCCAGAAGGGCAGCCGGACTACAGCAACATGGTCATAGAGATAGAAACCTCCCTGAGCCCCTTTACCCTGCTGGCCTACACTCAGACCATCGAAACCAAACACCACCGAATCCGTGAAGTCCGCTGGGGGCCAAGAACCCTAGACATTGACATTATTGATATAGCCAACCTACAGATGGACGACCCTGATTTGACCCTGCCCCACCCCCGGGCAGCTGAGCGGGCCTTCGTTCTAGAGCCCTGGGCCCGGATGGACCCCTCAGCCCTGCTCCTGGGCCACTCGGTCCGCCAGCTAGCCCAGCAGGCAGCTGATGCCGGCGGTATTCGAGAATTTCACCCAGCCCCGGTGGTCTGCGCATGAGCGTCAGAAACCGGGCCCTGGCCCTAATCTTCGCCCTGGGTGTTGCAAGTGGTGCCCTGATGAACCTGATGAGTGTTCGCTCTGGGGGCCCAGAGCTTTCCCTACCCAGCCTTACCCTGCTTGGGGCCCTGCTCCTTGCGGTTCTGGTTCTCTATTTCGCCCGGCAGGTTTCCCGCTTCAGCAGGCCAGAAACCCGCACCAAGGCCGGGTCAATGACCCCCCTGCTGGCGGCCCGGGTTGCTATCTTTGCCCAGGCCCTAGCCCTGACCGGGGCCCTGCTTGCTGGCTGGCAGATAGCCCTAGTGGCCTACCAGCTAGGCCTACTGGCCTCTCGGGCAACCCTGGCTCCTCTGGTTGAAAGCCTGCTGGCCCTCGTCGCTGGCCTGGTCATGCTCCTAGCGGGTATTCTGGCTGAAAACTGGTGCAAGATTCCCCCAGAAGATCAGGAGGGCTCCGGCGGGGTAGGCCAGATCAGCCCGCAAACCGGGCCCCTGGCCCGTAGCAAGCCAGATGCCCCTTAATGATTTTCTGCCCAGCTTCTCTATGACATAATGGTCTAGACCACAGACCGACAAAGATGCGTCAAGAAGAAAGCACCATGAACGAGTTTCAGCAGGCACCCACTTTTACCCCCACCCTGCCCCCGCTTGACCTTGATGGCCTGGGCAAACAGACCATAGATCTAGCTGAGGTGAACTGGAAAAGGGTTTCTCCCAAGTATGTTCGGGTTAAGCTCATTACCTCTTTGATCTGGTCTCTCATTCTCTTGGGGCTGGCCTGCCTGCCCCTGCTGCTGACCCTTCTGGTCAAGAGCTGGAACTGGGCCCCCTGGGCCTACTGGGGCCTCTTTGGCCTGGTGCTGATCTGGCGGCTGTGGACCCTAGCGCTGGTCAAGCGCCGGGTGCAGGCCATTGGCTACAGTGAACGGGCTGACCACCTGCTCAAGCGCTCCGGCCTGCTCTTCCGCTCGGTAGTAGCGGTGCCCTACGGGCGGATTCAGTATGTTGATGTTTCCTCTGGCCCTCTTGAAAATGCCCTTTCGCTGGCCAGCCTTGATGTGAAAACCGCAGCTAACAGTATCAAAATTCCCGGCCTGCCTAAGGAAGAAGCTGACCAGCTGCGGGAACTGCTAACTGACCTGTCAGACGCAAAGATGGCGGGGCTCTAGATGGACGAACAGGCAACTAGCTCAGAGACAGCTGCGGTCTCAAAGGAAGTCACCGCCGGTCAAGAAGCCACCCTGACCTGGCGCCGGGCCCACCCGCTTTCACCCCTGGTGCGGGCCTGGCTGATTATTGTTGTTTTTCTCTACACCATTGCCAATAACCTGGTCGACGACCTTTTCACCGCCCAAGAACCCCTTGACCTGCGCGAACTTGGGCAGAGCGGCCCGCCAGATACCGTCTTTCTCTCTTGGACGAGCATCTTTGGGGGCTTCTGGTTCCTGGGCGTGCTGGCCGTCTTCTTCCTGCTCCTGCTGCTGCCCTTCTTCTCTACTTGGTTCTTCTACCGCTTTGCCCTCGATGACCGTAACGTCTATATAAAGAGCGGTCTGCTCTTCAAAACTGAGCGCAAGGCCCGGCTGGATCGGGTGCAGTCCATTGATCTGAACCGCCCGCTCGTGGCCCGCCTGCTGGGTTTGGCTGAGCTTAAGTTTGATGTGGCAGATGGTGCTTCCTCTGCCCTGCGGGTGCAGTTCCTCAAATACGCCCAGGCCCGTTCCCTGCGGGAGCAACTGCTAGCTCAGGTGCGCAGCCTCAAGGCAGAGTCGGTCAGCCTGCCGGAGGCTCTCGACTCTACGGGGCAGGCTGACCAGGGCGGTCTTAGTGAAGGCAAAGGCGTGCACCGGGACCTTGCCGACCGCCTGGGTGACCACCTGGCCGAGAATTTTCTGGGGGTTAAGCAGGCCGGTGAGCAGCTGATTGTTAAGGTTCCGCTAGCCCGTCTGCTAGGGTCCATGCTCCTGAGCCTGGGCTGGATGATGGGCCTGCTCTTCCTGCTGGGCATGGGGGCCCTCATGCTCTGGGCAGAGATGTCCCTGGGGGCTATTTTTGCCTCGAACGCGGCTGTTCTTCTGACTATTATCTCTAGCACCTGGAAACGCTTTAATACCGGTTTCAACTTTTCCCTCTCCAGCAGCCCAGATGGCCTCAAAACCCGCTTTGGTTTTACCGATACCACCACCCAGACCCTGCCCGAGGGGCGGGTTCAGCGGATTGTGGTAGAACAGCCCCTGCTCTGGCGTATGACCGGCTGGTACCGGGTCAAGGTGACCCTTCTGGGTAAGGTTGGTGACCAGAGCGAGTTCGCCGGGGAGCTGCTGCCGGTGGGCAGCCTTGAGGATGTGCTACAGATACTGCCCCTGCTTCTTCCTGCCCAGCAGGAGGGCGGGGTTGCTAGCGGCCAGCTGCTGGCAGGTTTGGCAGCAAGTGGCCCTGAAGAGGGCTTTAGGGTTTCCCCGGCCTCTGCCCGCTGGTTTGACCCGCTGACCTACCGCCGCAACGGCTTTGCTCTTACCCCTCTGCTCCTGCTGGTGCGCTCTGGCCGCTGGGTGCGCCGCCTCTCCTTCGTCCCGCACAGTAAGCTGCAGAGCCTTGAACTGACTCAGGGGCCCCTACAGAGGCGGGCTGGACTGGCTCACCTGTCGCTGCGGGTTGCCGGGGGAACCTTCTCTACTGCGGTTCATAATGCGGATGCAGAGGTCGCCCGCGCCCTGATGATCCGCCTGGCTCAGCTGGGCCTCAGCTAGCTTGCACCCCCTTCCCCGGTAGACTAATCAGGACTGAAGCGAGCAGGACGCAGACAGAAAGGCCCCCGTGCAGATTAACCACAACCACTTCAAGCCCGCCCGTCTGGGCATCGGTGTGATTTCGGCAGGGAAGGTAGGGGCCGTGCTGGCTGCCGCCCTGAGGTCCGCTGGGCACCTGATGACCGGTGTTCACGCCGTCTCAGAGGCCTCCCGTACCCGGGCAGAGGCCCTTCTGCCCGATGTGCCTATCTGCACCATCCCCGAGATTGTCAACAGCAGTGAAGTGGTCCTGCTTGCTGTGCCCGATGATGCCCTGGCCGATCTGGTCAAAGGTATTGCCGAAACCGACAGCTGGCGGCCTGGGCAAATCCTGATCCATACCTCTGGCCGGCAGGGTACTTCCGTCCTTGCTCCGGCTACCGCCCAGGGGGCTATTGGCCTGGCTATTCACCCGGCGATGACCTTCACAGGCCTCTCCCTAGACCTGCCCCGGCTTGCGGGAACTAGCTTTGCTGTGACCGGCCCGGCCCCCTTTATCCCTATCGCCCAGGCCCTGGTGGTTGAAATGGGGGCAGAGCCGGTTCTGATCGCTGAAGGGGACCGGCCCCTTTATCATGCGGCCCTGGCTCACGGCTCTAATCACCTGGTGACCATCACCGGCCAGGCCCTAGAGATTTTGGCCTCTATAGGTATTGAAAACCCAGCCCGCTACCTTGAACCCCTGCTTCGGGCCTCTCTTGATAACGCCCTGGCCAGTGGGGAAAGGGCCCTGACGGGCCCTGTGGCCCGGGCAGATGTTCAGACGGTTGCCGCCCATGCCCAAGTTCTGGCCAGCTACGCCCTTGAAGAGAAGGCCGAGGACATTAAGGTTGCCTATCTTGCCCTGGCCCAGGCCACTGCCGAACGGGCTCATAGCCGGGGGGCCCTGACCGACGAGCAGTACCATGCTGTGCTTGCGGCCCTTGCCGGGTAAACTGGTAGGGCGCAAAAAATGAAAGGACCTCACCCCACCGTGACGAGTCAAATTCACCTAGCAGAGACAATCAGCGATCTTCAGGCTAACCTAGGTGCTGCCCTGGCCCAGGCCCGCCAGGCCCAGGCGGCCCAGCTAGAAGGTCAGCAGGCCCCTGCCCCCCTTCGGGTCGGGTTCGTTCCTACCATGGGAGCCCTTCACGAGGGCCACGCCACCTTGATTCGGCGGGCCCGGGAGCAGAATGATCTGGTTATTCTCTCTATCTTTGTCAATCCCCTGCAGTTTGGCCCCAATGAGGACTACGACCGCTACCCCCGCACCCTTGAGGCCGACCTGGTCTTAGCGGCAGAGGCCGGCGTAGACCTAGTCTTTGCTCCGAGCCTTGAAGAGATCTACCCCGGCGGTGACCCCAAAATCACTGTTGTCTCTGGCAAGCTGGGCACCCTCTTTGAGGGGAAGACCCGCCCCGGCCACTTTGATGGGGTGCTGACCGTTGTTAATAAGTTCTTCAATATTCTTAAACCCCTGGTGGGGCCCGATAGCTTGCAGGCCTACTTTGGGCAGAAGGACGCCCAGCAGCTGGCCCTGATTCAGCGGATGGTTAAGGACTTTAACCACCAGGTTACCCTCAAGGCGGTGCCTGTGGTGCGGGCAGATGACGGCCTGGCCCTTTCCTCCCGCAACCAGTACCTGAGCCCCCAGGAGCGGGAGGCCGCCCTGGTTCTTTCCCGCAGCCTTGCAACCCTGCGAGAGAAGAACCTAACAGGGACCCTGACCGGTGAAGATATTGACCAAGCCCGGCAGAGTATTCAGGCTACTGAAGGGGTGAGGCTGGATTACTTGGAGGTTGTTGATACAGACACCTTTGAGGCCCCGCAGGGTTCTGAGGGGCACCAGGTTGCCCTGGTGGCAGCCTATGTTGGTGCTACCCGCCTGATTGACAATATGGACATTAATTAGAAAATCGATTTTTCCTGAGGGAAAGAAGAATAGGTAAAGCAGTGACTGATCAGGGTAAGACCCTCCTTGAACCAAACGTTTCAGAGCAGATGCAGATTCGCTTAGAGAAGCGGGCTAAGCTCCTTGAAAGTGGCCGTGAAGCCTACCCTGTAGGCCTTCCAATAAGCCATACGATTAGTCAGATCCGTGAAAAGTATGATGGGCAGCTTGAGGCTGACCAGACTACTGGCGATCTGGTGGGCCTGGCCGGTCGGGTTGTTTTTATTCGTAATACAGGTAAGCTCTGTTTTGCCTCTTTGCAGCAGGGAAATGGTCAGCGTATTCAGGCTATGATTTCTTTGGCAGGCGTGGGAGAGCAGGCCCTAGCTGACTGGAAGGCCCTGGTTGATTTAGGTGACCATGTTTTTGTTCATGGCGAAGTGATTTCTTCCCGCCGGGGTGAGCTTTCTATTATGGCCGACCAGTGGCAGATGGCTTCTAAGGCCCTGCGGCCTATGCCTAACCTGCATTCAGATTTGAATGAAGAAACCCGGGTGCGCCGCCGCTACCTGGATTTGATGGTTCGTGAAGAGGCCCGGGACCTGGTGGTTAAGCGGGCTAAGGTAACTCAGACCGTGCGCGATGTTCTCAATAGCCACGGCTATATTGAGCTAGAGACCCCTATTTTGCAGCTGATTCACGGTGGGGCTGCTGCCCGTCCTTTTGAAACCCACCTGAACGCCTTTGATCAGCCCATGACCTTGCGTATTGCAACGGAACTCTTTTTGAAGCGGGCTGAGGTGGGTGGCCTGGAGCGGGTTTATGAAATTGGCCGTGTTTTCCGTAATGAAGGCGTGGATTCTACCCACAGCCCTGAATTTACCACCCTTGAATGCTATGAGGCCTACGCTGACCAGTTTGTGATGGCTCAGCGGATGCAGGAAATTATTATGGCCTGCGCTGATGCCCTGGGGATTTACCAGATTGAGACTGAGGCTGGGACCATTGATTTGAGTGGTGAGTGGAAGTGGCTGGGGGTTTATCCCGGTCTTTCTGAGGCTGTGGGCCTTGAGATTAGCCCGGATACTCCTGTAGAAGAGCTTCAGGCCCTTGCTCAGAAGCATGAGGTTGCCTTTGATCCTAAGTGGGATGCTGAGAAGCTGGTTGTTGAGCTTTTTGGAGAGATTGTTGAACCCACCCTGCTTGCCCCCACTTTTGTCTACAATTATCCGCCGAGTGCCCAGCCTCTGGCCCGCCAGCACCGGTCTGAGCCTGGCCTGATCGAGGCCTGGGACCTGATTATTGGTGGAATGGAGCGGGGAACTGCCTTCTCTGAACTGATTGACCCCGTTATTCAGCGCCAGCGGCTTACTGAGCAGTCAAAACTGGCTGCAGCTGGCGATGACGAGGCCATGCAGCTAGATGAGGACTTCCTGCGGGCCCTGGAATATGGGGCTCCTCCCATGGGTGGTTTGGGCCTGGGTATTGACCGGCTGGTCATGCTCTTTACCGGGGTGGGGATTCGGGAAACCATCCTCTTCCCCCTGATGAAACCTGAGGCCGACTAGGATTTTTAGCCCTTTTGACCTTCTGGCCTGCCTGCTCCCTTGGGGGCGGGCAGGCTTTTTCTGTGCCCTAGGTAGGGTAGATTAGTGGGGGTAGTTACTAGCAGAGCGGAAGGTTTTGAGAGATGGAATTTTTGATTGGATTGCTCCCTTCTTTGGGTGCTGGCCTGGTGCTCTATCTTATTTTGAGGTGGATGAGTAGGATTGATCGAACTGAGCGGGCGGCCCGTAAACATATAGAAAAGGACGCTGAAAGCTGGTATCAGGCAGTGAAAAACTCTGAGGGTAGTCGCAACCCCTTTGGGTCTAACGATTCTTAATAATTTGGAATCTTGTGGGCCAAACTGTTTGCATATTTTCTTTGTGAATAATTTATAGGTACTATATTATTTAAGTCATCGAGGGTGACTGATCCAACTACTCCTCTGCTCTTGCAGGGTAGGTTCTGGTAATCATAGGACCATCCTCAAGTCTAGATGTAGTTGGGAATATATTCCCTATCCCCATATCCACAATACTTAGGAGAAGAATAATGGCTCAGAAGGTCAAGATCATTCTTGAAGACGACCTAGATGGCGGCCCCGCTGACGAAACCGTACGCTTTGGTCTAGACGGTGGTCAGTTCGAAATTGACCTTTCTAGCGCTAACGCTGCTCGCCTGCGTGATGCTATTCGCCCCTTTGCTACTAAGGCTCGCCGGGTTCAGGGCGCTGCCCGTTCAGCCGGTCGCCCTGCAGGCTCACGTGTTGTTACCAAGCGTAATCCTGAAATTGCAGAAATCCGTAAGTGGGCCCAGGAAAATGGTCACAAGGTTTCTAACCGTGGCCGTATCCACCAGGACATTCAGGATGCCTACTACAAGGCTAAGGGCAAGGACGCCTAGTCTTATACCTTTTGTCCGCTAAGGGTAGAGCACCATTATTGGTGTTCTGCCCTTTTGATTTTCTGGGGATTTTTATCTCTGTTTCTGAGCCTAGCTGGGGTGGGCTCCTTATTTTCATTCAGCGAACAAAAATATTGTCCCCTAAAATGTGGGCGAATTGCTGGATAAAAGCTGGGAGGGGCCAAGGAGGCTTATTCATAAGGATAGGGACTAGGGGAGTAGGTGGGCCTGCTTCGGGCCTCAAAAGAGGGCCGCCATTCATTCCGTGGCGAACAGGGCCCCGCGCAGCTCCCAAGGCGCGTAACCTGTTGGGTAATAGTAAGTTTCCAAGGAGTGTTCAATGTTTGAACGGTTTACCGACCGCGCCCGCCGCGTAATTGTGCTTGCCCAGGAAGAAGCACGCATGCTCAACCACAATTACATCGGCACTGAGCACATCCTGCTCGGTCTGATTCATGAGGGCGAGGGGATCGCAGCACGAGCCCTAGAGTCCCTTAACGTTACCCTCACTGAGGTGCGCGACCAGGTGCAGGACATTATCGGTACTGGCCCCCAGGCTTCTAGCGGCCATATTCCCTTTACCCCCCGGGCCAAGAAGGTCCTAGAACTATCCATGCGAGAGGCCATCCAGCTCAACCACGGCTACATTGGCACTGAGCACATCCTCCTTGGCATGGTCCGCTCTAACGAGGGCGTAGGCAACCAGATTCTCACCAAACTAGGCGCAGACCCCGCAAAGGTTCGCCAGGCCGTCATGGACCTGATCTCTGGCTACCCTGGCAACGGTAAGGACGGCGGCAAGGAAACCGCCGGTGTAGGCGCAGGCAATTCCCGGGAAGGCACCCCTGCCGGTTCAGCCATCCTTGACCAGTTTGGCCGCAACCTGACCGCAGCTGCCCGGGAAGGCAAGCTAGACCCGGTTGTTGGCCGCCACAAGGAGATGGAGCGGGTTATGCAGGTCCTCTCCCGCCGCACCAAGAACAACCCCGTACTCATTGGCGAACCCGGCGTAGGTAAGACCGCTGTGGCAGAAGGCCTAGCCCAGGCAATCGTTCACGGCGACGTTCCAGAAACCCTGAAGGATAAGCACCTCTACACCCTAGACCTTGGTTCCATGGTGGCTGGCTCCCGCTACCGCGGTGACTTTGAAGAGCGGATGAAGAAGGTCCTGAAGGAAATCCGCAACCGGGGCGATATCATCCTCTTCATCGACGAAATCCACACCCTCGTTGGTGCAGGTGCAGCCGAAGGGGCCATCGATGCAGCCTCAATCCTCAAGCCCATGCTGGCCCGCGGTGAGCTGCAGACCATCGGTGCAACTACTCTCGATGAGTACCGCAAGCACATTGAGAAGGACCCAGCCCTAGAGCGCCGCTTCCAGCCCATCCAGGTAGAGGAGCCCAGCCCCGAGCTGGCCGTTGAAATCCTCAAGGGCCTGCGCGATAAGTACGAGGCCCACCACCGGGTCACTATTTCTGATGAGGCCCTAGAGACCGCCGTCAACCTGGCCCACCGTTACATCTCTGACCGCTTCCTGCCCGATAAGGCTGTTGACCTGATTGACGAGGCCGGTGCCCGCCTGCGCATCAAGCGGATGACCGCACCACCGGAGCTGAAGGTTCTTGAAGAGCGCATCGCCAAGCTCAAGGGCGAAAAGGAAGAAGCGATCGCCTCAAACGAGTTCGAGAAGGCAGCTGACCTGCGCGATAAGGAGCAGAAGCTCATTGCTGAAAAGGACGAAGCTGAAAAGCAGTGGCGCAACTCTGGAGATGCCTTCGGTGAAGTCACCCCTGAGGTCATTGCTGACGTCCTAGCCTCTTCTACCGGTGTTCCGGTCTACAAGATTACTGAAGAAGAGTCCGGCCGCCTGCTGAAGATGGAAGAAGAACTGCACAAGCGCGTCATCGGCCAGGAGAACGCCATCAAGGCCCTCTCCCGCTCCATCCGCCGCACCCGGGCAGGCCTCAAGGACCCCAAGCGCCCCGGCGGCTCCTTCATCTTTGCCGGCCCCACCGGTGTTGGTAAGACCGAGCTGGCTAAGGCCCTAGCTGAGTTCCTCTTCGGCGACGAAGACGCCCTGATCACCTTGGACATGTCTGAGTACCAGGAGAAGCACACTGTATCCCGCCTCTTCGGTGCCCCTCCCGGCTACGTCGGCTACGAGGAGGGCGGCCAGCTGACCGAAAAGGTCCGCCGCAAGCCCTTCTCCGTTGTGCTCTTTGACGAGGTTGAAAAGGCCCACGCTGACCTCTTCAACTCCCTGCTGCAGATCCTAGAAGACGGCCGCCTGACCGACTCCCAGGGCCGGGTAGTGGACTTCAAGAACACCGTGATCATTATGACCACCAACCTAGGCTCCCGGGAGATGGCCCGCCGCGTACCGGTTGGCTTCCAGCAGGTAGGCGATGACCAGGGCTCCTACGAGCGGATGCAGGGTAGGGTCATGGAGTCCCTCAAGGAGCACTTCCGCCCCGAGTTCCTCAACCGCGTGGACGACATTATTGTCTTCCCCCAGCTCTCTGAGTCTGAGATTCTGCAGATCGTTGACCTCTTTGTTGCCCGCCTGGCCAAGCGCCTGGCCGAGCAGGATATGTCCATTGAGCTGACCGATAAGGCTAAGGCCCTCATGGCCGCTAAGGGCTACGACCCCTCTATGGGTGCCCGCCCGCTACGCCGGGAGATGCAGCGGAACCTAGAGGACCCCCTCTCTGAGAAGATCCTCTTCGGTGAAATCAAGCCCGGCGAGAAGATCACCGTGGACGTTGAAGGTGAGGGCGACCTAGCCAAGTTCACCTTCTCATCAGCCCCTCTAGGCGAGCTGGATCCTGAAGCCTTCGATAAGGCCTTCGCCCAGGAGGAGCAAATCTAAGCTACTGCCTGAACTCAGCCGCCCCGGACCTTCTGCCCATCAGCAGGTCCGGGGCGGCTTTGGCTCTGGGCCTAAGAGGGCAGTAGCCTTGAAGGATGACAGAAATGATAGTTCGCCCGGCTACTGTGGATGACGTACCAGCAATCCAGGCTCTCGTTCGCCCCCTGGCCCTTGAAGGGATCCTGCTGGATAAGGAAACAGTTGCCTACTATGAAGCTATCCAGGAGTTCCTACTGGTTGAGGACTCCAAGGGGCAAATCCTAGGCTGCGGGGCCCTGCATGTGATGTGGCAGACCATCGCCGAAATCAGGACCCTAGCAACTGCCCCTCAGGCCCGGGGCAAGGGGGTGGGCTACACCCTGGTAACCGCCCTGATTGACCGGGCCCGCACCCTCAAAGTGGGCAGTATCTTCTGTCTGACCTTCGAGGTTGACTTCTTTGCCCGCCAGGGCTTTAGGGTCATGGAGAACCAGGACCAGCTTGACGCCCTGACCTATATGGAACTGCTGCGCTCCCATGATGAGGGCGTGGCAGAGTTTCTTGACCTGGCCCGGGTTAAACCCAATACCTTGGGAAATACCCGCATGATCCTAGAAATCTAGAGTTTCAGCTGAAGAGATTGAGAAAAATACCCGGCAGCCTAGGCTGCCCAGGGCCCAGGGCACAGGGAACAGGGCAGTGACTAAAGACTGACCCTACCGCCCTCAACCCGTCGGGCCAGACCGTCTGCCAGCAGTCCCTCAAAGCAGCGGCTAATCTGCTCCGAATCCGGTGAGAGGGCCCGCAGCTTCTCAAAGGCAGGGCCCAGCTCTGGCGGAACCAGCAGGTCAGCCGTCCACGCCTGGGTGAGGTAGGCGGCAGGTAGGGGCTCTGAGGCAGCCCGCAGCAGGCCCATCATTGCCCCTCGCAGCTGCCGGTCAGTTCCAGCCCAGGCCTGGCCCTGAGGAACATAATCAGCCTCAGGCCGTCCTGCCCTAATCCAGGCGCAGGAATCAAAGACCGGGCAGCGCTCGCAGGCAGGGGACTTAGCAGTGCAGATCAGGGCCCCTAGCTCCATGACCGAGACATTCCACAGGCAGGAGGCCTCTAGGTCCTTAGGTAGCAGCTGCTCAGCTAGGCGGGTTTCAGCTGCCGTGAGGGCCTTAGCTGGCAGGGCCTTACCCGAGATAAGGCGGGCATGGACCCGGCGGATATTGGTATCAATGACCGTAGCCCTGGCCCCAAAGGCAAAGACGGAAATAGCAGCCGCTGTGTAGGAGCCCACCCCGGGTAGGGCCAGTAGCTGGTCGTAGTCGGCTGGAACCTGACCCTGGTGCCGTTCAAGGATTGCCTGGGCGGCCGCGTGCAGGCGCAGGGCCCGGCGGGGATAGCCTAGGCGGCCCCAGGCCCGCACAGCCTCGCCCGATTCTTCAGCCGCTAGGCTAGCTGGAGAGGGCCAGCGGTCCATCCAAGCCTCCCAGACTGGCAGGACCCGCTTGACCGGGGTCTGCTGGAGCATAAATTCACTGACCATCACCTCCCAGGGGGTGTTCTTGCCAGTTCGCCAGGGCAGGGACCTGCTCTGCTGAAGGTACCAGCGTCCAATCCTTTGCTGGAGGGCGGAAAGTTCTAAGGGATCAAGAGGACTTTTATGCACCCTACTACTCTAAGGTTCTTAGCTCAGGGGGCAAGTTAGCCCAGGGGACAAGTTAGTCCCTCATAGGCCCGGTGTTATTCCTTAGGTTAGCTGCAGCAGGCCCCTAGGGGCCTGGGCCTGGGTAGCTACCTGTCAATAATCCTGCTGAAAAGAAAAGGGAGCAGGGGAGGGGCTGCAAAACTTCTCTCAAAGGCCCAGGAAAAGGTAATCTAGTTCTATGTCTGAAAACCTTGATTCACCAGTAGAAGAAGTAGGCCCTGAGGTCTACCGTCGCCGTCGGATTGTGGCTCTGCTCCTTCTGGTCTTTGTGCTCTTACTCATTATCGGCCTTGTTAATATGCTTGCAGGTGGAAAGAAGGATCAGACAGCAGGCTCAGTAGCAACTAGTAGCGCCTCAAGTAGCTCTGCTGCCTTTAGTGACTTCACCCAGCGGGCCACCGAATCTGCCCAGGCTAGCGAGTCAGCTAGCCCCAGCGCTGAGGCCAGCCAGTCAGCAGAGGAGCAGGCCAGTCAGTCAGCCACTGCCAGCACCGAGGCCAGCGAATCAGCCAGCCCTGAGGCTAGCCAGTCAGCCAGCGAATCAGCTAGCGCCAGCCCCGAGCCGACCCCTAGCTCCTCAGCCCTCTTGGCCTGTAGCGCCTCAGATATTCAGGTCAGCCTCACTAGCGACCGCAGCAGCTACGCAGCCGGTCAGACTCCGGCCCTGGCAGTGACCTACACCAATGTTTCTGGCCAGCCCTGCCTGGTCACCGGTGGCCTGAACAACGTTGATGTCAATATCATCTCTGGGCCCGCCCAGGTCTACAACTACGCCCAGTGCTACGCCAACCCCCTAGAGGACGCCCAGATTGCAGCCGGTGCAACTAACACCACTGCCCTGACCTGGGACCGGTCCCTGAACGTCCTTGGCTGTGGCACCAGCGCCACCATCCAGCCCGGCTACTACTGGGCCACCGCTAGCGTCAATGGGGTTACCTCCCAGCCCCTGCGGATTATCGTTACCGGCTAAGGCAAGGAGCAGAAGCCAGTTTTTCATCAGCACCCCACCCTGACTAGAATGGGTGGGGTGCTGACGGTTTATAGCGACTCTTTACTGAAAACAATTGCTCACATTGCCCCAGGTACGGAACTGCGTGAAGGCTTAGAACGGATCTTGCGGGGCCGGACCGGTGCCCTGATTGTGCTAGGCAGCGATAAGACTGTTAGCCAGATTTCCTCTGGCGGATTTGATATTAACACCGACTTTACGGCCACCCGTCTGCGGGAGCTGGCCAAGATGGACGGGGCGATTATCTGTGATAGGGACGCCTCTACCCTGGTCGCTGCCGGGGTGCAGCTACTACCAGACCCCTCTATTGAAACGAGCGAATCAGGCACCCGCCACCGAACTGCTCAGCGGGTAGCCCAGCAGACAGGTTTTCCTGTGATTGCTGTGAGTGCCTCAATGTCCCTGATTTCGGTCTATACCCAGGGTATCCGCTACACGGTTGAAGATAGCCAGGTGCTCATGGGGCGGGCTAACCAGGCTATTGGAACCCTAGAGAGCTACACGGAGCGGCTCAAGCAGGTTCTACAGCAGCTTTCCTCCCTAGAAATTGAGGCCTCAACTACCCTGCGGGATGTGGCAACCACCCTGCAAAGGATGGAGATGGTCCGCCGGATTACCGTTGAGGCCGGCCACTACCTGGTAGAACTTGGCAGTATGGGCCGCCTTGTTGCCCTGCAGCTAGAGGACCTGACCAGCCACGACCTACCCCAAACCTGGGTGGTTCTGCGGGACTACCTGCCAGAGACCATCAGCCCCGAAGATCTCCAAGAGGCCCTTGAAGCCCTCTACGCCCTTGACGATAGGGACCTGGTTGACCTGGCTACCATTGCCCGAACTGTTGGCCTGGGTGAGGATCTTGATGCCCTGGTTCACCCCAGGGGCCACCGCCTCCTAGCTGGCATTAAGTCCATGCCAGGGGCTGTAGCTGACCGACTGGTCGATCATTTTGACGGTCTGCAATCCCTGATGGCAGCTAGCCTAGAAGACCTGAAGGCTGTAGACGGCGTGGGAGAGCAGCGGGCCCGGGTCATTAGGGAGTCCCTATCCCGGATGGCTGAAAGCTCCCTGCTAGAGCGCTACCTCTAGAGCCCTGGCTGGGCGGGGGCCTAAAATGTCAGCCGGGGGCCTTATGCTAGGTGTATGGCTACCCGAAAATCATCCCGTTCCTCGTCAGCTAACGCCTATAAGTGCTCCGAATGTGGCTGGACTACCGCCAAATGGGTTGGCCGCTGCGGCGAATGCCAGGCCTGGGGCACCGTTGAAGAGGGTCTAGCTGGCCAAAGCGGGCCAAAAACTAAGGCCGTCAGTCGCCTTGAAGAACCTGCCCAGCCCATTAGCCAGGTTGACTCTGCCCTGGCCCACTATCAGAGCACCTGTAACCCGGAATTTGACCGGGTCTTAGGCGGTGGCCTGGTGCCGGGGGCTGTTATTCTCTTAGCTGGCGAGCCGGGGGTTGGTAAATCAACCCTCCTGCTAGAGGTCGCGGCAGCCTACGCCCGGGGCCAAGAAGGCGGGCCTGAAAGGACCGTCCTGTACCTGACGGGCGAAGAATCTGCTGCCCAGGTCAAGCTGAGAGCTGACCGGATTGATGCCCTGGCCCCCAGCCTCTATCTGGCCAGCGAAACCGACCTGGGAGTAGCCCTGGGCCAGGTGGAGCAGATCAAGCCGGACCTGCTCATCCTTGACTCGGTGCAGACCCTGGCCTCAAGCGAGGTTGAGGGAAGCGCCGGGGGAGTGACCCAGGTGCGGGAGGTTGCTTCTAGCCTGATTTCCCTGGCTAAAACCAAGAATATTTGCACCCTGCTGGTAGGGCATGTGACCAAGGAAGGGAGCATTGCTGGCCCCCGCCTGCTAGAGCACCTGGTTGATGTTGTCTGCCATTTTGAGGGTGATAAGCATTCACGCATCAGGATGCTACGGGCCATTAAGAACAGGTTTGGCCCTACTGATGAGGTGGGCTGCTTTGATATGACTGAAGAGGGCATTAGCCCGGTGACTGACCCAACCGGCCTTTTTGTCTCCCGTACCCCCCACCCCGTGGCCGGTACCTGCCTGACGGTAACGATGGAGGGCCGCCGCCCCCTCCTAGCTGAGGTTCAGGCCCTGCTCGATACCAGTAGTACCCCTTCGCCCCGGCGGGCTACCAGCGGCCTTGATTCGGCCCGGATTTCTATGCTTCTGGCGGTCTTGCAGAAGAGGGCCGGCTTTCATGTAGGTTCCCTTGACTGCTACATTTCAACGGTCGGCGGGGCTAAAATTTCTGAGCCATCGGCTGATTTGGCCTGTGTGCTGGCCCTAGCATCAGCTGCCCAAGATAAGCCCTTGCCCCGCAGGCTGGTGGTCTTTGGCGAGGTGGGCTTGGCAGGCGAGGTGCGGGCTGTTCCCGGTATCCGCCAGCGGATCGCTGAGGTGGCCAGGCTTGGTTTTACCCATGTTCTGGTTCCGGCCTCACCAGCGGGGGTGGGGCAGGTTCCTGATGGGGTGACGGTGCGGGAGGTGGCATCTTTGGGTGAGGCCCTGGGCCTGCTCTTTCCTGCTACCTAGGGCCTGACCCTCTTGCCCTCTAGGTCTTCTTCCTGGGCTTCCTCCTTGGCCCTAAGAACCAGGTTCAGCTGGCGGGTATCTGCCCGGTGCAGCTGGCTGGCTTCCTGCTGGTTCTTGGGGTTAAGGATCTGCAGCTGGGAGGTGGGTGGAGCGTGCTCGGTCATGGACTCACCCAGGGGAGTAAGGGCCTGAGAGGCCTGCTGGTGGTCTAGGCCGCTTGCCTCTAAAAGATCGACGACAAGGGGCCTGAGCATCAGGACTAGAGCCTCAGCTTCCATGGTTCTAACCCCCATCTTCTGGGGGTCAAGGCCGGCAGCAATCTGGCTCAGGTCCCGGCGGGCCCGCAGGCGGCCGCCTGCCCGCCGGGCAGGTTCGGGGGCTGAGAAGGCTAGGCCCAGCAGCTCAATGGCCTGCCCGATTTCTTCCAGGACCCGGGAGAGGGAGGCCATGGCCCCTGAAGAAATCTGCACATGGTCAATGGTTGAGGCTAGGCGGCGGTTGAGAACCCGGGTGTTTCGGATTGCGTAGTCGATCTTTGAAAGGGCCTGGCTGTAGCTGTCGAGTTCTTCCATGTGGGACCGGCCTGTCCAGGCCAGCTGGGCCATGCCCCGGGAGGTAATGATTTCCTTTTCGCAGGCCTCGTAGAGGGGCTGGAGCCTGCGGGCCCCGGCTAGGGCCTGCCAGGCTTCCTTACCGTCGTAGCTAGAGATAGCCAGGCTGGCTGTGTAGAAGACTGAGGCGAAGGAGGTCATCAACTGCCTGCCCTTTTCCCGGGGAACCCGCCGGGGGTCCTGGGGGAAGAGGAACATGAGCAGGAAGGCGCAGATTCCCCCAATGATGCCATCTAGGCTGCGGGCAAAGGGGCCGTCAATATTGGGTGGAAGAAGGACCACCAGGCAGGACTGAAGGCCCATTTGAATAGTAAAGAGAATCCCATTATCTAAAAAGCGGGCCAGCAAGATAGCAAGGAACATGACCAGGCCGGCCTGCCAGATGCCCCGGCCGGTTATCAGGAGCATAAGATCTCCCATCAAAATACCTAGGGTAACGCCTAGGGAGACCTCTAAGATCCGGCGGATGTGGGTTGCCCCGCTAATGAAACCTAGGGAGACGATAGCGGCTGTAGCAGCGAAGATGGGTTCTGTGTGCCCTAAAACCTTTTCTGCAAAGAGGTAGGCTCCTATGCCGGCAACAACGATCTGTAGGGATTGGAAGAAGCCACCCTGAACCCGGGCCCAGCCCTCTTTACCTCTTTGACCGGCTTCTCTTTCAAGAACCTTCACCTGCTGCTTCAAACCCATAGAACCTATTCTAAACCGCTAGCTGCTTCTCAAAATATCCTCCCTGTTCATCTTTCGTTCACTCCCCGATAGTCCCTGGGCAACCAGCCCTACCTAAAGTTACGAACAGAAAGACCAGCAGGGCACAGAAGAAGTCGCTAGCTAGCTTCCCAGCTTCCCAGCAGAGACTGCCGCCCTGAGCCCTTGAACTAGCTAAGGAAAATTCGGGATGAAAACGTCACAGATCACCAGACTCGCAACCCTCTGCGCAGCAGGGCTCCTGCTCCTCTCAGCCTGCGGCTCTGATAACCCCACCGGGGCCAGCAGCCAGGGCCAGGCGGCAGGTAGCCTGCCTTCAGCAACCCTGACCGGGGTAGGGGCCTCTTCCCAGCAGGCAGCTATTACCGCCTGGGAGACAGGCTTTGCTGAACTGGGCGGTTCGGTGCAGTACTCTCCTGACGGGTCAGGGGCTGGCCGGGAGGCCCTGCTAGCTGGGGGAGCCCAGTTTGCCGGTTCTGACCGGCCCCTCAAGCCTGAAGAATGGGAGGCCTCTAAGGCTGTCTGCGGTGAGGGCGGTGCCATCAACATTCCGGTCTATGTCTCACCGGTAGCTGTTGCCTTCAACCTGCCTGGCCTTAGTTCCCTGAACCTTGATGGGCAGACCCTGGCCAAGATCTTTATGGGGCAGATCAGCAGCTGGGATGACCCGGCCATTGCCGCCCAGAATGAGGGGGTCAGCCTTCCGGCTACTCCCATTACGGTAGTGCACCGGTCTGATGACTCAGGCACAACCCAGAACTTTACCGACTACCTGGCAGCAGCCTCTGATGGGCTCTGGGGCCTTGAGGCAGATGGCAACTGGCCTGCCCAGTACGCTGCTGAATCGAATAAGGGCACCTCAGGGGTGGTGGCAACAACCTCATCGACCGAAGGGGCTATTACCTACGCTGACGCTTCTGCAATTGGCCAGCTAGGTAAGGTCAAGCTCAAGGTGGCAGATAGCTATGTTGAGCTTTCGGCTGAGGCTGCTGCCCGGGCTGTTGAGCTCTCAAGCCCGGTAGGGGGCATGAACGAGAAGGACCTAGCCCTGAGCCTCAACCGGACTCCCCAGGACCCGACCGCCTACCCCCTGCTGCTGGTTTCCTACCACCTGGTCTGCTCCTCCTACGCCTCCTCAGACCAGGTGGAGCTGATCAAGGCCTATGAGGGGTATGTGGTCAGCGAGCAGGGCCAGCAGCAGGCCCCCGCTGCAGCCCACTCAGCGCCCCTGTCTGCCAGCCTGAGCGACCAGGCCCAGCAGGCTATTGATTCCATCACTGTCAAAGAGTAGAGGCAGAAGCCGATCATTATGAGTAGCACAGCACTTCCCCACAGAAACAGCAGGAGCCTCAAGCCGGCCACGAGGGCCCTGCCCGGCTGGAACCCCCTGGCCGCCGACAGGATTTTTTCTGGCCTGACCCTAGCTGCTGGTCTTCTGATCCTGCTGACCCTGGCAGCTGTTGTCCTCTTCCTACTGGCTCAGGCCCTGCCTGTACTGACAGCAGATCCTGCCCAGCTGACAGGAAGCAGCTTCCTGGACTACATTATTCCCCTGATCATTGGCACTCTGATTGCCTCAGGGCTGGCCCTGCTCTGTGCCGCCCCCCTAGGGATTGGAGTTGCCCTCTTTATCTCCCACTACGCTCCCCGCCGCCTGGCCCAGGCCCTAGGCTACCTGATCGACCTACTAGCTGCCATTCCCTCAGTGATCTTTGGGGCCTGGGGGGCTGCCGTCTTAGCCCCCCAGCTGGTTCCTGCCTATGACTGGTTGGCCAGCTACCTTGGCTTTATCCCTATCTTTGAGGGCCCTGCCTCTCAGACCGGAAAGACTATTCTGACCGCCGGCCTGGTGCTGGGGATGATGATCCTACCCATTATCACCTCTATGTGCCGGGAAATTTTCCTGCAAACCCCCCTGCTCCAGCAGGAGGCCGCCCTGGGCCCTAGGGGCCTGCTCCCTACTGCTGGGAGCGGCAGCCAGCGCCCTGCTGGGCTTTAGCCTGCTAGGCCTTGCCCTTCTATCTGGCCTGATTTTCCTAGGCTTGGGGCCCCTGCTGCTGGGCCTGATTGAGGGGCGGCGTAAGGGTCAAGAGGCCCTAGCGAGCTACCTGGTCTACTCCAGTTTTCTGCTGGCCCTCATCCCCCTCTTCTCCCTCCTTTACACCCTGATCAGCCAGGGCTT
>JAXDRN010000041.1:0-5389 GCA_034090985.1 Rothia sp. (in: high G+C Gram-positive bacteria) | reverse complement strand
GTTTTACCGCAGCCGGAGGGGCCTACAAAGACCGTAATTTTGCCTGAGGGGATGGTCAGGTTCAAGTCATTGACGACCCTCTGGTCACCGTAGTTTTTGGTGACTGCGTCAAACTCTATTGCTGGGCTCTGGGGCATACAGGCGCTATCTTTCTAGGCTATTAAAACGTGGTCTTAGCCTAGTTGCCTTCCAAGAGCTGAGCCTAATGGGGAGTCATTTTTCGCAATAAAGTCATAGGGATTATTAATAGGGGGCTAAGCAGGCTCACCCTCCCTGCAAACCTGCCTTGCCCCCCCTGATTCCTAGCCCTCAATAAGCTCTAAATGATGTAGCTACCGGCCTGGTCCGGCCCCTGCCATTCCAGTAGGTCTTGAATGTAGCTAGCTAGTGTTCCATCTGCTATGAGGGCCCGGGCTGTCTCTAGGTCCTCTACCAGGGGCCTGTCCTCTTCAAGGGGGGCTACCTGCTGCCTAAGGTAGCGGTAGATCTGCTCACTGCCGCTCCCCAGGGGTAGGGAACCCATGAGGGGTTGGAGCAGGTGAATACCTTGGGCTGAGAGGAGCAGGAAAACGGCCAGGACGGTGTTGAGCCGGCCCAGGTTCGATAGCAGGTTGTTCACCCCGGCCATGGCCATAGTGTTGTGGTCTTCCTGGCCGCCCTTGATGGGGAAGGAGAGGGTTGAGACCGGGTTGGCCCGCACCTGCATTTCTGGGATGAGGGAGGCCCCGGTGGTGTAGAGCAGGGTCATGCCGGAGTTGAGGCCTAGCTGCCCGCCGGACAGGCTGGGGGGCAGGCCGTAGCTCCAGCCTTCGTGCAGTAGGCGGCCGGCTAGGTCCTTTGCTAGTACTGCTAGGCGGGTGATGGAAACGTTAAGGCTGTGGGCTACCTGCCCTAGGATGGTGCCGTCCCAGTTGCCGCCAGAGATGAAGTCCACCCCTCCGCCTTCTCGGGGTAGAAGGATGGGGTTGCAGGTTGAGGCGTTAACATCCCGGCTAATTTCCTGGCAGGCCCGCTCTATTTCTTGGATGACTGCTGCTAGCTGGTGGGGGACGGAGCGAACTGAAGTTGAGTCTTGGACTCTGGGTTGCTCTTCTCCAGCCAGGCGGCGTCCGGCCTGGGTTCCCCAGTGGCTATCAGCGATCAGGGAGAGGATCTGCTGGGCGCTCTGCTCTTCAGCTGGGATGTGCCGCTCCCGGTGCATGCGCAGGTCAAAGGCCTGTTTTTCTGCCCGGGAGGCTTCGCAGAAGAGGGCAAAGCTGCCGGTAAAGACTGTCAGCTGCTCCTTAACCTGCTGAAGGGCCCAGGCGAGGGAGGCGCTTAGAACAGCGGAGCCTGAAATCAGGCCGATAGCTTCACCTGCTTGCAGGGGAAAGTCAGCTTCTAGGCCTAGTTTCTGGTAGGCCTGCCTGGCTGCCTGCAGGCTTCCCTGGGGGCAGAGCAGCTGGGCCTGGGGGTGGCCAACAAGGGCTAGGCCAACGGCCGCCATGGGTTGCAGGTCTCCGGTGCCCATGGAACCAACCTGGGGGATCAGGGGCACCAGGCCGGAGTTGACCAGCTTGAGAATCCGTTCGACCAGTTCCGGGCGAACCCCTGCTGTGCCCCGCGCTAGGACGTTAGCCCGAATGACCAGGGCCAGGCGGGCTACCTGTTCAGGCAGGTAGTTGCCCACCCCAGCATGGTGGGAGAGCAGGACGTTCTGCTGAAACTGTTCCTGCTCTTGCAGGGTCAGCGGGTGGATTTTGAGGGGGCCTAGACCCTGGTTCCAGCCGTAAATCCTGGGCGGATGGTCGGTCCTCAGAAGGGTAAGGGCCTCTTCTCTGACCCTGCTCATCTGCTCCCGGGCCTGGGGGCAGAGTTCTACCTTAATGGCCTGGCCGCCTAGGATGAGCTCTAGCTGTTCCCAGGTGAGCTGGTTGCCGTCTAGAAGGATCCTCTGGGGCTGTCTGCTGCTCATCGGCTAGGTAGGTAGGGTAGGAAGTCAATTCCCATGATCTGCTCGCACTCCCCTACCCCTACCGGGTCTAGGGCTGATGAGGAGAGGGGGAGCTTTTGGGCCTCTACCTTGATGAGGGTAACGTCCAGGCCCTCTTGGGCGTCCTTGACGGCCAGGGGCAGGCCGGTATCCTGCCTGAGGATGATAATGGTGTCGGGGTAGGTTGCCACCCGCCCCTGGGGCCCGTCAATGACCATGTATTCGTTCAGGTAGGGCACGGTGTGCTGCCCGATCCTGAAGGTTCCGTGGTCCCAGCCGCCGCGGGTCAGAAGGTCTACCTCAAAGCTGAGGGGGCCGCTGTCAATAACCTGCCCGCCCAGGAAGTTCAGGACGGTTTCTGTTACTGCTGGTCCGGCCCCTAGCTGCCCGGCTCCGGCTTCTTCCATGGCCTTGCCCAGGTCAAGGGCTAGGGAGATGGCGCCCAGGGCGGCGTGTTCCTTAATCCAGCTCAGTTCGACGGGGTTGCGGGCTGCTGCAATGAAGCCGCCTGAGCGAACAGAGATATCGCGCAGGATATCGTCTGTGGTGCCTACCTGACCGTAGTTGACTGATAGGATGTGGCCGTGCTTGGCCCGGTTACCCCCTGAAACGACCTGGATGGTCTGGTAGCCGGGGCGGGTGGTGAGGCCTAGGGAGCCGAGTTTACCGGTAGGGTGGGCCCGCACGTCTCCTGCTGCGTCGAGCACCTTGACCCCTAGTAGGGAGGACTGAATCCAGCCGTTGAGGGTGGTTGAGTAGCCGTTTTGGCCGGTGATGACAGCTGAGATGGGTTTGTCGCTCACTTCCATGAGCTTTTTGAGGGCGTCTACATAGTCAACGGGCCTGATTTCCCAGTCTTTGGCAGCTGGGGCCCCAATAGCGGTAACGGTTGCTACGTAGGAGTCTTGGGGAAGTTCGTCTACGCTTGCCAGAATTGGCCGGTTCATGCTGGTGGCCATCTGCCCCATGAGTTCTCCGTGGTGCTGCCAGCCGCCACCGCCGCAGGCAAAGACACCACCGCCTAGAATAGCCCAGCGGGCATCATCAGCTGTTAGTTCACGCATTTTCTTTCCTTACTGTCTTCTGGGGCGGGTTTCCCCTGAGCTTTTTCCTCTTAGTTTTTGATGTGATGGAGGGGGGTTCCTGGGTGGTCTGCCTGCTGGGAGCGGGCAATTTCGTCAAGGGCTTCCTCGTAGCCGGCTGTTGCGTGCCTAATGACTCCCAGGCCTGAGTCAAGGTCTAGGCTCTGGGCTAGGCGCTGGGCGGCCTGGGCGCTTCCGTCAGCGACGAGGGTTAGGCCGGCTGACTGCATCCAGCCAGAGTAGCCCCCTCCCCCGGAGTGAACAACTACCATGTCGGCCCCGGCTGAGGCTAGGAGCATGGAGTCGAGCAGGGGCCAGTCTGTTACCCCATCGGAGTCGTCCTTCATGCCTTCGGTTCCAATGCGGGGGTGGGTCATGCCCGCTGAGTCTAGGTGATCGCGGCTCAGGGCTACCGGCCCTGAGATTCTGCCCTCAGCGACGGCTTCATTGACGGCTAGGGCGAAGGCTGCCCGCTCCCCGTAGCCTAGCCAGCAGGTTCTAGCCGGCAGGCCCTGGGCTGGGATGTACTTTCTTGCCAGGTCGATCCAGTGGGCTACTTCAGGCCGCTGGGGGAAGAGGCTAGCTGCCAGCTGGTCTAGGTAGTCTTGGTCTTCTTCCTGACCTGAGAGGGCGACCCAGCGGAAGGGGCCGATTCCGCGGGCGAAGAGGGGCCGCAGGTAGGCTTCCATGAAGCCGGGGATCTGCTTGAAGGCCTGCTGGCTTTCTGCTTCGGTCAGGCAGTAGCTGGCCTGTACCCGTAAGTTGTTGCCGTTTTCAAAGACCACAGCTCCCCCTTCTTTGAGGGTCAGCAGGGCCCGAACCTGCCGGGCCATGGAGGCCCTGGCGTCCTGCTCGATCTGCTGGGGGTTGCTGGCTCTTTTCTCTTCCCAGTCTTCTAGGCTGTAGCCGGCAGGTAGGTAGCCGTAGCGGGCGTCGTGGGCGGCGGTTTGGTCGGTGACCAGGTCAGGGTAGAAGGAGCCGGCGGCGATAGCTTCAAAGACCTCAGCGGCGTTGCCTTCAAGGGCTAGGGCTAGGGGGCGGCGCTCTTCCTTGGCCTGGGCTAGGGCCTTTAGGGCCTGGTCTAGGTCTCTGGCGATTAGGTCTAGGCCGCCGGCTGCCGCTAGTTTCTGGATTTTTGCTGGGTTGGCTTCTACGGTCAGGCTTGAGAGGCCCAGCATTTTAGCTGAGATGGGTTGGGCCGAGCCCATGCCTCCCAGGCCGGCGGTGAGGAGCCAGCGGTGGGGGGCTTCTTCTTCATCCCAGTGGGTTTTGAGGGCGGCCCGGAGTAGCTCGTAGGTGCCTCCGAGTACTCCCTGCCGGCCAATGTACTGCCAGGCGGCTGCGGTTAGACCGCCCCAGATGGTTTTGCCTTGGGCCTGGCGTTCGTAGAATTTTTCTTCTGTGGCCCAGTGGCCGACGGTGTTGTTCACGGCAGAGATGACCCGGGGGGCTGCCGGGTGGGTGTGCATGATGGCAACCGGCCGACCGGTTTGAAGGATGAGGGTTTGGTCTTCTTCTAGGCTGATGAGGGCCTGACGGATCTGCTGGTAGGCCTGCCAGTCCTTGGCGGCCTTGCCAATGGAGGCGTAAACTACTAGGTCTTCTGGGCGTTCGCCTACTTCTAGGACGTTTTCTAGCAGGCGCAAGAGGGCTTCTGCCCTCCAGTTTTTGCAGCGCAGTTCTAGGCCGCGGGCAGCTTTAATCTGCCCCTGCTCTGGCTGGGGCTGTCTGCCGGGAAGGGGCTCAGACTGGAAGTTGGGCTGGTCAGGCATGCTGCTCCTTCTAGGCTTGGGGCTGCCGATTGGTGTGGGCAGTATATTTATCCTAGAACCCTGGGTCTGGTCAGGGGAAAGGGGCGTCATGGGAGGTAATAAAGAGGGGCTGAGCCCGGTGCTTTAAAACAAAAAAAATCCACTCTCATGTAGAAGCCTAGAGAGTGGATTTGTGGCTCCGACCGGCGTCGATCCGGTGACCTTACGATTTTCAGTCGCACGCTCTACCAACTGAGCTACAGAGCCAGGCATACCCTTAGATATGCCACAACCGCGTCTTCTCACAAGTGAGAACCTACGCGGTCGGAGCGACCCCGACGGGACTTGAACCCGCGACCTCCGGCGTGACAGGCCGGCGCGCTAACCAACTGCGCTACGGGGCCATATATCAGAATTTCTTCTAATATGGCCGTGAAACCGAAGTTTCACAGTACCCCCAACGGGATTTGAACCCGTGTTACCGCCGTGAAAGGGCGGCGTCCTAGGCCGCTAGACGATAGGGGCTAGTTCGCATGAACTCAGGACTTCATTTCTTCAGTCCGTCGCTCGAACAAGTAATACAT
>JAXDRN010000040.1:0-5224 GCA_034090985.1 Rothia sp. (in: high G+C Gram-positive bacteria) | reverse complement strand
GTCCAGCAGGGTTACATCGACCTTGCGCAGAATATCGTGAACAATACTCTGGGTTTCAGCGGTGTGGGGTGAGCAGGTTACATAGGCAATCAGGCCGCCGGGGCGGGTAACTGATGCTGCTGCCTTAAACAGGTCGAGTTGCAGGGGCAGCAGTTCAGCGATGTCGCGGGGGCTCTTGCGCCAGCGGGCTTCGGGGCGGCGGCGCAGGGCGCCCAGACCTGAGCAGGGCACATCGACCATCACGCGGTCAAAGCGCACATCGGCAGGCATACCCTCGGGCAGGTTTGAACCCCCAGCTACAGTTCGGGCGATCTGACGGCCGTCACCGGCCACTACAGAATAGGTTCCGGACGGCAGCGGGGCCAGGGAGCGACGCACCAGTTCAGCTCGGTGGTCGGCGGCTTCATTCGCCAGTAGGCGGGCACCGCGCTGGGCACCCAGGGCACCGAGCAGGGCGGCCTTACCGCCGGGGCCAGCGCAGAGGTCAAGCCAGTTGCTGTCGCTGCCCTCGAGCGGGGCATCAGCTAGGGCTCGGGCTACCAGCTGGGAACCGACGTCCTGGGCACGGACGACGCCCTCCCGCACCGATTCAAGCCGAGCCAAGTCGCCTGCAGAATAGAAGGCCGAACCCTCCACCAGGGGGCCGTCTTCGGCACCTGCTGCGCGGGCCTCGTCCAGATCTCCCAGGCCGGGCAGGACTACCAGGTTGACTACGGGTGAGGCGTTATCGGCATCCAGCAGGGCCTCAACTTCATCAGGCTTCCGCCCGTGGGCTGCTAGGGCCTGGCGGAAGGACCGTACGACCCAGGCCGGGTGGGACTTTTCCAACGCCAGCCGGGTCAGCTCATCGGGGGCCTCTTCGGCAATCAGCGCGTACCAGTCTTCCGGGGTGCGCTCAGAGACCCGGCGCAGCACGGCGTTCACAAAGTTAGCCGGGCCGCTACCAATCTCAGCCCGGGCCAGGGCCACCGTCTGGTTCAGGGCCGCATGGTCAGGAACCCGCATAGCCAGCAGCTGGTGCACCCCCAGGCGCAGGACCAGCAGAATCTTGGTGCCGATTTTTTCCACCGGCCGGTCAACACAGTGGGCTAAGATCGCATCGTAGGTGCCCTGGTTCCGTAAGGTGCCGTAGGTTAGTTCAGTGGCAAAGCCAGCGTCCCTAGCATCAAGGTGGGCGGCCCGTATAGCCTTAGGTAGCACCAGGTTAGCGTAGGCATCCTCTAGGGCAACAGCGGCCAGCACCTGGAAGGCAACAGCCCGGGCCCCATCTGCTGTGCGGGCCCGCTGGGAGGGGGCAGAGGCCGAAAAGGCCCTGTCCTTGACTGCCTTACGGTTCCGTTCATGGCCCTTAGCGTTGCGGCGGGTCTCTCCCCCACCGCCCTGCTTGGCCTGCGACTCATCCCTGCCAAAGCGCTGACCCCTAGGAGGCTGACCGCCCTGCTGCTTCTGCTGGGTTGAGACTGCCCCGCCCGAACGGTTACCACGGGAACCGCGGGGATGAGGGCTACCCCCGCCCTGCCCCTGCTGGCTACGGTCATCGTGCTTGCGGGCCCCGCTTCGGCCCTGACCTGCGCGGTTAGCCCCAGCACGGTTAGCCCCAGCCTTACCCTTAGAGCCAGCAGGCCTACCGCCTGAGCCGCGTCCACCTGTATTCATGCTCATACCAGCACCATCTTCCCTTCTGCCAGGGCAGGGCCCTGACCGCGCGCCCAGTCGGCGGCCTTCATCATTTTCTTACCAGCAGGCTGCACCTCGGTCAGTTCAAGGGCCCCATCGGCGCAGCTAACAGCCAGCTTTTTACCGGCCCAAAAGAGGGTGCCAGGTTCACCAACCGGAGCTAAATCAAGGGGGCGCACCATCGCAAGTTTAAAACGGGCCCCCTCAAGTTCAGCCCAGGCCCCAGGCTCAGGGCTGACCCCACGCAGCTGGGCAATAATCTGAGCTGAAGGGCGGCTAAAGTCCACCTTCCCATCAGCAAGGCTGAGCTTAGCAGCATGGGTGGCGGCGCCGGTCTGCGGGCTGCCGGTAGCCCCGGCAGCGATATCGTCAAAGGTAGCAGCCAGCAGGGCACCGCCGCTTGCAGCCAGGCGGGTCAGCATATCCCCAGCCGTATCAAGCTCCCCAACACTAGCTGATTCAGAACGGAAGACCGGGCCGGTATCCAGCCCGGCATCAATACGGAAGGTATTAGAGAAAATCTCAGTCTCCCCCGCCATCAGGGCCCGCTGCACCGGGGCAGCGCCCCGCCAGGCCGGCAGCTGGGAAAAGTGCAGGTTAATCCAGCCCTGGGGTAGCAGGTCAAGGGCGCTTTGGGGCAGCAGAACCCCGAAGGCCACCACAGCGGCAATGTCAGCCCCCAGCTGGGCCACAGCCTGGGCAACCTCATCAGACCAGCGGTCAGCCTTAATAACCGGCAGGCCCAACTCCTGGGCCAGGGCGGCTACCGGTGAAGGAGTTAGAACCCTCTTACGCCCCAGGGGGGCATCAGGACGGGTGAGTACACCCACCACCTCATAGCCTGCCTCAAGCAGGCCCCTGAGGGGGGCGGTGGCAACCTCAGGGGTACCGGCGTAGAGAACCTTCATGCTTACCTTTCCATCAATTGAAGAACCAAAGGGTTAGATACCAAAAGCGCCAGGCTTCTTAACCCCAGCCTGAGAGGCCCCACGCTGCTGGGCCCCTGCCTGCCCGCCTGCCCCAAGGCCAAAGGATCCCCCCAGGGCCCCAAAGCCAGAAGAGGTCTTAGCTGCCCGCTCCCCCTGAACAGCAGCAGCAACCTGGTTATAGTCAGCCTGGCGGATCTTCCTCCAAATGTTTTTCTTATCCTCACCCTCAACCCGGTCAATGAATAGGGTTCCAAACAGGTGATCGGTTTCGTGCTGAAGCATACGGGCAAAAAGGCCCTCACCCTCATACACCACCGGCTCACCCTTACAGTTAACCCCGGTCACCCGAGCCCAGTTCTTACGCGGGGTAGCAGCAGACAGGCCCGGCACAGACAGGCAGCCCTCACCGCCCTCCTGGGGTTCATCCCCCACCTCAAGGACGGGGTTAATCACGTGCCCCTCCCTGCCCTCAATGTTGCCGAAGGTAAAGATCTGCTTAGAAATCCCAACCTGGGGGCCGGCCAGGCCCACCCCTTCAACTTCGTACATGGTCTCTAGCATGTCTGCAACCAGCTTCTCCACATCAGCATCGAAGTGGGTAATAGGGTCACAGGTAGTACGCAAAACCGGGTCACCTAGGGTACGGATGGGCAGGATTGTCATAGGTCTTCTTTCTTCTCAGACAGCTTTAACTAGCTGCCGCATCGGGCTGGTTCTGGTCGGCAGCAGCTGGTGGCGGTACAACGGGCATCAGGGAATCTTCTGGGGTTTCAGACAGGTCCCGGTTCAGGTCCCAGACCCTTTTGAGGGCGCAGAACTTATACCAGTTTCTCTCAAGCACCTGGGGGTTAGCCTGCTGGGGCACCACCTGGGTTTCCCCCAGGGCAACACCCATCAGGATGCTCGCTCCCCCATACTGCCAAGGCTCCCAGCTGCCCTCTTCAGCATCGATCAGGGCCTCTTCAGCCTTGACCCCGGCAACCAGCTGCATCACCACCTTATCGTCTAGGGGCTTTACCCTCCCCTTCCGGTCGGTGCCCTTCGTCTTGTAGTCAATAATGCAGGTGTGCCCGGCAATCTCTGCAACCAGGTCTAGAGTGCCAGCGTAGCCAACGGTTTCATTCCAGATCGTCACCTCAGTAGCCAGGGGCTTGGGCTGGTAGAGCTCCCACCACTCATCAAAGCGGTCGGCATAGGCCTGCTCCCCGTGGGCAATGAGGTTTTCCCGGTAGCCCTCTACCTCATGGGGCAGCCCCATAGCGCGTAGGGCAACCTGTTCAGCGTAGTTATGAACCCTATCTCCCCGGGCGGCAGCGGCATCCCGGTAGCGCTCAGAGGCGGTAGCAGCGTCCCGAATCACAGCGAACTTCAGGCCAGCTGAGCTAGAGGCCCGGTAGGATCTCTGATCTTCCAGGGCTGCCTTAGCTGCCATATAGCCGTGCCAGCCAGCTAGGTCACTGGCCTGCTGGCTAATCACCGTTGTGATTGAGGGGACCAGCAGTTCACCGCCCAGGTTTCTGGCGTACATGCGGCCGTGGGCGGTACTTGTTGCAAGTTGGGGGCTGGTCACGCTCTTCCTGACATTCGGTGTAGGGGCCTGGCTTAGGACGGGTGGGCCTAAGGGCCCCTCCCAATTATACCCGCCAGCCCCCAGGCAGCTAGGGCCCAGCAGGTGAAGTAGCTAGCTTTGGTCAGCCTTAAGCAGGAAGAGAGCCGCCCCCAGCCCCCCTAAGCTAAGGGAACTGAGAGCCAGCAGACCACCTAGGTAGAGCCTGTCCTGGCCCTGCATCAGCTGGCAGATACTATGAGCCCAGAGGGAACTTGCCTGAAGAAAGAAGAGGTAGAAGGCTATTTCTAGGGTTTTATTCTTAAGCATAGTGAAGACCTCCTTGTCTAGTTTTATCCTAGATGAGCAGGGCAGCTGTGAACCTCTTTTCTGCTTCTATGACAAACCCCCAGACTATTGTTTCTTTCTAGCAGGAAGAGGCAGATGGTCCTGGGCATAGTCGCCAAGGATCAGAGAGAACTGCCCTCAGCCAGCTAAGACAGCTGTAGCTAAGGGTCATTCCGCTGTAGCTAAGGGCCATTCCCACAGGCCCTAGGGCTCATTCCCACAGTCCCGTTCCCACAGTACCTAAGGCCCTCAGGGCTCTTTCCCACAGCCCCTCAGGCCCGCTAGCTTCGCCCTGCCCAGCTACTACCCTGCCCAGCTACTATCCCTTGGGCTGCACATAGATACCCGCCGTTGGCTCACCGCGATGGTTAACTGGCCGGTAAGAGGCCAGAAGTTTCAGCAGCCGGGCTGTGCGCTCGCCAGTTTCTGGCTGGTAGTCAATCACAGCGCATCTGCCGATGCCGCCACCGGCTAACAGAGTCAGGCCCTGAAGCTCAGCCGGGGTGCCGCGTCCGGCCTGCAGGGTAAGCCGTTGACCCTGCCAGCTGTCTTCAAGATAGGGCCTTGAAGTATCTACAACCAGGTTGCAACGCAATCTGGCCGCTAATTCCAAGGCAGGCGGAGGGTTCTCTGGGCTGAGCCTCGCGGCTATGTCCTCCAAGGTCGCACTGCCGACAAGTGATAGGGCGCCATCAAAGACCAGGTTCTGCCGGGGAGCAAAGGC
>JAXDRN010000039.1:0-3910 GCA_034090985.1 Rothia sp. (in: high G+C Gram-positive bacteria) | reverse complement strand
AGCCGGCCCCCTTTATTAATGCTAGGAGCTAGGGCCTAGGCTGGGAACCAGAGGGCAATTTCCCGCTCTGCTGACTCAGCTGAATCTGAACCGTGTACCAGATTCTTCTGAACGCTCTCGCCCCAGTCCCGGCCCAGATCTCCCCGGATCGTACCGGGAGCTGCAGTGGTGGGGTTAGATGAACCCATCAGGCTACGGGCACCCTCAATAACCCCCTGGCCTTCTAGGACCAGGGCAACAGCCGGGCCTGAACCCATGTAAGAAACCAGCGGCTCGTAGAAGGGCTTACCCTCATGCTCAGCATAGTGCTGCTCAAGAAGCTGCCGGGAGGGAACTAGCAGCTTGAGCTCAGCAATCCGGTAGCCCTTGGCTTCAAAGCGGGCCAGAATCTGGCCGGTAAGGTTCCGTTCCACCCCATCAGGCTTAATGAGGATCAAGGTACGCTCAGTCATGTCATACTCCAGTGTTTATAGGGGCAGGTTTCACCCTCAGCCTACCAAAAAAGCCTAGGCAGGGTTAGCCTTTTCCCACTCTTCTTGTTCCTTAGCCCGCTGACGGTTCTCAGCATCCAGCCGGGCCCCACGGGTGACCCCAAACCAGTAGGCTAGGGCAAAGGCCGCCCCCACAAAGAACATAGAGGGCAGGGCAAAGCCCACCAGAATCAAAAGAAGCTGTAAGCCATAGCCCAGCTGGTAGCCCCAGGGCTTCTTAAGCACGGCCGGAGTCAGCAGAAGGGCAGCTGCTAGCACTAGCCCCAGCCCCCAAATCAGGGCCTTGACCCAGGTAGGATCATTGAAATGGTGGCCGAAGATCGCCAGGGTGGCAAAGAAGGCAACCAGGGATTCTAGGGAGAGCACCATTGAGGCAAACATCACCTGAATCGAGCGAGGCTGCTTGGTTTGGCCGGGCCGCCATTCGCGCTGGGCGCGTGTCATTCGTACCATCTTTTCTTCCTCTACAATCCAAGCAGGGTACTAGCTTCGCCCACCACAGTGATAGAACCGGTCAGCAGAACCGCTGAGTTCAGGTTTGGCACATCGGCAGCGGCTGTAACCGCTGCTGAAAGAGCATCGGGAATGTTCTGGTGAATTTCGATGACCTCTTCATCGAAACCGGCCTCAAGGGCCAGCTCGGCCAGGTCCTCAGGCACTATTGCTCTCGGCGAATCTGACCTGGTCAGGTGCAGTACCGTGCGCCAGTCAGCCCGATCCACATACTCATCAAAGAGCAGGTTCAGCATGCTAGCTGCGTCTTTCTCACCCAAGATACCGACCACCAGGTGCAGCTCTTCAAAGGAGAAGGACTCCTTAAAAGCAGCTGCCGAAGCGGCAATGCCGTGGGGATTATGGGCAGCGTCAAGGACCACCGGCGGCTCTGTACGGGCTAGCTGAAGACGGCCCGGCGAGCGCACCTGCCCAAAGGCCTGCTTGACTAGCTCCAGGTTCAGTTCCTTCTGGCCCCCGCCTAGGAAGGCTTCTACTGCTGCTAGGGCAACTGAGGCGTTTTGGGCCTGGTGGGCGCCGAAGAGGGGTAGGGCAAGATCTTCGTAGTAGCCGGCTAGGCCCTGGACGGTGATGAGCTGGCCTCCGACTCCTGCGGTGCGCTCTAGGACCTTGAATTCTAGGCCTTCGAAGCGGTAATCAGCATTGCGGGCGCGGGCGGCCTCTAGGAGCACCTGGGCGGCTGAGGGGTCTTGGGCGGCAGATACTAGGAAACTGCCGTCCTTAATGATCCCTGCTTTCTCAGTGGCAATCTCGGCCAGGGTCTGCCCCAGCATGTCGGTGTGGTCAAGGCCGATGGGGGTGAGAACAGCAACGGTAGCGTCGGCCACGTTGGTGGCGTCCCAGGAACCCCCGATGCCGACTTCTAGGACCATCACATCTACCGGCTCGTCTGCGAAGATTGCAAAGGCCAGGATGGTCAGGGCTTCAAAGTAGGTGATGCGGGGGGCGCCGGCTGCCTCTAGTTCGGCGTCCACGATCTGTAGGTAGGGCTGAATTTCGCCCCAGATTCGTACGAAGGTGGAATCTGCAACGGGGGCCCCGTCAATTGAGATGCGTTCGGTGACCTTTGAGATATGGGGGCTGGTGTAGCGGCCTACCCGGATGTCGTGGGCCATCAGGAGGCTCTCGATCATGCGGGCGGTTGAGGTTTTGCCGTTGGTTCCGGTGATGTGGATGACCGGGGCTGCCTTATGGGGCTCACCCAGAATCTCCACGGCGCGGGCCATGGCGTTCAGGCGGGGGGCCATCTTGTGTTCGGGGGCCCGGGCCAGCAGGTCGGCGTAGACCGAAGCCACGCCGAGGGTGTCGTCAGCACGGGCACCCTCGGCAGCGATCTCGGCGAAGACAGGGTCAAGCTCCATCTTGTCCTGGCTCATTTAGGCCTTCTTCACGGCAGCTGAGAAGTCAGCGCCCTCACGGTAGGTGACAGAGACAGCCAGGGTCTCACCGGCTACCAGCTCTTGGTGCTTCTTGATGGCTTCAAGGTCGGCAGCGGGGGCGGTGATGGTTAGCTCGATTCGGTCTGAGACGTTTAGGTCTGCTTCCTTGCGTTCAGCCTGGATGGCGCGGATCGCGTCGCGGGCGGTGCCTTCAGCGAGGAGTTCTTCGGTCAGGCTGGTATTGAGCACCAGGAAGCCGCCGCCGGGTAGGACGGAGACGGCGCGGTCTGCGCTGCCTTCGCTTTCGGCAACTACGGTTTCTAGCTCGTATTCGCCCGGCTCCAGGGCCAGCTTGTCGGCGCCAACGACCACGGTGCCGTCCTCGGTGATTGCCCAGTCCCCGCTCTTGGAGGCCTTGATGGCAAGCTGTACTTGCTTGCCGAGGCGGGGGCCTGCTGCGCGGGCATTGACCTTCAGCTGCTGGGAGATGCCAAAGTCAGCCGGTGCTACTTCGGCTGCGTCCAGGAGTTCAACGGCCTTGATGTTCAGTTCGTCGGCGATGATGGATTCGAAGGTGCCAGCTAGGTTCTTGCCACCGGCAACTGCCACGGTGAGGGCAGCTAGGGGCTGGCGGACCCGCAGCTTGTGGGCCTTGCGCAGGGCTGAGCCGGCTGAGGTGACGGCCCGGGTGGTTTCCATGAGGGCTAGGAGCTCTGATTCGTCCTTGAAATCCTCAGGTGAGGGCAGGTCGGTCAGGTGGACCGAACGCTCCCCGGTCAGGCCCCGGTAGATTTCTTCGCTGGTCAGCGGCAGCAGGGGGGCAGCCATCTTCACGAAGGTCACTAGGGCGGTGTAGAGCACATCGAAAGCCTCGGTGTCTTCCTTGAAGAAGCGTTCGCGGGAGCGGCGCACATACCAGTTGGTCAGGGCGTCGGTGTAGGCGCGGAGGGCCTCGCAGGCGGCTGAGACGTCGTAGGCGTCCATGGCCTCGGTGACCTGGGCAACTAGCTGGCGGGTCTTTCCCAGGATGAAGCGGTCCATGACCTGCTGCCCCTCGGTGACCAACTTAGCCTCGTAGCCTGCCCCGCCGCTTGCGGCGTTGGTGTAGAGGGCAAAGAAGTGGTAGGCATTCCACAGGGGTAGCATGACCTGGCGGACGCCTTCGCGGATGCCCTGTTCGGTCACGATCAGGTTGCCGCCGCGCAGGATGGGAGATGACATGAGGAACCAGCGCATGGCATCCGAGCCGTCCCGGTCCAGAACCTCAGAGACATCGGGGTAGTTGCGCAGGGACTTAGACATCTTCTGGCCGTCAGAGCCGAGCACGATGCCGTGGGCGATGACGTTTTCGAAGGCGGTGCGGTCGAAGAGGGCGGTGGCCAGAATGTGCATGGTGTAGAACCAGCCGCGGGTCTGGCCGATGTATTCGACGATGAAGTCTGCCGGGTAGTGGGCTTCGAACCAGTCCTTGTTCTCGAAGGGGTAGTGGAACTGGGCGAAGGGCATGGAGCCGGAGTCGAACCAGAC
>JAXDRN010000038.1:0-9319 GCA_034090985.1 Rothia sp. (in: high G+C Gram-positive bacteria) | reverse complement strand
CAAAAAAATAAGTGCAGAATCTAAGCGCACTGACTTCGCACTCGCTGCCTAATAATCCCAGCGATGCAGTCTGGTAGCCTGAGCTTGCCTTTGGCTCAGCCCCTACCATCAGTTTAAAAGGCCACTGCTGCCCGTCCTTGTTGTAGGGCCGGGTGGGACTTTTATACAACTAGGTTAGGCCTTGTAAGTGTTTGCGCAAGCAAGGTAGCCAAAAACACCGCTTTCACAAACTGCGCACGGAGAAGACCCGTTGACGCTACATCGGACCGGGGTTCGATTCCCCGCATCTCCACCAAGAAGCTGGCTATGTTCAAGAGAGGACTCTTTGAACATAGCCAGCTTTTTGTTTGCCTCAAGGCTTAGTTTTAGGGCTTCTTAACTACTGGAATAGCAGAGGTGGCAACCTTCTCCATGAGCTCCGCATCGGCCTGGCGAACCCGCTCATAGCAGCTCTGGGTTGTGAAGCTAGCTGCCAGGAAGGAGAAGAGGGCACAGGCCATAAAGAAGTACATGGGTGAGGTGACATCGCCGGTTTTTTCCACCAGGAAGGTGGCAATGAAGGGGGCTGAGCCGCCGAAGATAGCAACAGGAATGTTGTAGCCCATTGAGATTCCTGTAGCCCGAATAGAGGTTGGGATCAGGTCGCTCATGACCGCATAGGGGGTTGAGGAGTAGAGGCCAAAGAGGACGCACATGACCATAAAGGGCAGGAAGATTTCTGAGGGGCTAGCCCCTGGAGCGGTGGTGAAGAACCAGTAGAGGGCTGGAATGGTCAGGGCTGAGGTCAGCATCAAAAACCAGCGGCGGCCTAGAACGTCGGTAATCAGCCCGCCTAAGGGCATGAGGGAGGCGGCAGTGAGGCCTCCGATGGTGATAAACCAGAAGCGGGTATCGGGGCTAAAACCCAGTTCCTTGACGAAGTAGGTGGAGCAGTAGGTCAAGATCAGGTAGAACATGCAGGCCAGCAGGGCAATGGAGCCAGCAACTAGGGTGATGTTCTTCTTCCAGCGGAAGGTGGCCCGGATGGGGCGCTTTTCCTGGTGGCCAGATTCTGCAATGGCCTCAAACTGGGCTGTATCTTCAAGGCGGGAGCGGATAAAGGCTGCAATGAGCCCTAGGGGCCCAGCGATGAGGAAGGGGATACGCCAGCCGAACTCCTGCATGGCGGTGTCTCCCAGGAGGGAGGCTAGGCCGTTGGCCACAATAGAGCCTAGAATCAGGCCTGATACGGCAATGGTCATCAGGATTGAGGTAGCTAGGCCCCGCTTTTCTGGGCCGCCATACTCAGCAACATAGGAGGTGACGGTTCCAATCTCACCACCAGCTGAGAGGCCCTGTAGGCAGCGGGCTAGGATTAGCAGGGTGGGGGCGGCAATGCCGATACTGGCGTAGGTGGGCATGAGGCCGATGGCGAAGGTGGAGCCGGACATCAGGAACATGACCAGGGCCATGGTGTTTTTGCGGCCAATTTTGTCGCCCAGGGGGCCAAAGACGAAGCCGCCTAGGGGTCGCATGAAGAAGGAGAGGGCGAAGGTGGCAAAGGAGGCCAGCAGGGCTATGCCGGGGGATTGGGCTGAGAAGAAGGCCGCTCCAACGTAGACAGCTACGAAACCGTAAACCCCGTAGTCGTACCATTCGATCAGGTGGCCTGCAACTGCGCCGATAAAGGCTTTGCGCTTTTGCTTGCTGGTGCGAGTTGGTTGCATCACCTTCTCGGCTTTGAAGATTGCTTCGGTCATGGGAGGTCCTTGGGTGTATGGGTTTGTTTTTTCCCCTCAGGTTGGGGCTTGGGAACAAGAGTAGTTCTGTGACCTGCAACATTGCAATGTAATAATCTCCATGACATTCCCCTCTGGGATGGAGAAATCTATAATGGGGGTATGAGTGGCATACCTTACACTGGGCTGGAGGTTCTTGGGGCCCAGCTACTGGCAGAAGAAGAAACAATCACCCTGCGCTGCCTCAGGGCAATCGAAGAGCACCTAGCCCTCAAAGAAAAAGAGCCCCAACAAGAGGTGGGCCAGGAAGGCTGGGGGCGCGCTCACCTGCTCAGCAGCATCAGGGGCCAGGTTCGGCTCATCCTCACACAGCTCACCGGCCAGCAGACAAAGGACAACCCAAGCCCCCTTGAACCGATCAGAATCAAGGGCAGTCAGGGCCTGGGGCTCAGGGGCAGTCTTGAAGCTGGCCAAATCATCTTCACCCAGATCCACAGGAGCCTACAGGGCCTCATCATCAGCCAGCACCTACCAGAGGAAGAACAGCTGATCCTGCAGGAAAAACTCTGGGACCTGAAAGACAGCTACCTCAACAGCCTCCTCAAGAATCAAGGGCAAGAAGCAGGCTGCCAGAAAAAACTACGGCAAGAAGCTAAGGGTCGCTTCCTTCAGGCCCTAGAGGCCCAAGGTCAGGGGGCCAAAAAGAAAAAGGCCCTTCTAGAAAGCGCCAAAGACCTGAGGTTAGACCCAGAAGCTAGCTACCAGCTAGCCTGCACCCGCCTACCAGGGCAACTGCTAGAAAACTGGCAAGAAATCACTGAAGACCTAGAAGAAAGGGCCAGCTGCCCCCACCTAGCAGCTACTGCCCTGCTAGCAGAAGGGGAAGAGCTCATCCTACTGACCTCTGGGGCCCAGAAAATCCAAAACCTGCTCGGCCCCTACCCCCAGCTGGCCACCTGGGCCCTAGCCCCACCCAGCAGACTAGAAAAACTGCCCCAAGCCCTAGGGCGGGCCCGTCAGGTAGGCAGATCAATCCCAGCAGGCCAGCAGGGCCTCTTTAGCCTAGAGACCCTCAGTTGGAAACTAGCGGTAGGTCAGCAGCCAGAAATCGGCCGCTACCTGCAGAAAAAATACTGGGCCAGCCTGAGCGAGGGCAAGGAAGGGGTAGACTCCCTTTTAGCCTGCCTCTGGGCCTACCTGGAAGAGGGAAGAAACTACAGGCGGGCAGCAGAGAAACTCTATATCCATGAAAATACCCTCAGAAACAAAATCAGCAGCTGCCAGGAACTAACCGGCCTGAACCTTTCAAGCCCAGAGGTTGGCCTAGAACTTGCCTGGCTCAAGCACTACCTGGCCCTAGGGCCCCTAGAGAACTGATAGGCTGGCAGTAGGTAGCCAAGGCGCTCGCAGTCCAAGACCTCTAGCTGTACTGCTTAAGGCTTGCACTGGCAGCGCAGGATAAGACCGAGAGCAGAGTAGTCACGAAAGGGCGAATATGAGCACCCCACCCCTTGCTGACCAGAGGCAGGCAGGCCCCCAGGGCCAACCCCTAGGGTCTAACCCCACCCCGCCCTTTGACTACCAGACCCCTGGCGAGCCAGAAGCCTACTGGGTTCCAGAAGCCTACCGCCGGCCCTACGGCCAGCTGGTGCGCGATCGACGGGGTAAGGGCTACTACCCGGCGGTGATGGCCCTCAGTGCCGTTGTGAGTGCCTATCTGGTAGCTATCTTGGGTGGCGAGCTGGCCCTAGCTGCCTTCATTCCTGCCATCTTGGGCCTGGTTCTAGGCATCAGGGCCCTTCGCCTGCAATCTGCCTACCCCCGCACCCAGCTAGCTGGCCGAACCAGCCTTCTAGCCTGGCTAGCAATCGGCCTGGGGGCCCTGAGCCTGCCGCTGATGATTGTGCTCCTCTACCTACCTAGCTGGTTTATGGAAGCTGCTGAAACAGCCAACTGCCAGTACACGCACGCCGGGGACGAGGCAGCTATTCAGCGCTGCATTATTGAAAACACCCAGTAGGGCCAGTAAGTAGCAGCCAGTCATATAAGTGTGAGCAAGACCTCAAGAGAGTAGAATAGGGTCAAGAAGTCTGCTGTCTACCCAGGAGCCAAGGATGACCCCAGAGAGCCCTCTTGAACCAAACCAGCCCAGCCAGCCCACCACCGCTGAAATCCCCTACATCTACCCCGCCCACTGGGAGGCAGATGTAGTCTTACGCGACGGGGCAACAGCAAACCTGCGACCGGTGATACCCACAGACCGGGACGCCCTTGAAAAAATGTACGCTGGCCAGTCAGAACGCACCATCTACCTGCGCTTCTTCACCCACAAGCCAACCCTCAGCGATAAGGAACTGACCCGCTTCACCACCGTAGACCACAGCAACAGGGTGGCCTTTGTGATCATGCTGGGTGAGGAAATGATCGGTATCGGCCGCTACGATCGCACCCAAGACCCCCAAGAGGCAGAAGTTGCCTTCATGATCTCAGATGCCCACCAGGGCCGGGGGATAGGCTCTATCCTTCTAGAACACCTAGCAGCAGCAGCCCAGGAACGGGGCATTGACCGCTTCAGTGCAGAAGTGCTACCCCAAAACCGAAAAATGCTGAACGTCTTTACAGATGCAGGCTACGAAATATCCCGAGAATTTGAAGACGGCCTGGTGATGGTCCACTTCAATATTGATCCCACTGACCGGTCCCGGGCCGTGCGGGAAGCCAGGGAACACCGGGCTGAAGCTAAATCACTGGCCGAACTCCTAGCCCCCCAAAGCCTAGCCATCTTCGGCAACCCAGACCGCTGGGAAGAAACCGGGGCTAAGGTTCTGAACACCATCCGCCAGGGTGGCTACACCGGCACAATCTACCCTATCAACCCTGCCAGCCCCAGCCAGCAGCAGGGCCAAGAAGGGCAGACTGGCAGCTACTCCAGCATAAGCCAGCTACCCCAGACCCCCGAGCTGGCCATCATCGCCCTACCCCTAGCCCAGGTAGCCCAGGCTGTTGAAGCCTGCGGCCAGGCCGGAGTCAGAGGGGTGCTCATCTACACCAGCGGCTACGCTGATGAAGGAGCTAGGGGCCAGGCCCGGCAGAAAGCCCTGGTCAAACTGGCCCGCCGCTACGGGATGCGCCTGATTGGCCCGGCCTCCTTTGGGGTGCTCAACAACAGCCCAGAGGTCAAACTTGATGCCACCATCTCACCCCACGACCCCAAGCCAGGAACCCTTGGGCTCTTCAGCCAGTCCTCAGCCATCGGGGCTATGTTCTCAAACTCAGCAGTCAAACGGAACCTGGGGGTCTCAACCCTGCTCTCAGCAGGCAACCGGGCAGACGTCTCAGGTAATGACATGATGCAGTACTGGGAGGACGATGAAGCAACCAAGGTCTGCGCCCTCTACCTAGAATCCATTGGCAACCCCAGAAAGTTCTCCCGCATTGCCCGCCGCCTCTCACGGGTCAAGCCGGTCCTTGTTGCCAAGCACGCCGTCACCGGTCAGAAACTACCGCCCGGCCATACAGGCCGAACCTCCCTAGCCCCTACAGAAGCCCTCGATGCTATCTTGGATCAGGCTGGGGTTATCACAGCTGAAACCTTCGACCAGGTTCTTGACGTAGCCCAAATCCTGGTCTCCCAGCCCCTGCCTGAAGGAAGAAACCTGGCTATCGTCTCAAACTCATCAGCCCTGGGCCAGATCATTGCCGATAAGGCTCACACCCTTGGGCTCAAGGTCACCTGGAGTGAAACCATGCTCAGGCTAACCGATGAGGGGGCCAACGGCCTAGAAATCCTGCAAGAGGTAGCCAGCAGTGCCCTGGAAAGCCCAGACGTTGATGCCCTGATCGGTGTCTTCCTGACCGGGGAAAGCATCAGCCCCCAAGAAGTAGCCCTCACCCTGGGCCTAGCCGGGCAGAAGGCCCACAAGCCCCTGCTCGCTGCCTTCCCCGGAACCCCCAGCTTTGAGTCAGCCCTGCGGGGAATCTACCAGGACCAGCAGCTACCCCAGGGCATACCCTGCTTTGAATCCCCTGGCGCATCAGTTCAGGCCCTAGCCTCTGTGATGGGCTATGTGAACTGGAGGCAGCAGGAAAACGGCCAGAGCAGCAGCCTGACTAACTGCCAGCCCAAGGAGGCAGCTGCCTTCATCCAGCAGCTGCTCAAAGACCAGGGCAAGGACAAAAGCCTTGAACTGTCTCTAGAGGCCAGCGAAAAACTCCTAGCCTTCTACGGGATTGACCTGCTGCCCGAATACCCCTTTAGCAGCGAAGAAGAAGCCCGCTCAGCAGCAGAACTGGCCGGTGGCTACCCGGTAGTCCTCAAGACCAGCGACCCCGTTCTAAGGCACCGGATTGACCTAGGAGGGGTTCGCCTAGGGATTGAATCGGCTGAAGACCTAGCCCACGAAATCGCCCACATGCGCCGGGCCCTAGAACCCTACGGCAGCTTTGACTACGTGCTCCAAAGGCAGGTGCCCGGTGGTCAAACAGCCATCATCCGGGCCCTTGAAGACCCCCTGATGGGCCCGGTGCTCTCCTTCGGTATGGCAGGGGATGCCACCAGCCTGCTTGGGGACTGGGCCCACCGGATCCCACCCCTCACCGAGCGGGATATTCACTCACTGGTTAGGGAACCGAAGGCAGCAGCCAAGCTCTTTGACCCAGCCGGCCAGCCCCTCTACCAGGTAGCGGCCCTTGAAGACCTGCTGGCCCGCCTGGCCCTCCTTAAGGACAAGCACCCAGAAATAGCTGAACTGGAACTACACCCGGTACTGATTTCTGAAGAGACCCTTACCGTAGTTGGGGCCAAGGTTCTGCTGGCAAAGCCCCAGCAACGAACCGACTCTAGCCGCAGAACCATGAGCAGGTAAACTAAGGGGGGAGTCAGTACCTGGCTCCCCCCAGCCACCTACCGGCCCACTGTGAAGGAGGCCCCCACCGTGCTTGACTATTGCGGACAGCAGATCCCCAACCCCCCAGCCTACGGTAGCAACAGCCTAGCTGACCTCTTTGAAGCCTGCGGTAGTCTAACAGCCCAGGGCAGTATCAGCCCAGATCCCCACCCCCTCTACGGGCCAGGGCAGCACGACCTGCTCAACCTAGCAGGACGGCTAGAAGCAGCAGGGAAGAAGGCAGGAAGCTACCGGTCCGTCTGCCTGGTCATGGTCGATGGTCTAGGCCAGGACCTGCTCAACCGCTACGGCTCCTACGCCCCCTTCCTCAAGGCAGCAAGCCAGCTAGGGCCCCTAGACTCAGCCCTGCCCTCAACCACCGTGGCCTCCCTCTCCAGTCTGGGAACCTCAAGCCCACCGGGCTTTCACGGCATGGCCGGCTACGAGGTGAGAAACCCGGCTACAGGCAAGGTCATGAACCAGCTCTCTGGCTGGGATCCAAGCGTCAGCCCAGAAGACTGGCAGCCCTACCCAACAGTCTTTGAACGCTACCAAAACTACCTTGATGTTGCGACCATCTCCCTCAGTAAGTACGCAGGAAGCGGTCTGAGCCAGGCCTCCTTGCGGGGCGGGCGCTTTATTCACGCCTCAGGCTACGGGGCTAGAACCACCCTAGCTGCAAGCCTGCTCAACCAAAGACCGCCAGCCCTGGTCTACCTTTACTGGGGGGAACTCGACCAGGCAGGGCACCGCTACGGGGTAGGTTCACACCGCTGGCTAGAAGAGCTAGAAGAAATCAACCTAGCCCTCAAATCCTTAGCCCGCCGCCTGCCCCCACACGTGCTCCTGCTCCTGACAGCAGATCATGGGATGGTCAATATTGAAGCTGAACATCGGATTGACTACTCCACCCAGCCCCAGCTGCTAGAGAACCTGGCCCTGACCGCAGGTGAACCCCGGCTAGTTCAGCTCTACCTCAAGGACCACAGCCCCCAGGCCTACCGCTCAACCCTTGAAGCCTGGGCTGAAGCCTACGGCCAGCAGGCCTGGATCCTAGAAACAGATCAGCTCATAGAGGCTGGCTACTTTGGGCCTAAGGTAACTGACCAGGCCCGGCAGCGGATGGGAGACCTTATGATCGCCGCCCGCCAGCCCATTGCCCTTTACGATATGCGCCACTACCGGCCGCAGGCCCTGCAGATGGTAGGTCAGCACGGGTCAATCACCCCAGAAGAGACTCAGGTGCCCCTGCTCCTGCTGCCCACCGGCTAGGCGCCTACTCTGCTACAGGCTCGATAGCAGGCTCAGAAGGAGTCAAAGACTGGTCTGGGGCTGGCAGGCCGGGCTCAGGCTGCTCAGGGGCAGGCTGAAGGGGGGCTGGAGCTTCTGCATCAGGTACTTCTGGAGCCGGAACCTCAGGTGCAGGTAGCTCTGGTGCAGAAATTTCAGGTACTGGGGTTTCAGCTACAGGGACTGACGGATCTGGGCTCACTGGAAGAGGTTCAGGCAGCAGGGCAGCCTCAGTCGGGGTAGGCTCCGGGGAAGGGAGGTCAGAGCTAGCTGACTGGCTAACTGCCGGGCTTGGCTCAGCTGTAGCTGCAAGGGTCTCAGAGCTGCTAGGCAGGCTAGATAAGGGAGCCTCTAGGGGAGCAGCTGGTGCTGGCAGGTAGGTAGCCTGGCCAGGGGCTGCTAGATCCTGGGTCGAATATTCAACCGTTCCCGGAAGTACCGCAGGGTCAGGAGCCTGCACCTCTTCAGTAACGGTTGGGACCTTCGTATTAAAACTAGGCTCAGGGGCAGGTAGGGCAGGGGCAGAAGAAGAGGCGAGCTGGGCCTGGGAGCTCTGCTCAGCCAGGGGAAGATTCTGCTCAGTAGAATCATTGAGGGACCAGGCCACCAAAGAACTAGCTGTCAGCAGACCCAAACCGGCACTAACCCCCACCAGCAGGGGCCTAGTAAAGGGTGAGCGTGAGCTTTCTTGAGCAGCAGGGGCAGCTGCGGCCCTCAGGGCAGCAGCCCGGGCCTCTTCCTCTTCAAGTCTGAGGGCCTGGGCCCTCTGCTCAGCCTTGAGACGGGTGGCCTCCTGCCGGGCAGCTAGTTTCTGGCTGGCCCTCTGGGCCCGCTTTTCCTGCCGGCTGAGGCGTTCGATAACGTCCCCACCTCGCATGAGCCCCAAAGTTAGGGAATCATCATCCAGGTCAGCAGTTCCTGGCTGCTCGCTGCCGCCCTGGCCCACATAAACATAGCCGGGGGCAAGAGGCAGGGCCTCGGTAGCAGGATCAGCAGAAACCTGCTGGCCTTCTTCTGAAGAGACCAGCAGGCTCAGACGATCAAATTCTTGGGGGCTTTTGCGGGCCACAGGTACCTCTAGATCCTTAATGGGTCTGGCCCCCAACTGGCTACAATCAGCCAGAATAAGAGGGGCAAAAAAGACGGTGGGGTGCCCCTCTAGTTTACGCTCCAGAAAGAAGACTGGGCTGTGGCGACTCTAACGAATAAAAGCCCTAGTCCCAGCCTTCTCTCAGGGGCCTAACGGCGCTGATTGCCAAAGATAATGTCATCCCAGCTAGGAACACTGGTCCGCTTACCCCTACTTGGCTTAGGCTGAGCAGGCTTAGACTCTTCCTGCTCCTGGCCTTCAGCTGAAGCAGTTGAGCGAGCCTGCTCGGGCTGGTCGCTAGCTGCAGGGGCCTGAGGGGCACTAGCAGCTTCTGC
>JAXDRN010000037.1:0-25619 GCA_034090985.1 Rothia sp. (in: high G+C Gram-positive bacteria) | reverse complement strand
CGCGGGGGTATTTCCTGGTGCCTGGTGTCGGCAGGGCAGACCATGAGCTCTTCCCCGCACACGCGGGGGTATTTCCACAACCAATACGGGTATTGGTCACGGTGAAAGCTCTTCCCCGCACACGCGGGGGTATTTCCGTCTCTGCCGGTGTTTGGTGCGGGGTCTGGTCCTCTTCCCCGCACACGCGGGGGTATTTCCAGAACCGAATATCAAAAGGCACCCCCGCAGGGCTCTTCCCCGCACACGCGGGGGTATTTCCGTCACCGCTGAGCACATCATTGCGGAATGGTGCTCTTCCCCGCACACGCGGGGGTATTTCCCGATGAAGTAGGAATTTCCGGCATTGCGGTAGCTCTTCCCCGCACACGCGGGGGTATTTCCATCTCGGCAACCTGTTCCTGGCGGTTGTTTCCCTCTTCCCCGCACACGCGGGGGTATTTCCCGGGAATAGGCAGCCTCGGCGGTGGCTGTATGCTCTTCCCCGCACACGCGGGGGTATTTCCGGGCCGCTTGGTCTTACGCTGAGAAGTATCATCTCTTCCCCGCACACGCGGGGGTATTTCCGTGGGGCACCACTTTTTCTGAGGAAATAAGCGCTCTTCCCCGCACACGCGGGGGTATTTCCATGGAGGGTTCCGGGCGGGCTTTCACCAAGATCTCTTCCCCGCACACGCGGGGGTATTTCCCGGCGTTGACCAGTCGTGGGGCACCAGCGACGCTCTTCCCCGCACACGCGGGGGTATTTCCCACCTACCGGACTGCTTCGGGTAAGGTCGTGCCTCTTCCCCGCACACGCGGGGGTATTTCCCCAAGCCCCGCCGCTCGCCCCGCAAAATCCGCCTCTTCCCCGCACACGCGGGGGTATTTCCCACCCCGGAGCCTACGCGCAGGCCCTAGCAGGCTCTTCCCCGCACATGCGGGGGTATTTCCGCCACCGTCGGCTCCGGCAAAACCACCGCCATCTCTTCCCCGCACATGCGGGGGTATTTCCGATGAAGGAATTATCTACGCGCCCTCAGAAGCCTCTTCCCCGCACATGCGGGGGTATTTCCTTATGCACAAGGCTGTTTTGCAGGCTTTCCCCCTCTTCCCCGCACATGCGGGGGTAGTTCCTGGATAGCCGTAAAAGTTGCTTCGTAGACCGCCTCTTCCCCGCACACACGGGGGTATTTCTTCCGTCCTGTCGGTAATACGACATGAACCAAGCTCTTCCCCGCACATGCGGGGGTATTTCCCTGGGTCCAGAGGTGAAGGTTCCCAACATGGCATCTTCCCCGCACATGCGGGGGTATTCTTAGGGCTCTTGTTCTGGGTAGGGTCAAGACTACCATCGTGCCGGTAGGTCACCATCGCCAGTTTGCGGAGTGGGAAGCCATCTTCTGCAGAAATACCCATTTAAACCAGAAATGACCACCTACTAGGTGGTCATTTCTGATGTAGATGGTACCCATCCCCTAGGCCAGTACCTGCCGCTTGGATGAAATCACGCCGGTGACGAAGCCGGCCAGGTGCAGGCCGCCGTGGAAGCGGGCGTGCTCGATCTTCACGCAGCGGTCCATGACCACGTTCAAACCGGCCTCCTCGCCCAGGCGGGCAGCCTCTTCATTCCAGGATCCTAGCTGCATCCACACGGTCTTAGCTCCTACCTCAATGGCTTCCTGGACCACGCCGGGTAGGTCCTCATTGCGGCGGAAGATTTCTACCAGGTCAGGGGCCTCAGGCAGGTCAGCTAGCGACGCGTAGACCTTCTGCCCCAGCACCTCCTTGCCCTTGGCGGCCAGGATTGGGTTTACAAAGTAGAGGGTGTAGGGGCTTGATGAGAGCAGGTAGGTTGCCACGAAGTATGAGGAGCGTGAGATTTTGTCGCTCATGCCCACAATGGCGATGGTTTTAGTGTCGTGCAGGATCTTGAGCCGTTCGGGGGCGCTGGGGCCTTCCCAGGTGCGGATTTCTGTCATGGCTTAGGCCTCCTTCTTGGGTGCGGGGATTTGGCAGGCGGGGGCGGCAGGGGCGGGGTCGCTTGCCCCGGCTGCTGCCTGGCGGGCTGCCCGTTCGGCGGCGTGGACTGCTGCGTCTGCCTCTAGGGCGGCCTTCTGGGCGGCGGCCTCAGCTTCGGCTGCCTCGCGGCGGGCTACCAGCTCATCGGCGCTGGCAAGGCCAACAACCTCACCGGCGTGGTTGCGGCCAGAGGCAATGGTCAGGGCCTGGTCTAGGTCCCAGATAATATCAACGGCGTCTTCTAGGCCCACTGAAATGCGGATCAGGTCTTCGCCCACGCCACCAGAGGCCAGCTGTTCGGCGGTCAGCTGCTGGTGGGTGGTTGAGGCCGGGTGCAGAATCAGGGTGCGGGCATCACCAATGTTGGCCAGGTGAGAGGCCAGCTGCAGGTTCTTGATGAACTCGGCGCCCACGTCGCGGCCGCCGGCCTTCTCGGTGCCGGCAACGCCGAAGGAGAAGACTGACCCAACACCCAGGGGCAGCAGTTTCTGGGCCCGCTCGTAGTGGGGGTGTTCGGGCAGGCCGGCGTAGTTCACGTAAGAGATGCGGGCGTCCTCGTTCAGCCAGGCGACAACCTCCTTGGCGTTGGCCAGGTGGGCGTCCATGCGCTGGGGTAGGGTTTCAACACCCTGGAGCAGGTTGAAAGCTGCCTGGGCTGAGAGGGAGGGGCCAAAGTCCCGCAGCTGCTCGGAGCGTAGCTTGGTCAAGAAGCCGTATTCACCGAAGTTACCCCACCAGGAGATGTTGTTGTAAGAGGGGATCGGTTCGGTCATGGTGGGGAACTTGCCGTTGCCCCAGTTGAAGCGGCCTGATTCTACAACCACGCCGCCTAGGGTGGTGCCGTGCCCGCCCAGGAACTTTGTGACCGAGTGAATCACAATGTCAGCGCCGTGTTCGATGGGGCGGATCAGGTAGGGGGTAGAGAGGGTTGCGTCCACAACCAGGGGAATGTCGTTTTCGTGGGCTACGCGGGCTAGGCCTTCTAGGTCGGCTACCTGACCTGAGGGGTTGGCTACGATTTCGGTGTAGAGGGCCTTGGTGTTGGGCTGGATAGCTGCCGCGTAGTCGGCAGGGTCGGTGCCGTCTACGAAGGTGGTGTCAATGCCAAAGCGGCGCAGGGAAACGTCTAGCTGGGTGATGGTGCCGCCGTAGAGGTTGGATGAGGCAACAATGTGGTCCCCGGCCTGGCAGAGGGCTGCGAAGGTGATGAATTCAGCTGCCATACCTGAGGCGGTGGCTACGGCCCCGATGCCGCCTTCTAGGGAGGCGATGCGCTCTTCAAGGGCGGCGACGGTGGGGTTGCCTAGGCGGGAGTAGATGTTGCCGTACTTTTGCAGGGCAAAGAGGTTGGCGGCGTCGTCGGCGTCCTTGAAGACGAAGGAGGTGGACTGGTAGATGGGCACGGCCCGGGCGCCGTGTTCAGCATCGGGGGTGCCGCCGGCGTGCAGGGCGCGGGTGCGGAAGCCAAAGGTATGTTCGGCCATGGGTGCTCCTTGACGTTGGTTACAGGTCTCTACCCCTAATCATCACCCAGAAACGGGCTGGGGCGCTAGCCTGTGTCGCCCTGTGAACAGGTTACCTAAGATGACTGGCCCCTGGTGGGCTGTCCTTCTAACCTGCAGGTCTTCTGTCTGGCCTTGCCTTTCCCCTGGCCAGGGCCCCTAAGGTGACCAAAATATCCAGCTCTTACACAAGCTAGCTCATAGGAAATCACAGGGAACTAGGGGAGAATAGAGAAAGTTTTGCTTTGGGCTTTGCTGCCCGCTTTGACTCGCAACCAGAAAGGGCGCTCGTGCTCCAGAACATCATTGACTGGGTTATCTCAATTATGGAGGCCATTGGGGCCCCCGGTGTTGGCCTAGCTGTCTTCCTTGAGAACGTTTTTCCACCGATTCCCTCTGAGGTGATTCTGCCCCTAGCTGGCTTCACCTCTTCCCAGGGGTCTATGAACGTGGTTGCCGCCTTCATCTGGGCTACGATTGGTTCCCTAGCTGGCGCCTACTTCCTCTACTACCTGGGGGCTGCTATTGGGGCTGACCGCCTGCGGCGGATTGCCGATAAGATGTGGCTGGTTAAGGTTGATGACGTTAATGCTGCCCTGGCCTGGTTTGATAAGTACGGCAAGATTTCGATCCTGGTGGGCCGGGTGATCCCTGGGGTTCGTTCTCTGATTTCTATTCCTGCCGGCATTGACCGCATGAACCCTCTTTCCTTTGGTCTTTACACCCTGCTGGGTTCTTCGATCTGGAATGCCCTGCTGATTTACTGCGGCTGGGTGCTCGGTGAGAACTGGCATGCTGTTGAGGGTGTTATTGACCAGTACTCGAAGGTTGTTTACGCCCTGGTTGCCCTGGCCCTGCTAGCCACCTTCCTTTGGCTGCTGCGCCGGGACCGGAAGGAAAAGCAGGGCGCTGCCTAAGCCCAGCTAGCTCACTAGCTTTCAGTCCTTACAGGTAAGGGGGGGGTCGCATAAACTGCGGCCCCCCCCTTACCTGTAGGCCCCCCTTACCTGTAACCTAGGTGCAGAGTTTTTTGCCCTACTTCCAAAGGCGGTTGCGGGCGTGCACGCTAGAGGGCCGAATCTGGATCCAGTCTGCACAGGGCAGGCGCAGAACCTTCTCGCAACCAGAAAGAGCCTTGATGATGGCCTCACAGCGCCGGTTGAACTCCCCCAGGTGCCCCTTATCAACGATCTGGCCTGGAAAGTGCCGGTGCATTTTTGATACCGAGTCAGAAGACTCCTGCAGGCCGTGGCCGCTATGGCCCGGAATATGCTTGACCAGTACCCGCCGCTCCCGGATAGCTGCCGTGAGGCGGGCCATCTCGTCAAGGACCTGCTGGTTTTGCACCCCCTCTTCAGCCCAGGTCTGGTAGGCCCAGCGGCTGTGGGCCAGCCTCAAGACGAAGGTGAGGGCCCCTAGGGAGTCGGTGTGAATAATCAGCTGCCGGCCCCCGTGGTAGAAGATGTTGAAGGCGGCTAGCATGGCCGAAAGTTCACCGGTCATAATGTTGGTCGCATCGTAGTGGGAGTGAAAGAAGAAGCCGTCCTCGCTGACTCCCCCAATGCCCATCCGCCCACCCTTCAGGTAGCGCTTGTTGTTGGTTGACCGGTAGGAGCAGTCGGTAAAGACACTGTACTCAACCAGCTTATCTACCGGTAGCTGGGCGGTGTGGGCTTCTAGTTCCTGGTGGGCTAGGCGAGAGGCCTCATCTAAGAAGTGGGGCATCAGGTCAGCTGCCGGTGTTCCTAGAAGTTTCACGTGAATCTCCCCCAGGGAGTGGGATTCGTAGGGGTTCATGACCTTCTCAAGAGAGCGGTACTCTAAGAAGTTCCTGAAGGCCACAAACTTACGGAAGAGCAGTTTAAGGTAGTGCTTATCTGCCGCCACGGTGATGAGGTTGGTCTTATAGGTCTGGGGGATGGCGTCCATGGCCGCCAGGATGGCCCGGCCTAGCATGTCGGTGTGCACCTGGTCGCAGGGGTCCATGAGGCTGTGGGTCAGGGATTCGGCGATCGGTTCGCTTTCTAGGACCTCCCGTTCCCCGTTTTCACGGGAAATAAAAACGAAGGAGGTCAGACCTACATGGCAGTTACCGGCGGCAGCAACCTGGTCCATGAGGACCACGATCACTGCCACTCCTTGTTCGGTGAATCCTGCCGGGTAGGAGCTGGTGTAGTCTGGTGGTTCCCAGGTCAGCTGGCATTTTTTGATTTGGGCTGGTGTAATTTCCACATTATTCATCTCCTTGCTGGGTGTCAGAGTTGTTTAACTTATTCTTTAAAGCTATACCAACTGGCTGGCATTTTGCCAGCACCTGCAGCAGGGCCCAGCTAGGCAGCCCCTTAAAGGGGCAGGGGCGGGAGCCAGTAGCTGGCTCCCGCCCCTGAAGCTAGGGTACTTACCCCTTACTCGGGAACGATTCGAACCGCGCCCTTATCGGCGCTAGTGACCATAGAGGCGTAGGCCCGCAGGGCGCTAGAGACCTGCCGTTCACGGGGCTTGGTGGGCTTCCAGGGGGCAGGGCCCTTCTTAGCCCGGCGCTCAGCTAGAACCTCATCAGACACGTTCACGCGCAGGATGCGCTTGTGAACATCAATCTCAATCTCATCGCCCTGCTCAATCAGGCCCACGGCCCCACCGGCGGCAGCCTCGGGGGAGATATGGCCAATGGAGATACCAGAGGTTCCGCCAGAGAAGCGGCCGTCGGTAATCAGGGCGCACTTCTTACCTAGGCCCAGGCCCTTCAGGTAAGAGGTGGGGTAGAGCATTTCCTGCATGCCGGGGCCGCCCTTGGGGCCCTCGTACTGAATGACGACAATGTCGCCTTCTTTCACATTCTTCGACAGGATCTCAAAGACGGCCTCGTCCTGGGATTCAACCACAAAGGCCTTACCCACAAAGTGGAAGAGCTCTTCGTCAATACCGGCGCTCTTGATGATAGCGCCGTCCTCAGCGATATTGCCGTAGAGCACCGCTAGGCCGCCGTCCTTGGTGTAGGCGTGCTCCACGGCCCGGATGCAGCCCTTTTCGGCGTCGGTTTCGTGGGACTCATACTTATTGGCGGTAGAGAAGGCCTGGGTGGTGCGAACCCCGCCGGGGGCAGCCAGGAAGAGCTCCTTGGCGGTGTCGGTGGCAGCGCCGGAGCGAATATCCCAGTCAGAGAGCCACTGCTGCAGGGAGTCTGCGTGTACCGAGTGAACGTCACGGTTGAGCAAGCCGGCCCGGTCTAGTTCACCGAGCAGAGCAGGAATACCGCCGGCCCGGTGGACGTGCTCAATATGGTACTGGGTGGAGTTGGGGGCGACCTTGGCCAGGCAGGGCACCTTGCGGGAGATCGCGTCAATATCGCGCAGGGTAAAGTCAACGCCCGCCTCGTGGGCGATAGCCAGAATGTGCAACACGGTGTTAGTTGAGCCACCCATGGCAACGTCTAGGGCCATGGCGTTTTCGAAAGCTGCCTTGGTGGCGATAGAGCGGGGCAGAACGGATTCGTCATCCTGCTCGTAGTAGCGCTTGGCCAGTTCAACGATGGTGCGGCCAGCTTCTAGGAAGAGCTGCTTGCGGGCCACCTGAGTAGCTAGGGTGGTGCCGTTGCCGGGCAGGGCCAGGCCGATAGCTTCATTGAGGCAGTTCATGGAGTTGGCGGTGAACATGCCGGCGCAAGATCCGCAGGTGGGGCAGGCGTTCTTTTCTACCTGGGCTAGGGCGTCATCGCTGACGCTGTCATCTACTGCCATGACCATGGCATCTCCCAGGTCAAGGCGGTGCGCAACTACGCCCTCAATGCCTTCACCGGATTCCATGGGGCCGCCAGATACGAAGATGACCGGAATGTTCAGGCGCATAGCGGCCAGAAGCATACCGGGGGTGATCTTGTCGCAGTTAGAGATGCAGACCAGGGCGTCGGCCCGGTGGGCGTTGACCATGTATTCAACGGAGTCGGCAATCAGATCGCGCGAGGGCAGGGAGTAGAGCATCCCATCGTGACCCATGGCGATACCGTCATCAACGGCAATGGTGTTGAATTCCTTGGCTACGCCGCCTGCTTCCCGGATGGCACCGGCTACTAGGTCGCCCATGTTCTTTAGGTGGACGTGGCCGGGTACGAACTGGGTGAAGGAGTTGGCGATAGCGATGATGGGCTTGCCGAAGTCGTCATCCCCCATGCCGGTGGCCCGCCAGAGGGCGCGGGCCCCTGCCATGTTCCTACCGTGGGTGGATGTGCGCGAGCGCAGGTCTGGCATGATCTACTCCCAAATAGTTCTAGATGCTGGTGTAAGTATCTAGTTTACGCCTGCCTTGGGTGGGGGGAAGGGCTAGCTGGGGCCTTCTCACATTTTGAAGTTGGCCCCAGCCGAAGGTTTAGGCCGCTAGGGCCCTGCTGGCTTCTTGGGTGGCTACGGTGAAGATTCGGCGGAAGGGCAGGATGGTTCCTACGGGGCTGGCTGGGTAGGCCTGGCGGAGGGCTGTTCGGTAGCGGGTAGAGAATTCCTCTCTCAGGTCGGCTGGGAGGGCTGTGAGAACGGGTCTAGCTCCTGCCCCTGCCAGCCATTCGTAGACGGGGTCTTGGCCTTGCAGGATGTGCTGGTAGGTGGTTTCCCAGGCATCTACCTGCCAGCCTTCGCCTGCTAGGGCCTGAATGTAGTCGGCTGCTGGGGTGACGCTGTCGATGAGTTTGGTCTGAATGTGGGGGGCGAAGCGGGGGTCTGCTGCCAGTTCTCTGAGTAGGGCGTGGGTGGGGGCTAGGAAGTTTCCGGCGACTTGGAAGGCCAGGCTGCCGCCTGGGGCGAGGGCCTGGGTGATGCGCGGTAGTAGGTCTAGGTGGTTTTCGATCCAGTGGAAGACGGCGTTTGAGACGATCAGGTTGGGGCGCTGGTCGGGTTCTGTTCCTTCTGTTTCTGCCAGCCAGTCTTCTATGGTTTGCTGGCGGTAGCTGACCTTGGGGTCTTTGTTTTCTTCTTGGGCGCGGGCGATCATGGAGGCGCTGCCGTCGATGCCGAGGATGCGGGCTTGGGGCCAGCGGGCTCGTAGGAGGGCTGTTCCGTTACCGGGGCCGCAGCCTAGGTCTAGGATGAGTTTTGGTTCTGCCTGTTTTTGTGTTTTTAGCCTAGGGCAGGTGGGGGGCTTCCTTGAAGCCTGCTGCTCCCTGCTGTCACATGGGGTAATATCCCTTGGGCCTCGGGGAATCTTGTTCTGAGTCTTGAGGGGCCTTATTGGGGGTAGCCAGCTCACAGATGGGGTGCGTTTCGCGCCACATTCACAATGTTAGTGTTTTAGGCCACCTGTGTTTACCCTTGTCAAAATGGGTTTTTCTCTTTACTTCCCTTTAGGGGCCTCTTGTGTCTAACGTGTGATACATTTTTACCGGTCAATCCCCCCAAAAACCCACAAAGTAGCCCTAAACTAGGGGAAACACTATATCTGTGCAAGAATTTCACTCAAGCTTGCGCAGGCCACCACCGCACCAGTCAGATAGAGGACTCCATGGGAAAGTTTGAACGCATCTACCACGATTTGGCCCGCGATATTGATGAGGGCAAGTACGGGATTGGTGATCTTCTTCCAAGCGAGAAGAAGCTCACCGAAAAGTACAATGTCTCCCGCGAGACGGCCCGTAAGGCCCTGGCAATCCTGACCGACCGCGGCTACATTCAGCGGATTATGGGCAAGGGCTCCCTGGTCATTAACCATAAGCGCTACTCCATTCCGGTTTCTTCTTTGATTAGCTACAAGGAGTTTGCTGAATCAACTAGCCGGGATACCTACACTGAGCTCATTGAGCTTGAGGACGCCGTCCTACCCCATGTTCCCTTCCAGGCCCTCAGCGACCATCCTGTGGAGCAGGTGCCTGTTACCCACATTATGAGGGTTCGGCACATGGATGGGGCCCCGGCCATTATTGACCACGACTACATTGTCAAGAGCCTGGTTCCTGAGATCCCCCGTCAGGTTGCCCAGGATTCCCTGTTTGCCTACTTTGAGCAGGAGCTAGGCTTCGATATTGCTTCTTCTGCCAAGCAGATCACGGTTGAGCAGGCTACCCCTAATGACGCTAAGTACCTGAACCTTCATGCCGGTGAATATGTGGCTGTGACAACCTCTATTACCCGCCTGCAGGATGGTAGCGCCTTCCAGTACACCATTTCCCGCCACCGGGCTGATAAGTTCCGCTACCTGGATTATGCCCACCGCCGTCAGGAAATTCCAGCTTCTGAATAAAGTTCCAGATGGGCCCACCCAGGGCCCCAGAAACCTGTTAGACAGGTAGGCTTAAGGGGTGCCCCAGCAGGGGCACCCCTACCTGTATCCTCGCCACTAACCCCCGCAGGAGCCCTAAGGGTCTTCCCTTCTGGCCCTGACTATTCTTTGGAGCACGCCACCTATGAGCTTTCACGATAAGGTCATCTACCAGGTCTACCCTAAGTCCTTCTACGATTCCTCTGGCAGGGGGGTAGGCGACCTTCGGGGCATTATCCAGAAGATTCCTTACATTGCTTCCCTGGGGGTGGACATGGTCTGGTTCAACCCCTTCTACCTGTCTCCCCAGAACGATAACGGCTACGACATTGCCGACTACTACCAGGTAGATCCCCAGATGGGCAGCATGGAAGATGCCCAGGAGCTCATTGAAGCCCTGGGGCGAGAGGGGATCGGGGTCATGTTTGATATGGTGCTCAACCATGTCTCAACCGACCATGAGTGGTTCCAGCGGGCCCTAGCTGGCGAGAAGGAATACCAGGACTTCTTCTACCTGCGTCCCCTGCAATCTGATGGCTCCCTGCCAACGAACTGGGAGTCTAAGTTCGGCGGGCCGGCCTGGTCCCGCTTTGGCGATACCGACCTTTACTACATGCACCTTTACGATGTGACCCAGGCTGACCTGAACTGGCATAACCCTAGGGTGCGTCAGGAACTCTTTAAGGTGGTTAACTTCTGGAAGGATAAGGGCGTTCGGGGTTTCCGCTTTGATGTACTGAACGTGATTGGCAAGGCTGAAGAGCTGCGGGATGCCGCGCCCGGCGAGAACGATAAGCTGATCTACACTGACACTGACCGGGTTCACCCCTGGATTCAGGAGCTACACCGGGCCACCTTTGGGGATACTGAGGGAACAGTGACGGTCGGTGAGATGTCATCGACCACCATTGAAAGCAGCATCCGCTACACCAACCCGGCTAACCAGGAGCTGGATATGGTCTTCTCCTTCCACCACCTGAAGGTTGACTATGACGGGGCCGAGAAGTGGTCTGATGTGCCCTTTGATTTTATGGCCCTTAAGGGTCTGCTCACCGACTGGGCGGTGGGTATTCAGGCTGGGGGCGGCTGGCAGGCCTCCTTCTGGAATAACCACGACCAGCCCCGGGCCATTAACCGTTTTGGTGATGTGCAGCGTTACCGGGCCGAGTCTGCCACCATGCTGGCTGCCGCTGTGCATCTAACCCGCGGCACCCCCTACATTTATCAGGGTGAAGAGATTGGCATGGTTGATCCGGTTTATTCCTCTATGGCTGATTATGTGGATGTTGAGTCCCATAACGCCTTTGAGATTCTGCGGGAGCGGGGGCTTAGCGAGGCTGAGGCCTTCAGTATTGTCAGTAAGAAGTCCCGGGATAATTCCCGCACCCCCATGCAGTGGGATTCTTCGGAGTTTGCCGGTTTTTCCCAGGTCAGGCCCTGGCTGATGCCCACCTCTCAGGCTGAGATTAACCTGGAGCGTGAAGAGGCTGAGGGTACTATTTTGCCCTTCTACCGCCAGCTGGTGCGCCTACGCCATGAGATGCCCCTGATTTCTGAGGGCTCCTATGAGCCCTTTGCCCGCGAGCATGAGAGCGTCTACGCCTTTGTGCGGGAGCATGAGGGCCAGCGCCTGCTGGTGGCCTGTAACTTCTACGGCCAAGAAACGAGCCTAGAACTCCCAGCAGAGTACGGGGCCGGGTCTGTGCTGGTCTGTAATTACAAGAATGAACCCCTACTAGCGGACGCCGCTAGCACAGGCACCCTGGCCCTGCGCCCCTACGAGGCGGTGGCGATCCTAGCTCACTAGGGCCTCTTGAGCTGCTCTAGAAGGTCCAGACGGTACAGTAGTCTTTATGCCCCAGAGGCACCCAGCTACCGATGAGCGGCCAAGCCTGCCCAGGCGTCCTGCCCGGCACCGCGCCCGCACCAACCCCAGGTAGCCACCCTCACGAAAGAGCAGACATGCACCCCGCAACCGGCCAGATGAGAGCCGTTACCCCAGAAGAATCCTCAATCACACCCTATTCCCGCCGCTGGGCGGCCCTAGCCGTCCTCATGCTGCCAGTACTGCTGGTCTCGGTGGATAACACTGTACTTTCCTTCGCCCTACCCGAAATCTCAGCCCAGCTCTCCCCCAGCGGAACCCAGCTACTCTGGATCAACGACATCTACCCCCTGATCCTCTCAGGCCTACTCATTCCCGCAGGCAGCCTAGGCGACCGCTTTGGCCGCCGCACTATGCTCCTGATCGGCGGCCTAGGCTTCACCCTGATTTCAGTAGCCGCCGCCTTCGCCCCCACTGCCGCCTGGCTCATTGCGTCCCGGGCCGGCATGGGCATTTTTGGGGCCATGCTCATGCCCGCAACCCTCTCTATCATTCGCAACATCTTCAGCGACGATAGCGAACGGCGCACCGCTATTGCCATCTGGGCCTCAGGCTTCGCAGGTGGCGCGGCCCTAGGCCCCGTACTAGGTGGGCTCCTACTAGAGCACTTCTACTGGGGCTCGGTCTTCCTCATCGCCGTCCCCGTCCTACTCCCCCTCCTGGTTCTAGGGCCCTGGCTGATCCCTAACTCTAAGGACCCTCACCCCGGCAGTATTGACCTAGTGAGCATCGGGCTGATTATGGCCACCATGACCCCCTTCGTCTACGCCATTAAACACTTCGCCCACGAGGGCTTTGACCTGCTCACCGCCGCCCTGCTGCTGGTAGCAACCATCTGCGGTGTCACCTTTACCCGCCGCCAACTAGCCCGCAGCAACCCCATGCTAGATGTTCGCCTCTTTAGCAACAAGCAGTTCACCGGGGCAGTCCTGACCAACCTCATGGCCATCTTCTCGCTCGTTGGCTTCCTCTACTTTGTCTCCCAGCACCTACAACTGGTCAGCGGCCACTCCCCCCTCAGGGCCTCCCTGCTGCTCCTTCCCGGCCTGGGCCTATCCGTCATTGCCGGCCTGGTGGTTGTCTATATTGTCAGGCTGGTCAAGCCCTGGATTGTCATTTCAGCTGCCCTCATCATGAAGGCCGCCGCCTTTGCCCTGGTCTTCTTCACCGCTGATTCAGGCTCTGATACCGGTATTCTGCTGGCCTTTGCCCTGCTAGGCGTGGGTATTGGTTTTGCTGAAACCCTAACCAACGACATCATCTTAGCCGCTGTTCCCCCGCAGAAGGCCGGTGCAGCCTCTGCAATCTCAGAAACCGCCTACGAAACCGGCTCAGTGCTCGGCACAGCGGTTCTAGGGTCCATTCTGAACGCAGCCTATCTGGCCCACCTGCTGATACCTGAAGGGGTCAATCCAGAAGACGCAGCCGCCGCCCGTGAGACCCTCGGTGGGGCTGTTGAAGTTGCCGACCGTATCGGCGGAGAAACCGGTGCCAGCCTACTAGCCTCAGCCCAGCAGGCCTTCGACTCAGGGGTGGTCTACACCTCAGCTATTGGCCTGGTGCTCATGCTCCTCTGCGCCCTGATGGTGGTGCGCACCCTGCGCGGGGTGAAGATGTAGAGCTGCTGTTTACCAAGCGCGTGCAGAGTTTTCCCTTCTAACTGCATTATCAATTCCCGGTCTTGGGAGCACAGGCCTGAGCTGCCAGCCCTGCCCCCTTCTTCGACCCCGATACCGAAACCACCTGGAGTACCTTCTTTAGGCGCTAGAAGAATTCCCTTTTCTAGACTTGTGCAAGGAAAAAATCAAGAATCAGAACTGAAGACAGGCAGAAAACAAGGAATGGTCACGCCGGTCGGTCACTTATAACCCAGAGCCAGGCACTACTCAGGCTCAATGGCGGCATATGCAAAAGGCTCTTAGCTAGGCTCAAACAAACTTGCACTAAGTGAATTGACACACTCATGTGAGCGTTGATACTGTCACCACAAGAGTTATCTAGCTCGACAAGTTCACTAAAAAGTTGAGAGGCCCACATTGGATACCAAGAAGTTTGTCTCAGCATCAGTCCCTTCACTACTCGAACGTGGGCTTGCAGGCGGAGTGCTGCCACATGCATCGCCTGTAGAGGGGACGCTGGATGTCTCCTAGTGCTATGTCAACAAGAAACGTTTGGGCTACGCAGTCATTCACATTTTCTGGAATCAAGATTTAAGAAACCAAATCAGCAGGTAGTGTTATTCAACAGGGTTGGAGATAGTTTGGACCCCCTAACACCAAATTTACTAGAAATATTTATAAGTATTATAGGCATTCTTCATTTAGTTTTATTTAGTATTGCGGCATATAAGCTAGGTAAGTCTAAGTATATTAATCCATATAGAAAAATTATATTGCTTCTATTTTCTTTCATTGTAAATTTAGTTGGCCCGCCACTGTCCATCAGGTTAAGTAGTAAGTTAGAAAAAACATTTGAATATAATTTTTCTCAGTACAGAGCACACCAACAAAGAAACTAATGGTGCGCTAGGGCAGAATCTGGTGGCATAGCAAGTTTCTTAGATAGATTAGGAGATCTGAAGAACTATTCAAACATAAAGAAGGCCCCAACCAAAGCAACGAGAAAGCAAGGCTGAGTCTTGTTGCTCTGGTTGGGACCTTTACTGAACTTAAGACTAAAGTCAAAATTAAATATTTCTATTTTTTATATAGAAAATAGTAATAATTGACCCAATGTAAGGAATTGCTATAGTTATAAATCCAAGTATAATCCTTATCCTTTTTGGTATAAAGGACTTATTCTTAAACAGCAGGAGAAGTGATGAAATTATAAGTAAAATCCATAAGGATATATACAATATTTCAAATACTGATATTTGGAACATCTTTATTTCTTAAAGAACCAGCGATTTTTAATTCCAGGACCATTAACAGTCATTCCCTGTTCCCATCGTTCGGTACCAAGAATACCTGCACCACGGGAAACTGACCAGTCAGCAATACAGGTTCCTTCACCTCCAGATAGCCAATGGTTAGTAGAAACATTAACATTCCTGAAAGGAACAATCTGGTTATAAGTACCTACGCAGGAACGGCTCTCAAGGACCCTATTATTACCTGTAACGTATCGGTATTCAATCTTGCTCCAACCAAGTTCAATACCTAGTAAGCTAGTCCGCTCTGTATAATCAGATGTAACGGCATAACTCCCTCCTGCCACAGAAGCATTGAGTGGATCAAGCCTTGATGTAGGAGAATCGTTTTTGACCTTGTAGTCAACTTCGATAACCAAATTGGGGGAAATACTTATTGCTTCTTCCTGAGTCATCCCAATTCTGAATTCAGGATCATTGACAACATCAATTACTTCTTGTTGTTGTTCTTTAGATAAGTTATCCCAAATTTTAGCATTGTTACCTTCAAGGTTCAATGATTTACCTGATACTGGTTCATCGATTGCATAAGTTGGCGCATTGCTGAACCCAAAAGATACACAGCAGGCAATAGCCAACGAAGTAGCTACTTTCTTCAGGAAAGCCATAGTGTTCCTCCGTTCATAGAGTTCTATATGTTGTAAATCTCAGAGTAACCTCAATCTCATGAGTGAGTCAAGTTACTTTTGGTAACAGTTTAGTAACGATTTCTGTTTATGGGCCTTCTTACCCTTAAGAACCTTGCAAACCTAAGCCCCTGCCAGCTAGCCTTTGATAGTTTCTTCCGTCCGCCCCATTCCCTCCCCCCCTTCCCCAGGCTCAGCTTGGGAGGGAGCGCGCCCGCCTTACCCCAAAAATCAAGGAAAAAATTTCAAGGAATCAAAGGGGGTTGAAGGCATGCAGGAAACAAGGAATGGTCACGCCGGTCGGTCGGTCACTTATAACCCAGAGCCAGGCATTACTCAGGCTCAGTGGCGGCATGTGCAAAAGGCTCTTAGCTAGGCTCAAACAAAATAAGCTAGCAAGCTTTTTACACTCTTAGGGTTCGCCCTTCCCAGGAACCTCCCAGGCCAAACCCCCTTCCCCTGTATTTACAGGCCCAAACCCATATCCTGCCCCAACCCAAGAGGCTGATGACCCGGCACATTCTGAGGCTGAACAGCAGCAGGCTTCCGCCTCCGAACAACCGGCCCAGACGCTACAGGCTTCCGCGAAGATTCTTTGCGCTCCTGCTCCTGTCCCTGCTGCGCCCAGGCAGCCCCCAGGTGCTCCTGACCCTCAGAAACTGTAACCAAACTCTCAGCCTCACCGGTCAGTTTCTGAATCTCTAGCTCCACGCTCTTTTTCTTGGATATTTCCGTGAGTGGTTAGCCCTTAGAGAGGAGGATACGGCCTATGGGTAAGGCAAAGCATGAAAAAGACCCCAACCGGGCAGCGAAACTGATTTGCTCGATTGCTGTTTTGGTTGGGGCCATCGCGAAGCTCTTGGACTCTCTCAAGAATTTTTACCTTCGCACAGGACTAGCTTCCCTAGAACTTTCCGGAAACAAAGCTACTGAGCAAACCGGCAATTGCTCTTGACCCACCACATAAAACCACGTTCTCCCAAGATAATAACTACCTTGAGAACAGGGTGAATCGAAACAAGCTGAAGTGCAGCACGCCAAGCATACCCGTGTAGACCACCTGCGACATTAGCTAGGATTCTACAAATCTGTTGGTTTTGGTTTTGAGTAGTAGCGTAACGGCCAAGCGAAGAGTGAGGAACTTCTTGTTTCTCGATACCTGCCACGGCAGCATAAATCTCACTGCGGCTGGTAACAGTAGTTGTTCCGTCAGCATCAACGATTGTAATCGTATCAGCAACAATGTCTTCAAAGACCTTTGTAACCTCTCCATCAGCAACAACAGTGGTCATGGTTCCTGTAGCAGTTGCTACAGTCGAAATCTGGTTTCCCTGAACTTCGTGAACACGTGTGCTTGCGTTACCAGCTGTGAAAGTCGTTAGAAACATGGCAAGAGCTAAAAAATCACCAGTAGCGCTCTCGGTATCTCTAGCAGTCTCAACACAGGAGCCTCCAACTTCAGATAAGTGTGATGTATAATATACCATCTCTAGTCTGTAGCAAGTTTCAACACATCAGGAGAAATTATGAAGACTACAGGAACGCTAGCTGCCATGCTCTGTTTACTAGCAGGTGTCACTTTGTGGATGCTAGGACATGTAGTCCCAGGCATAGCGTTAGCAGTATCAAGTGCAGTCCTGATCCTAGCTATCTCAGTTATAGATAACCCGGAGAAACCAAATGACAACAGTCGACTGGAAAATTGGCTAGATCTTGGGCTCATCCTTGCTGGACTAGCTGCTTTTACTATAACGAAAGATGCATTCTTTATTACCTCAGCAGCTATAGTAGTCGTGACCAACCCAGGTATCAGGAAGTTTTGGAGGCAACCTCAGGGCTCAGATCAACGATAGAGGAACAGCCCAAGAGGAGCTGTTTGAGCCTCGAGATTATCAGGAGCTCAAAGAGCAATTGAGGGCTAGGGAAGTGGTTTGAGCTTTTAGTTGCCTTTGTTGCCTACGCTCCCCTTCTTTTCCCTTGCTCCTTTTCCTCTGCACTTCCTGCGCGTTCCTCTTTGAGTTAGGGACGTTTCGTTTACGTGTAGGTTACTTGAGCCATTAGTAAGTAGTGTTCAATGAACACCTTTACCATTGAGCAACCCGGGGCTCACGCTGGGAGGGAGGGCTCGCGCCCGCCTTACCCCAAACATCAAAGAAAAAAATCAAGAATCAGGACTGAAGACAGGCAGGAAACAAGGAATGGTCACGCCGGTCGGTCGGTCACTTATAACCCGGAGCCAGGCATTACTTAGGGGCAGCGGCGGCATATGCAAAAGGCTCTTAGCTAGGCTCAAACAAAATAAGCTAGCAAGCTTTTTACACTCTTAGGGTTCGGCCTTCCTTTGCGCCCCGTAGTTACCTAGCGGGGAAGCACCCTCTGGCGTTCTTGCTCGCAAAAGAAGCACCCACTAACGGCGCTTGACACCCGGTGTAAGCGAGGTACTCTATTTTTCCCTCTCTGAGTCTCTGACGGGCTATCTTTTGACTGCTAGACCCAATTGAATTTGTATTCAATTACTTTTAGAACCAGAAGGAGCAGATTTGTCGTATTCTGGCCAATGCTGCTGGAGGCCTTCATGGGTATGCGTGGCCAAAATCTAGTTAAGTGCTAGTCCGGCACGATACTTGAGGGTTATTCATAAGGGTAGATGAAGCAAACCCACAGGGAAACCAAGAGATCAGCCAGCAAATCAAACAGAAGGGCGGGGGCACCCCCCCCGCCCTTCCTCTACTTCTCTTCCTCGATCAGGTCCCGCACCACAATGGTCTGCTCGCGACCCGGGCCAACCCCAATCGCCGAAATACGGCAGCCAGAAATCTCTTCTAGCTTCTCAAGGTACTTACGGGCGTTCTCAGGTAGCTCATCGAGGCTCTTAGCCTCAGTGATGTCCTCAGTCCAGCCGTCAAAGTACTCGTAGATGGGCTTAGCGTGGTGGAAGTCTGACTGGGTCATGGGCATCTCGTCAAAGCGAACACCGTCCACCTCATAGGCTACGCAGACGGGAATCTTCTCAAGGCCGGTCAGCACATCCAGCTTAGTGATGAAGAGGTCGGTAAAACCGTTAATACGCACAGCCTGGCGGGCCAGAACCGCATCGTACCAGCCACAGCGGCGGGGCCGGCCGGTGTTCACGCCGAACTCCCCACCGGTAGTGCGCAGGAACTCACCCATCTCATCGAAGAGTTCAGTGGGGAAGGGGCCAGCGCCCACGCGGGTGGTGTAAGCCTTCTGAATACCAATCACCCGGGAGATCCGGGTAGGGCCAACACCTGAACCAACCGAAGCGCCGCCGGCAGTTGGGTTAGAAGAAGTCACAAAGGGGTAGGTGCCGTGATCAACATCCAAGAAGGTGGCCTGGCCGCCCTCCATGAGCAGGATCTTACCCTCGTCCAGGGCCTTGTTCAGCAGCTGGGTTGATTCAACAATCATGGGCGCCAGCCGGTCAGCGAAGCTCATGAAGTAGTTAACAATCTCATCAACCTCAACATGGCGGCGGTTGTAGACCTTAACCAGCAACTCGTTCTTCTGACGCAGGGCACCTTCAACCTTCTGGCGCAGGATGGACTCATCAAGGATGTCCTGCACCCGGATGCCCAGGCGGCCCACCTTATCCATGTAGGTGGGGCCAATGCCGCGGCCGGTAGTGCCAATAGCTCGCTTACCCAAGAAGCGTTCGGTGACCTTATCCATGGTCTGGTGGTAGGGGGCTACCAGGTGGGCGTTAGCTGAAATCTTAAGTTTGGAGGTATCTGCGCCGCGGGCTTCAAGGCCGTCGATTTCCTCGAAGAGGGCCTCGGGGTTAACAACAACACCGTTGCCGATTACAGGTACAGCGTTCTCTGAGAGGATGCCAGCAGGAAGGAGCTTAAGCTCAAACTTCTGACCATTGACAACGACGGTGTGGCCGGCGTTGTTACCGCCGTTGGGCTTGACCACATAGTCGACGCGGCCGCCCAGTAGGTCGGTTGCCTTGCCCTTACCTTCGTCGCCCCACTGGGCGCCTACAATCACAACTGCTGGCATAAGTTCTACTCCTGAATGGATGGTCACCGACCGGGTTTCACGGCGGTGGGGTGAAATCGCTAGTCCCAGAAGGATTAACAGCAAACACCATCTTTAAGGATAGCAAGCTAGCTCACCCCTGTAAGGCTGGGCACGGCTTTTGCGCTCAAAGCTAGAGGCTAGAGACCTCCGGCCCCGCCCCAGGCAGGCCAGGGCAGGGCCGGAAGGAAGTAGTTCAGTCTCACGATTTAGGCTGAAGCTGGGCTTTCTGAGGCCTCCAGGCTGTTGCTAAATCTGGCCTCGTCCCGGTCAATATCCGGGCTGAATTCCAGAGTGACAGACTGAGAATCAGCAACCGCAAAAGCAACATCAAAGCTGATCTTCTCACCCGGAAGGATGGTTCCGTCAGGAACCCCCTCAATACCCTGCTCAAAGTCAAATATCTGGTCGCCATATACACCGCCAGAGCTTACATCAACGAGCATCCAAGCCTCAAAGGGCTGGTCGCTGCTGTTTTCTAGGGTCACGTTGAAAACCAGGTACTCGCTTAGGGCAGGGTCTTCGCCTCCTGCAGAGGTATCGCTGGGGGTGTAGTTTCGATCCATCTGGCTTACGGTCACCTTCAGCCCGTCCTCGTACTCAGCGGTCTGCCCAAAGGGTAGGGGGCCAGAGCTGGTGAGGGCCGGAGGAGGGGTCTCACTTGCGGCAGGAGAGGCCGCGGCGTAATCCCCAAAGAGGCTGTCAGGGACGGAGCTGCTGCTATCGGCTGAACCGCTCAAGGCCGGGTTGAAGATCAGGTAGATAAAAAAAGCTACAGCAGAGACCAGGGACCCCAGTACTGAGAGGATGATGGCAAGGATAGGGGTGACCTTTTCCTTTGTGCTCATAAAGAGGCCAACCAGACCCAGAACGAAGGCCGCAAAGAGAAGAATCCAACCGATGAGAACAATGTCAGTCTTCAGGCCAAAACCGGTACCTAGAACACCTAGAACAAGACCTACGATTCCCAGAATATTGCTGCCCTTCTTGGTCTTCACCGGGCTAGCGGGATAGATATTGTGCTCGGGGAGGGAGCCAGCCGGGTAGGTAGCGGCCTGAGGATAGGGTGCCTGGCCGCCCGTCTGAGGGTAAGGGGCCTGCTGGGGCTCTTCAGTGACCTGAGGGTAAGGGGCCTGGCCAGCTGCCGACTGATAGGAGCCCTGGAAGGATTCAGAGTTGATCTGCTCAGCTGTGGACTCCTGCTCAGGCAGGCTGAGGGGTTCACTGTCTTGAGGCTTGGGAGGAAGAGGGTCTTGCTCGTATGGGTTCTGGCTCATACTCCTCAAGTATAGTGGACGCATACTGAAAATAAGCCCAAGAGAAGGGGCTCAGAAGCTCAACCAACCCCTCCCAGAGGCCTTAGGTAAAAGAACTAGTCAGAGCAGGTTTTCTGGATAAATGACCCACAAACTCCTAGAAAAGACCCGATTTTTTTGAGTGTTTTATCCAAGGAGCCTATAAGGTGTCCCTAGAATTGTGGGTATGAGTGAATACCCCCAGCCCAAAACTCCCTCCCCCAGCCCAGAGCAGAAGACCCCCTCCCACCGGGGCGACAAGGCTCCCCGCAACCTGCTGGGCCTGCTCCTTCTAGCCTTTCTAGCCCTAGGCCTCATCAGCCTGGCAGCGATCTTCCTCATCTCCTCTAAGAGCAACCTTCCCCAGCTCACAGCAGCCACAGCCAGCTCCCAGGCCAGCAGCCCAGAAGCCAGCTCCAGCTCCCAGGCCAGCCCCTCAACGGAGGCAGGCGGGTCAGAAAACCCGGCAGCTCCCAGCCCAGAAGGAAGCCCAGCCGCAAGCAGTCAAACCCCCAGCCAGGCTGCAAGCGAAACCACCCAGCAGGAAAGCTCAGAAGCCAGCCAGCAGGCAGAAGCTAACCAGAGCTCAGCTAGCCAGGCGGCAGCAGAGGCCCTACCCGCTGACTACAGCAGTGCCCTGGCTGAAGCCCAGGACTACGTGCGCCTTATGGACTTCTCAGCCAAGGGTCTCTACCAGCAGCTAACGAGCGAACATGGGGGCCAATACTCAGATCAGGCAGCCCAGTACGCCCTTGACCATCTTGATGTTGATTGGAAGGCAGAAGCCCTAGGCTCAGCCCAAAACTACATTGACATTATGGACTTCTCATCCAAGGGTCTCTACCAGCAGCTAACGAGCGAACACGGCGAACAGTTCACCGCAGAAGAAGCCCAGTACGCCATCGATCACCTCACCGTTGACTGGAAGGCAGAGGCTCTAGAAGCCGCCCGTAAGTACCTAGACGTTATGGAAGCTATGAGCCCTGAAAGTCTCTACGAGCAGCTGACCAGTGAGTACGGCGGCCAGTTCACCGAAGAAGAGGCCCAGTACGCCATCGATAACCTCTAAGGCCCCCGCTGGCCCCCTAGGCTAGTAGCCTCGGGGGCTTAGAGCTAGAAGAGGGCAATCTTAGGTGGAGGCGGAAAAATTGCGTCCAGAGCGGCAAGGTCCTCTTCACTGAAGGCAGGGATTAGGGCCTGGGCGTTAGCCCGAACCTGCTGCTCACTGGTTGCACCGGCAATGACTGAAGCCACCGGCTCCTGCTGGGCCAGCCAAGAGAAGGCCACCTGCACCTCAGTCAGGCCCCGTTCAGCAGCAAAAGCTGAGAAAGCCTCAAGCTGCTCCCAGTTAGCGGCCTCTAAAAGTTCAGGCTTTAGCCGGGTCAGGCGGCCATCGGCCGGGGCAAAAGAGCGCGAATACTTGCCGGTCAGCAGCCCGTTAGCCAGGGGAAAGTAGGGCAGCAGGCCCAGGCCGAAGTGGCGGGCGGCGGGAATAACCTCAAGTTCAGCCCGGCGGTCAAGCAGGTTGTAGTGATTCTCAGCCGCAATGTAGCGGTGACCCAGCGCCCGGCCCAGGTGCTCAGCGTGGGCAAGCTGCCAGCCGCTGTAGTTTGAGGACCCAATATAGCGCACCTTGCCCTGCTCAATCAGGGTGCCCAGGGCTGAGAGGGTCTCCTCAAGAGGAGTGGCCGGGTCTGGGGTGTGGTGAAAGTAAAGGTCAATATAGTCAGTGCCTAGGCGGCTTAGGGAGGCTTCAACCGCCCGCATAATATAGCGGCGGGAGCCTCGCACCCCGTGATCGGCACCGTTCAGACCGGCCATATCCATACCGAACTTAGAGACAATCACAATCTCTTCACGGTCAATACCGGTCTCCCGCAGGGCCTTCCCAAACATGGTTTCTGAAACCCCGGGAGCAGAACCGTAAATATCGGCCACATCAAAAAGGGTAATTCCAGCTTCTACCGCAGCAGCCAGGACGGCGTTGGTTCCCCCCTGCCCTTCGGTGGCGGTTTTCGCCCGGCCCAGATTGTTACAGCCTAGGCCCACGTTCGAGACGGTCAGCCCACTTCTTCCTACTTGACGGTATTCAATACTCATACCCGTCATATTACTGTCATCTCTCTCAACAGAACCGACATAAAGTCAAAAAGGTACACAGAAGAGCCCGGTCTTGCCAGAGGCCCACCGCCCTGCTGGATGCTCCTGGGGTTAGTGCATCATGGGCACTGAACCGGCAGTCTGCTTACCTGCGGGCAGAAGCAGGGCCACCACGATAGAGCCCAGTGACATGAAGGCTGCCACCAGGAAGGCCAGGTGGACACCGGCCATGTAGGCTTCGGTGCCGCTGCCGCCGTGGGCAGCTGAACCGATACCTAGTAGGGCTACGAAGAGGGCGGTGGCTGCGGCACCTGAGACCTGCTGGAAGGTAGTCATGGCTGAGGAGCCGAAGGCGTGGAGCTCATGCCCCAGGGATCCGAGGCCCAGGGACATCATGGGGGTGTTAATGAGCGGCAGGGCGAAGGTCATGAGCATGTAGGTGCCCACCAGGTACCAGATGGGGGTGCTGGCGTTGAAGGTGCTCATCAGCCAGATGGAGGTGCTAAAGAGAACTGCGCCGGGAATAACTAGGGTGCGGGCACCGAAGCGGTCTGACAGGCGGCCGATGAGGGGGCTGAGTACCGCCATGAGCACACCACCGGGTAGTAGCATCAGACCGGTTTGTAGGGCGCTGAGCCCCAGCACGTTGGCAGCGTAGAGGGGGATCATGATTGCGGTGCCCAGCATGACCCCAATGCCCAGGGAGGTCATAATGACGGTGAGGGTGAAGGGGCGGGCGCGGAAGATGCGCAGGTCCATGAAGGGGCCGCGGTCCTGGAGTTGAATCTGGCGGCGCACGAAGATAGCGAGGAGCAGGGCAGCTGCCGCCACAATAACCCAGGGGTTGACCGGCAGGTGGGCCCCGCCGTGGGAGGAGTCCCCGCCCATGGATGAGAGGCCCAGAACCAGGCCGCCGAAGCCTAAGGTGGAGAGAACAATTGAGAGAACATCGAGCTTCTGCGAGTTACCCTCGGGCTTCTCTGCAGGTGCCAGGCGCAGGCCAATCAGTAGGGCGATAAGGCCGATGGGCAGAATCATCCAGAAGAGCCAGCGCCAGCTAGCGGCATTCAGGATGATACCTGAGACGGTGGGGCCAGCTGCGGGGGCGGCTGAGATGACCATGCCGATAATGCCCATGGACTGGCCGATCTTGCTGGGGGCAACCAGGCGCATCATGGTGGTCATCAGTAGGGGAATCATCACGCCTGTACCGCCTGCCTGCAGGACACGACCGGCCAGCAGCAGGGCAATGCCGGGGGCGGTGGCTGCCACCAGGGTTCCCAGGGAGAAAAGGGCCATAGCTCCCACAAAGACAGTGCGAATGGAGTAGCGGGAGATAATAAAGCCAGATGCTGGGGTCACTACGGCCATGGTGAGCATGAAGCCGGTAGAGGTCCACTGGGCGGTTGAGGCGCTGATGTTCAGGTCTGCCATGATGTCGGGCAGAGCCACGCCCAGCAGGGTTTCATTCAGAATGAGTACGAAGGCCGCAATGACCATGATGGCCAGGAGCAGGAACTCCTGGCGTTCTAGTTTATGGGCGGTGGGCATTGATGTGGTGTGCGCTGCCGGTTCAGTGACCGGGTTCGCTCCAGTTTCAGGGTTGGGGTGTATTTGCGTAGAAGACATAGGCATTAAGCCTACTCTTTATAAGGTCTCTGTGTAATAGCTACTTGCTCACAGACCCAGGTCACATTGGGTTTTATGGGGTGGGCAGCCCGCTGGCCGGGGCATGATTAAGCCCAGTTCAACTGGCCCCCTCCCCCACCACAGAAAAAAAGGGGGGCCAGACTCAGCTGGCCCCCGGTGCGCGATCTTTTGGCCTTTTCTAGTAGGCGGCGCCTACGGCAGTGAAAAGGGCTCCCTTGTTCATGCTAGAGCGGCCCGGTATTTTTAGCTGCTTGGCTAGCTCATAGAGCTCAGCGCGAGTGAGCTCCTCTAGAGGGCGCAAGGGTGCGGGCGGAAGGGGCTGGCCCTCCTGCGCATCGGAGGTGGAGTCTGCCTCCTGGGCAGGGGCCTCAGCCGGGGGCAGGCTCTGGGTCTCCAGAGGCTCTGGGGCGCCGCTGGCTACTTCTCTGACCTGCGGAAGATCAGGCAGGATCAGCTCAGCCTCAGGCTGGGCTGCGGCCTTCTGCTGTACCTTCTTAGACTCAGTTTTTTTGGACTTCTTAGTTTCTGCCTTCTGCGAGCCCTTCTGAGCTGACTTCTTCGGCTGGAGCTTCTTCTTCGGCTGGAGTTTCTTCTCTGCCTTTACCTTCTGAGCTACCTTCTTAGCCTTAGCCTTCTCCTTGCCCTTATCTTTACTGTCTTTACTGGCAGAGGCAGGCTGGGGCTTATCGGCAACCTTTGTGTACTCCTTACCCACCAGCTCGTACTTCTTCTCAAGCTCCTTCAGGGCCTGCTTGCGGGCCTTCTTCTCCTTACCGTGCTGCTCCAGGGCCCTGCTGTAGGCCTTAAGATAGCGCTTTTGTGCCTTGCCACTAGAGCGCTTGAGTTCCTTGCTGAGTTCTGGCTTCTTGCCCATGATCCTCACCTTCGACGTATCAGTGTTCCTGCTCTCTAAGCGTAGCCCCGGTCACGCCCAGCCCCAAGCGCGGCGCGGCTTCCTTACGCCCCCTCACACTCTGTTCACCTCGGCAATATAGGTATACATTTAATGTATATAGCAGGAGGTTTCTCATGACTCAGTCAACAGTTTTTATGAACAACAGAACCCAGGCAGTTCGCCTGCCCGCACATATGCGTTTTAGCGAAAACGTCAAAAAAGTCAATGTACGCAAGGTAGGTTTAGAGCGCATCATAGCCCCGGAAGGGGCAGTATGGGACAGCTTCTTCGCCCCGAATGCCCCCGCCGTAACGGACGATTTTATGAGCTCCCGCGATGACGGAAGCCAACCTGAGCGCGAGGACTTCTAATGCTGACCTATATGCTCGACACCAATATCGTGATCTATGTGATGAAACGGCGCCCACCCGAAATTCTCGATACTTTCAACCAAAACG
>JAXDRN010000036.1:0-29873 GCA_034090985.1 Rothia sp. (in: high G+C Gram-positive bacteria) | reverse complement strand
TTGTAGAAGGCCTGCTCAGGGATGTGGTCAACATCGCCGCGGCAGATCATCTGGAAGGATTCGATGGTTTCCTTGATGGGAACAGTTGAACCTTCAACACCGGTGAACTGCTTAGCAGTGTAGGTGTTCTGGGAGAGGAACTGCTCAATGCGGCGAGCACGGGCCACAACAACCTTCTGCTCTTCAGAGAGTTCATCTACACCCAGGATGGCGATGATGTCCTGCAGTTCCTTGTTTTCCTGCAGAATTGCCTTGACCTGAATAGCGGTGTCGTAGTGCTCCTGCCCGATGTACTGGGGGTCCAGGATTCGGGAGGTGGAAGACAGGGGGTCAATTGCAGGGTAGAGACCACGGGAGGCAATTTCACGAGAAAGCTCGGTGGTTGCATCCAGGTGGGCGAAGGTGGTGGCAGGAGCCGGGTCAGTGTAGTCATCCGCAGGAACGTAAATAGCCTGCATGGAGGTGATGGAGTGACCACGGGTTGAGGTGATGCGCTCCTGGAGCAGACCCATTTCGTCAGCCAGGTTAGGCTGGTAGCCCACAGCAGAGGGCATACGGCCGAGCAGGGTTGAAACCTCTGAACCTGCCTGGGTGAAGCGGAAGATGTTATCGATGAAGAGCAGAACGTCCTGGTTCTGAACGTCACGGAAGTACTCGGCCATGGTCAGGCCGGTCAGGGCAACGCGCAGACGGGTTCCAGGCGGCTCGTCCATCTGGCCGAAGACCAGGGCGGTGTCCTTAAGAACGCCTGCTTCTTCCATTTCAACCCAGAGGTCGTTACCTTCACGGGTACGCTCACCAACACCGGTGAATACAGAGGTACCACCGAAGTTACGGGCAACGCGGGTAATCATTTCCTGGATCAGAACGGTCTTACCAACACCTGCACCACCGAAGAGGCCAATCTTACCGCCCTTGATGTAGGGGGTCAGAAGGTCGATGGACTTGATGCCGGTTTCCAGCATCTCGGTTGAACCTTCAAGGTCGGCAAAGCCGGGAGCGGTGCGGTGGATAGGCCAGTAGGTGTCGGCCTTAATCTGGTCGTTGGGTACATCCAGAGCGTCACCCAGGACGTTAAAGATGTGGCCCTTAACACCGTCACCAACGGGGACGGAGATGGGGGCACCGGTGTCCACAACAGCCTGACCACGGACCAGGCCGTCAGTCTGCTGCAGGGAGATTGCCCGAACCAGGGAGTCACCCAGGTGCTGGGCGGTCTCGAAGGTGATGGTGCGGGTGGTGCCGTTGAGGGTTAGCTCGGCAGTTAGGGCGTTATAGATGTCAGGGACCTGACCGGCGGGGAACTCGACGTCAACGACAGGGCCGATAACGCGAGCAATACGACCGGTTGCGCCCTGAGCCGGCGCCTGAGCCGATTCGTTCAGAGTGGCAGTCATTGTTCTCACTTACTTGTGTAGAGAGTGGAAAGTTGTGGTGGGTTAGGAGGCGAGGGCGTCGGCACCGCCAACAATCTCACTGAGCTCCTGGGTAATTTCAGCCTGGCGAGCATTGTTCATCAGGCGGGTGTACTTCTTGATCAGCTCATCAGCGTTATCCCCTGCTGACTTCATCGCGCGCTGGCGGGATGCAAGTTCTGAGGCTGCTGCTTCTAGCAGACAGGCAAAGATGCGGGAGGCAATGTAGCGGGGCAGAAGCTGGTCAAGGACTTCCTGGGGATTGGGTTCAAACTCGAAGACGGAGTTCTGCTGGAACTGGTCATCTTCTAGCTTTTCACCGGGCAGGATTTCAACACCTAGCTGACGGGCATCGGCAACCTCAATGGGCAGCAGACGCAGAACCCGGGTTTCCTGGGTCACCATTGAAACGAATTCGGTGTAGACGATGTAAAGTTCGTCAACCTGGCCGTTTTCGTAGGCGGCTAGGAAGGCGTCGCGGGCTGCGATTGCCATCTCAATATTGGGGTTGTCGGTGTTCCCTTCCCAGGCCTGCTCGTAGTCCCGTTCCCGGAATTCAAAGTAGGACTTTGCCTTCCGGCCCATCAGGTAGAGCTGGGCCTGGCGGCCTTCGCTACGGAGCTTCTCAATCAGACCTTCAGTTTTCTTCAGGACTGATGAGGAGTATGAGCCTGCAAGACCACGGTCGCTGGTCATCACCAAAATCGCTGCGCGGCCAGTCTTCTTTTCTGAGCCTGCCCGCAGAAGGGGGTGCTCAATGTGGTGCTGGGTCGCAATAGCAGTGACGGCCTTGGTCAGTGCGTTAGCGTAGGGGCTGGCAGCCTCTGCGCTCTTCCGGGCCTTGTTAATGCGTGAGGTTGCGATCATCTCCATCGCCTTGAAGATCTTCTTCATAGACGATGTTGAAGTAATCTTTTGGCGGTAAACCCTAATCTGGGCTCCCATAGAGATTCCTTTCACTCCTAGGGTTCCTGGCCCCTCCCCCCTTACGGTTGAAGGGGCCAGTTACCTGCTAGGAAAATCGCTAACCGATGGTTTCTTGTGATACTTCGCTGTCTGCCAGAGGAGCGTGCTCTTCGCGGCCGGCTTCAACCAGGTTGCTGCTGCCTTCTGAGCGGAAGCCCTTCTTGAAGTCAACGATTGCTGCCTTCAGGGCTGCTTCGGTATCATCCTCTAGCTTGCCGCTGGTGGCGATGTCCTGCAGAACAGTGCTGGTCCGGCGCAGGTGATCGAGGAATTCAGCTTCAAAACGGAGAACGTCTGAAACTTCCAGATCATCGAGGTAGCCCTTGGTGCCGGCCCAGATAGAGACAACCTGGTCTTCAACAGCGTAAGGGGTGTACTGGGGCTGACGCAGGAGCTCGGTCAGGCGAGCACCACGGGTCAGCTGAGCCTTAGAGGCGTCATCCAGGTCAGAGGCGAACATGGCAAAGGCTTCCATGGCACGGAACTGGGCTAGGTCTAGCTTCAGGGTACCGGAGACCTTCTTCATGGCCTTGGTCTGGGCTGCACCACCAACACGGGAGACGGAGATACCTACGTCAACTGCAGGACGCTGGTTGGCGTTGAAGAGGTCTGACTGTAGGAAGATCTGACCGTCGGTAATGGAGATGACGTTGGTGGGAATGAAGGCCGAGACGTCGTTTGCCTTGGTTTCAATGATGGGGAAACCGGTCATTGAACCTGCACCCAGCTCGTCTGAGAGCTTTGCACAGCGCTCAAGCAGGCGGGAGTGGAGGTAGAAGACGTCACCGGGGTAGGCTTCACGGCCCGGCGGGCGGCGAAGGAGCAGGGAAACTGCACGGTAGGCTTCAGCCTGCTTGGACAGGTCATCAAAGATGATCAGTACGTGCTTGCCGCCGTACATCCAGTGCTGGCCAATGGCGCTACCGGTGTAGGGAGCAAGGTACTTGAAGCCTGCTGCGTCAGAGGCAGGAGAAGCCACGATGGTGGTGTACTCCAGGGCGCCCTGCTGCTTGAGGGTTTCACGGACCGCTGCGATAGTAGAGGCCTTCTGGCCGATAGCTACGTAGACACAGCGAACCTGCTTGTTGGGGTCCCCGCTGGCCCAGTTGTCCTTCTGGTTCAGAATGGTATCGACTGCGATGGCGGTCTTACCGGTCTGGCGGTCACCAATGATCAGCTGACGCTGACCGCGGCCGATGGGGATCATGGCGTCGATTGCCTTCAGACCGGTCTGAAGGGGCTCGTGAACGCTCTTACGCTGGGTAACGCCGGGAGCCTGAAGTTCAAGGGCGCGGCGGCCCTCTGCTTCAATCTCGCCCAGGTCGTCAATGGGGTTGCCCAGGGGGTCAACTACACGGCCCAGGTAGGCGTCGCCTACGGGTACTGAAAGAACCTCGCCGGTCCGGTGAACTTCCTGGCCTTCTTCAATACCGGTGAAGTCACCTAGGATGATGACACCAATGTCACGGGTGTCGAGGTTCTGTGCCAGGCCAAGGGTGCCATCTTCAAAGCGAAGAAGCTCGTTGGCCATTACTGAGGGAAGACCCTCAACGCGTGCGATGCCGTCGGATGCTGATGCAACCCGACCCACCTCTACGCGCTCTGCATTGCCGGGTTCGTAGGACGCTGCGAATTCGTCTAGCGCCTTACGGACATCCTCGGCGTTGATGGTCAAATCGGCCATCTTATGTCCCTGCTCTCCTAATTTGTTGGTGGGGCCTGCCGGGGTCTGGCAGGCTCACCGAAACTTGTCTGATGCTCTAAGGTCTCTACTGGTAGTCAGTGGCTAGAGTATCGGGTATCTTCTCAATCACCGTCGAGGTCTCGACAGGTCCATTACCTAGGCAAAGGCTCGACTCAGGTCTGCTAGGCGGGCAGAGAGGGAGCCATCAATGACTTCGTCTCCTACCTGGACCCGTAGACCGCCCAAGAGGGAGGAGTCTACTGTGACATCGAGCTTCAATTCCTTGCCGTAGGTCTTGTTCAGGGATAGGTGCAGCTGCTCTAGCTGAGCTGGGCTCAGGGGGGCTGCAGAGCTAACCCGGGCAATCCAACGGTTTTGACGCTTGACGATGATTTCAAGGAACTGGTTGGCCAGGCGGGCGGAGGTGCTACCCCGTTTGCCGGTGGCAACCCGTTCCAGCAGAAGCTTGCCTTCAGGAGTGGACTGGGGCCCACCTACTGAAAGGGCTAGCTTCTTCAGTGCTGTGTCAGGTGCTTTAGTGTCAGCTAGAGCCGCCTGTGCCTGGGCAGAGGAGTCGACAGCCCTGATGAAGGTCAAAAGCTGGTTGACGGTCTGCTCTAGGGCCTCTCCTGCACCGCGCTTCTCAGCCGATAGGGCTAGGGCCAGGACTGCTGCCTGCTCTAGGGCATCGGCTAGATCCCTTTCCTGGCTCCAGCGGGCTTCAGCTGCTGTGGTCAGGACGGCCAGGGCGGCCGCTGAGATCTTGGATGAGAGAACAGCTCGGGCAATTGCTGCCCGCTGTTCTGGCTGGCGGGAAGGATCAGTGAGACCTCGCCTCAACCCTCCGTTGCTGTCGATCAGATCGACAAGAGCGAAGAGTTCTTCTGCGAGATGGGTCGGGTTAGCGGCAGCCTGGGCTGCCAGAACCTGTTCCACCTTATTCAGTGATTCAGTCGATACTGCTGACATTAGCGGGCTACACCTGCCTGCTGTGCGTCCAGATCAGCAAGAAAACGATCGACTACACGTGCAGATCGTTCATCATCCTTGAGGGATTCACCCACAATCTTGCCGGCCAGGGAGGTAGCCAGAGCCCCAACTTCAGTGCGAAGTGAGGCAGCAGCTGCTGCTCGTTCGGCTTCGATGGTCTTCTGGGCGTTTTCGGTGATCCGGGCTGCCTCTAGAAGGGCTCGTTCCTTAGCTTCAGCCACAATGGCATCACCTTCGGCACGGGCTTCTTCGCGAATCTTCTGAGCTTCCAGACGAGCGCTTTCGAGCTGCTGGCCGTACTCTTCGCGAGCTGCTGCGGCTTCTGCCTGGGCCTTCTCAGCCTTGGCTAGACCACCCTCAATTGCTTCCTTACGGTCCTGGTAGATCTTTTCAAAGGCCGGGACGACGTAACGGGTGACGATGAAGAGGAGGAGCAGGAACCCGATGGCGGTAATGGCGATTTCCCAGACATTAGGAATCAGAGGGTTAGCGCCCTCTGCTGCTGCCATTAGATGAGACATAGGGAATTTTCCTGTTCTGTAGTTTGGTCAATCTTTCGGCGGGTGCCGGAATTTACTTGATAAATGCCAGAACCAGGCCGAGAACTGCCAGTGCTTCAACCAGGGCGAAGCCCAGGAAGAGCATGGGCTGCAGGGTCCGCTGAGACTCAGGCTGACGGGCAACAGAGGTCATGTAGGCAGCGAAGATCAGACCTACGCCGATGCCACCGCCGATTGCTGAGAGACCGTAACCAACTGCGGTAAGTGAACCGGTGAGTTCCATTATGTTTGTTTCCTTTCACAGTGTCTTTGGGCTCAAGGCCAAGGCCTAGGAGCCCAGACAGAGTATTGATGGTGGATACTCCCCGCTGGGTGCGGGTTGCTTTTCTCATCCAGCAGGTTCTGCTGGAGAAAACCTATATGTTATTAGTGGCCTTCAGAGACTGAACCCTGCAGGTAAACCGCTAGGAGCAGGGTAAAGACGTAGGCCTGGATAGCCTGGATCATCAGTTCCAGGAAGTAGAGGAAGAGGCCCAGGGCACCTGAACCGATGGAGGCGAAGGCTGCAATTCCGCCGGCTTCGACAATCAGGTACTGGGTCAGGGAGGCTGCAACCATAATGGCCAGGTGGCCACCGAACATGGTAGCGAAGAGACGCAGGGCGTGGGTTGCAGGGCGGATGAGCATGTTAGACATGAACTCAATGGGAATCAGAATGACGTAAACCAGCGGAGGAACGCCAGAGGGCATGGTCATGTCCTTGAAGAACTTACCCAGACCCTTGCGCTTAATACCGATGCCTACCCAGGTGATGTAGGCAATGCCTGCTAGGGCGTAGGCTGAGCCTACGTGAGACATGGTCGGCAGCTGCACGAAGGGAATTGAACCGTAGAGGTTATTGACCAGGATGAAGAAGAAGGCGGTAAAGAGCAGGGGAACGAAGGGCTTGTAGTGGTGGGCCCCGATGAGTTCCTTACCCAGGCTGTTACGTACTAGCCCATAGCCCATTTCACCCACGAACTGGGTGCGGGAGGGCACCATAGCCTGCTTACGAGCAGCGTAGATGAAGAAACCAGCCACAATAACCACAGAGAGCAGTACCAGCAGCATCTGCTTGCTGAACTCAAAACTGCCCACTGAGAAGATGGCCGGTAGGTGCATCTCATCGATGGTGGGCGGAACATAGCCCTGCTGTTCTCCCGCTGCGACAACTAGCCCGTTTGATATCAAGGCAAGTCCTTTCCTGCATTCGTCTCGGTTACTTGAAGCAAGCAACCTCAAAAATATTCAAAGAATAAAAAGTTGTATGTACACCCAGCTCCAAGGAGCTAGTTCTTATGTGCGATGGTGCATGTGGATAAAGACCAGGTAAATTCCACCGCAAGCCCCCAGGACTCCCCCGGCCCAGACTAGCCATTGAGTCTGAAACAAGTGGTCCAGACCATAGCCTACCAAAGACCAGATACCAATGCCTATCAGGACATAGAGCAGAGTCATAAAAGCTCCAGCAGTTCCTCCGCCAGCAACCAGTTGGCCAGCTGTTCGGAGCTGCTTATCCTGCCTATACCATTTCTGGTCAGCCTTGCCCATATCTGTTCGCTCCTTTGCCTAAGTCTTATCCTACCGAATCGAAGTAAAGGATTCTCTGTTTCCAGATAATTTTTGTTTCCATGACAAGCTGAACCCCTAGGGCCAAGAGGCTACCGGTGAGCATCCATCCGTTCCTCCAGGCCTCTGGCAAAGGGGCCAGAAGCAGCAGGCAGGTAAAGATCAGTATCTTCACCGGGTAGGAGGCCAGCAGTGCAAGGGCCGCTGTTTTCATGGACCGCTTCTGAGTCAGAAGCATGAGCAGAACCCCACTTGCAAAGGTCAGGTAGACCAGGGCCAGGCCAGAGAGGAAACCAGCAGCTGCCGGCAGTCCTGCACTGAGCCCACCCCCTATCGTACCGACTAGGGCAAGGATAGCCAAAGCCATACTAATGCGTGAGAACATGCTAGCCCAGGGCATTGTCCCCTGGGGCAAGGGCTTAGACCTAAGCACCTGACTTAAACCTCCTAAGCAGGTTCGGCAGGCTCAGGTAAAGGGCCAGAATCAGCAGCACCAAGAGGGCAGCACCTAGGGCACTCTGGGTTTCAAAGGGCAGGGCCCAGACAGAAATCAAGGTCACCAGGATTGTTGTTAAGCTAACAACCCCAGCACTGGCCAGATGGCTCAGCCCGCAGTCAGTCAGCCGCTGGTAGGTGTGGGTCCGGTGGGGCTTGTACCACTGCTCCCCCTTGAGCACCCGCCGCAGCAGGGTGGTTCCCGTATCAGCTAAGTAGACCAGCAGGGGGGCCAAAATGTATTCAACATAAACCCCAGAGAGGAAGGCCCCGACTGCCATTGAGGCTATGGCGCCGCCGAGGAAGTAGGAACCTGCATCCCCCAAAAAGACGTTCTTGCCGGGGCGGATATTCCAGGGCAGGAAGGCTAGGAAGGAGCCAGCTAGGGCCAGGCCAGCAGCTAGGAGCCAGGGCAGCCCGTTGGCCCAGCCAGCATAGGCATAGGCCAGACCCACTAGACCCCCGTGCAGGCTAGAGATCCCGTTAATGCCATCCATAAAATTGACCACATTGATGTAGGCTGCAATGGCCAGCACCCCCAGGGGAACCCAGTAGATAGAGGTTCCCAGCATGGCAGTAATCCCTAAGGTAACAGCCAGGCCAATTCCCAGCTGCAAAGTAGCCCTCTTGCTGATTGAGACTCCCCGGTAGTCCTCTGCCCAGCCCAGGGCTAGGGAGGCAAGCATCCCCAGCAGGACCCAGAGGGCAATAGAGCGGTCGGTGGGAATCAGGCCAGCTAGCAGGCAGGTGCTAAAGGCAAGAATGGCCCCAAGGGCTGTTGCCAGCCCCATCCCCCGGTAGACCGGGCTGCTATGGGAGGAACGGGCTGTAGGAATATCAACCAGATTCCAGCGGTGCAAGAGGGGCCCAACAGCTAAGGGCAGGAGCCCGCCGGCCAGGAAGGCTAGGCTGAAGGCCAGCAGGCTAATTTTTAGCTGATCTGTCATAGGTCCTAGGCCTCCTGCCCCTGATGTTCGGTTCGCTGGTAGCCCCGGTGCTTCCGGTAGTTCTCTAGCCAGGAGCCGTAGTCAAGCTCTTCTGGGCCAAGGCTGGGGGCCTTAGCCCTCATAATATTGGGGTTTTCTGGGCAGGGCTGGGCCTGTTCGCTAGCCCCAAAAAGAACCTCATCGCGCTTTTCACCCGGGCGCAGGCCAATGACCTCAATCGAAACGTCAAAGCGCTCATAGAGGCTGCGCATGTGCTCAGCTACCTTCATAATTTTGACCGGCTGGCCCATATCAAGGACCATCACCTCCCCAGCCTGGCCCAGGGCACCGGCCAGCATAACCAGCAGGCAGGCGTCAGGAATGAGCATAAAATAGCGGCTGGCGTTCCGGTCGGTGACAGTCAGGGGCCCGCCGTCAAGGATCTGCTTGGTAAAGAGGGGTTTGATCGAACCCCGGGAGCCAAAGACGTTCCCAAAACGAACAGATAGGTAGGGCTTTTGCTGCTGCTGACCGTACCAGCTTGTGAGCATCTCAGCTGACCGCTTTGACTGGCCCAGAGCGGTGGTAGGGTCAGCTGCCTTGTCGGTAGAAATATTAACAAAAACCTCAACCTCAACTAAAGCTGAAGCCTTAAGGACGTTGGCTGTACCCAAGGTATTGGTCTTGTAAGCCTCCTTGGGGTAGGCCTCAAGGGCAGAAACATGCTTGAGGGCAGCAGCATGAAATACAACCTGAGGTTTACGTTCAAGGAAAATAGCCTCTAGGGCCTCAGCATCTCGTACATCAGCAAGAATCACACTCGGATCATCGAGGCTGGAAAGGCCGGTTAAGGAATAGCGGGTATCCATCAGCAGGGACTCATCCCTATCCAGCATCATCAGCTCAGCTGGCTCATAGCGCTGAATCTGCCGGCAAAGCTCAGAACCAATAGACCCACCGGCCCCAGTAACCAGAACCCGCTTACCCTTCAGGTAAGAAGAAATCTTCTGCTGATCAATCTGGTAGTCAATCTTGCCCCGGATCTTCTCTAGAAGTTCCCTCTCTGTAGCCTTCTCATTCTGATCAGAGGTCCTGGAAAAATCCGGAACCGCCGAATTAATGCGAATAGTCTCAACCCCCAGCTCCTTCATAGCCTGAGCCAGACGAACAAGGCGGCGCTCTGGGATTTCCTCACCAATAGCGATTAAGACCTTCTTAGCCCCATGACGCTGAACCAGCTCAGCAAGATCAGCACTCGTGCCCTCCACCTTCACTGAATGAATCCGGGCGTTCTTCACTGACCGGTCATCATCAACGATTGAAACCGGCAGGTACTTGGCCTTAGGGTCAGTCATCAAAGAAGAAACCAGGTTTCGGCCCAAGAAGCCGGCCCCATACACAATGACCTTCTGGGTCCCCTCCCCGCTGGGCCGGTTCATGGTCTCCTCATAAATCCGCTTGGTATAGCGAAAGCCCATCATGAGCAAAATAGCGATGGGGAAGGCAATAATAACCACCGACCGCGGCACCCCAAAGGAGCGGGAGAAGACCATGAGCAACCCCTGCATAATCACCAGGTTAATGAGCATGAGGGGGTAGAGCTTACTCCCCTCCTGCAAGGTCCCATAGCTATGCCTGCCCCGGTAAAGGCCTAGAAGGATACCGCCACCAATTTGCAGGGCCACCATAATCAGGGCCACCATACTCAAACCGGCCGGGTTAATCAGACTCATATCCAGGCCGTAGCGGAGCAAGAAGGCAGCAGGCAGGGCCAGCAGCCAGGCCAGGGAGTCTAGAAGAATCTGAACATACTTCCACCAGGTCTTACGTTCAGAAGAAGAAGTCAGCAGGGGCAGGGCGCTTGTCTGCAAGGACTCATCTTTAGGCATTCGTGCCCTTTCTGCTGGTCAGTGAGGAAGGTCGGGCTGTCATCTGGCGGAAGGCAGCTACCCTAAGCCCCTGGGGGGCAAGCCGGTAGAGGGAGCGAATCAGCAGATTCCCTGCCGCCTGAGGTGCAGTGGTCAAACCACCAGTATAGAGCCTGCGCTGGATGGAAAGATCCTGCCTGAGGGCAGCTAGTCCCCCGCGCTTCTTATAGGCCTCAGTGACCCGGTAGCGAACCAAGGGCTCAGGCAGGTTACCCAGCCGGTAGCCGGCCTTGAGCATCCGGCCCCAGAGCCAGTAGTCCTCAGCCCCCTCCAGGGGCTGGTAGCTACCAACGGCCTCAACAGCCTCCTTCCTAAAAACCACCGTGGGGTGTAGGAAGGGGTTGCGGGAGGGAAAGACCTTCTTAATCTGCTCTGCCTCTTGAGGAACCTGGCGGATTACCGGCTGACCGCTTTCTTCACCGCCAAACTCTTCCATCGCTGAGCCCAAGAGGTCATAGCGGCCAGCAGCTAGCAGAGGTATCTGCCGCTCAAAGCGGGTGGGCAGGGAAATATCATCAGCATCAGCCCGGGCAACAAGCTGGCTGGGGCAGGCAGCTAGCCCCTCCCTCAGGGCAGCTGCTAGCCCCACGTTCTGCTGAAGCTGAAGCCGGCGGGTTGGAATAGGGCAGCTGGCAACATGCTCTGAAATGACCTCTTCAAGTGCCGGGGGCAGGGGCCCGTCCTCAACCAGCAGGAGCAGGGAGGGAGGAAGGGTCTGATCCTGGGTGTTCGACCGAAGAGCCTCTGCTAGGGCCCTGGGAGAATCAGCAGCATAGACACTCATGAGAACCGTAAAGTCACTGCCGTGCTCATCTTCCCTCTTCTGCCTAGCCAGCTGGGGAGTTTCAAGCTCATAGACCCCAGCTAGAACCTCTTCATTAGACCTCCAGCCCTTCAGGGCATCGCGCAGGCCCTCGATGAAATAGGTCAGGTAGGTCCTTTTATCTGGGGTCCGCAGAAGGGTACTTACCCAGAGGCGGGCCGTTGAGCCCCCATAGAGGACCTTCTCTAGGGGGTTGAGGGTGCGGCGGCCACAAAATACCCAGAGCTTATTGCGCACATCATTGTAAAAGCGGGGCCCGGGGCTAGCGTCGGTTGTACCGAAAGTCTGTGTATGGTGCAGGGCCACTGACCGGTCTGTTGCCAGGCCCTGGCTGTGTTGAATAAGCCGGGTGGTGTACTCAAAGTCATCATTCCAGATGAAGAAATCAGCCAGGGGAAGGTCAGTTGCCCTCATAGCTGCCCCATCCATCAGGATTGAAACGAAAGAGGCTGAGCGAATCGGCCGGGCCCCAAGGCTCTGGGCCCGGGCCTGACGCTGGGCACCGGCTGCAAACATGGTTCGCATGGTGTTCATGGGGTGGTCTCGCCCATCAGTCCAGACCACCTTAGAGGCAACAACTGCCGGCCGGTGGGCCCGAACAGGTGAGTAGGAGGCCCAGACCCGGTAGGCCTCTAGAAGGGTTGATTCAGTCGGTTCGGTATCATCATCCATTACCCAGACCAGATCTGCCTGGTGGCGGGCTAGGGCCCGGTCAATGCCTACCGTAAAGCCACCTGCCCCGCCCAGGTTCTTGCTCAAGGTCACTAGATCAAGGTTAAGGGGGGTCTCTAGCTGGGCTAGGTAGTCCCCGGTTCCGTCGCTTGAGGCATTATCAACAATGACAACCGTCTGGGGCCTTAGGCTGCCTGCTTCTAGGCCTGCCAGGGTTTTTTTGAGCAGGTGGAGCCTGTTGTAGGTGACCACCACAGCCACAATCTGCTCCTGGACAGCTACCTGCTGGGGAAGGTCAGGGCTCATGGATTAGGTTTCCTTTCATAGCAGCTAGCAGGCGCAGCCAGCCCCCCTCTAGGGATAGAAGGAAGGACCAACTCTAGAAAGAGTTTACCGAACCAAACTGGTGAAAGTCTCAGCCCCAGCTTCTAAGTAGCTTTCTCCGCCCAAATGTGGCCCAGCCTCCGTGTATTTACCGGCCTCCTATGACACTCTTGACTTAGGAGTGGCTACCTCAGCAGGAGGCAGGCCCAGCGACCCAAGAAGGAAGGCAGACTATGGCCCAACCCAGGTGGAAAGTCATTGGTGCCAGTGGCTTTGTAGGATCATCCATTGTGGCCCGCTTAGCGAGCCAGGGGATTGAATTTGAAGCTGTAGAGGCCCCCCGCCTTGTTACCCGCACAGACCAGGCTGACCGCCTCATTGAAGAGGCCCGGAAGCTGGATGGAATCATTGATAGCCTGGCTGAATCCTTTGCCGGCTGTGACCTGGTTATTAACGCCTCTGGCCTAGCCGCCCCAGACCAGAAGGACCTAGCCCCCCTCCTGGGGGCCAACGCCCTTCTGCCGGCAGTGATCGCCATTGCCGCCCAAAGAACAGGGGTGCAACGGGTTATCCACCTCAGTTCAGCAGCCGTTCTAGGCCACCAGCCCCGGCTCACCAGCAGCCCTGATACCCAGCCCTTCTCAGCCTACTCCTTCTCAAAGGCCCTGGGTGAAGAGGTCCTACTAGCCCTTTCTCGCTTCATTGAGGCCCAGGCCCAAGAAGGCCAGGCCCCCGGCTCTAAGGACTCCCAGTTCCCAGCTGCCCCCTCCAGCAAACCGGCCTTCGTTGCAGCCGACCACGCCCTAGAAATCTGTATTCTGCGGGCTACAAGCGTGCAGGGATCAGGTAGAAGAACCACCGAAGCCTTTGCCAAGTTTGCCTCCTCTCCCCTAGCCTCAATTGCCGGTGCTAGCAGGCCCAGCCCGGTCTCCTCAAACTACGCCCTCGCTGAGTTCGTTCAGCTCCTGGGCAGCTACCAGGGCAAGCTACCTGCAATTGTTCTGCAGCCCTGGGAAGGGGCTACTACCGAATCGGTCATTATTGACGCTGGCCGCCGCCTGCCCCTCAGGCTGCCAGAGCCCCTCTGCCGTAGCGTCCTGGCCCTAGGCCAGCTGGTCAATCGGCTCCTGGGTGAAACCTTCTCTGGCCCCCTGCGCCGTATTGAGGTGATGTGGTTTGGCCAGGACATTGATGACAGCTGGGCCCGGGCTGAGGGACTGGTTCCCAGCCCGCGGATTGAAGAGGTTCTGCGAAGCGCCCACTCAGCCCTGGGCAGTAAGCAGGATCGAAAGTTCTCTGCCGATAGCTAGAAAAAGCCCAGAAAAAACCTAGAAAAAAACCTAGCCCCTACCCTGTATCCAACAACAGATCAGGGTGGGGGCTAGGTTCTTACTCCAGGCAAAAAGCTCCTAAGAGTCTGCTTCCTGGGCTGCTTCTAGAGCCTCAGCAGCCTCAGGGGCTAGAGCTGGCTCAGTAGCTAGATCTATCTGGCTGTCTGAGGGCCCAAAGACGAGGAAGCGGGCTGCCTCTCTAGAGAGGGGTGGAGTAGAAGGCTCTGGCCGTGAAGAGCGGCCCTGCTGGGCCTGGCGGGTACGGCGCTGATCAACCTCACCGCTAACAGGAGTTAGCAGGGAAGAAGCCAGGGAACCAGCCTGGGCCTGGGCAGCTGGGCGGGCCAGCTCAAAACCTGGCTCTGCCTCTTCCTCAGCCCGGTGCTCACCACCGCCAGGAGCTAGAGCTGTGCTGGCAGTATCGTTAGAAGCAGCCAGGGCCTGCCCGGTCTGCTGGCTAGCGGCCTGCCCCTCCTGCCGGGCCCTTTCCTGGGCCTCAAACTCAGCCCTGGTCATAATGCCAGGGGCCAGCTGGCGCAGCTGCTCAACACTAATAGCGCCCTCACGGACTACTACCAGCCGGTCAGAGGTGCAATCGACAATAGTAGAAGGCTTGACCAGGTGAGAGGGCTGATCTTCAGCCCGCCCCTCAGGCCTAGGACCAGCATCAATAATGACCTCAACATCGTTTCCCAGCTGGTCAAAGGCCTCAGCGGCAGTAGTTGCAGCTGGCCGGCCGGTCTTATTAGCAGAAGAAACGGCAAGGGGCCCAACTGCCCGCAGCAGCTCCAGGGCAAAGGGATCGTTGGGAACCCGTAAGGCCACCGTCCCCTGGGTATCCCCCAAATCCCAGTTCAAAGAGGGCTGGGCGTAAAAAATGAGGGTCAGGGGCCCGGGCCAAAACTCTTCAGCCAAGGCCTGGGCATCAGCAGAGACCTGATCAGCTAGACCCGGCAGCACAGACTGATCAAAAATCAGCACCGGCGGAGGCATCTGCCTGCTTCGCCCCTTAGCAGCAAGCAGGGCGCTGACTGCCTCAAGAGAGAAGGCATCAGCTGCAATACCGTAGACAGTATCGGTGGGGATCACAATAGTTTTCTGGGCACTGATAGCCGACCGGGCGGTAGTCACCGCTGAGTCTAGGGGGGCTCCATCAGTGGCACTTACGATGGTTGCTTTCACGCTTTCCATTCTTTCACATTAGCCAGCTGGCAGCAGGGGTTTATAGGCACAAGTATGGCGGGCTTTTCCGGCCAGATCCTCAAGCAGCTCAAGGCCGGTAAATCCGAGCTCCTCAAAGAGGGTGCGCATGAGCTGACCTTGGCTTTCATCATGTTCCATGATCAAAAAACCCCCAGGCTGCAAAAGCTCCCAGGCGCGGGCGGCAAGGGCCCTAGGCAGGTCCATACCCAGTTCCCCACCCCCGTAGAGGGCCAGAGGAGGGTCATAGTCGGCAACCTCAGGATCAGCAGGAATCTGGGCAGCTGGAATATAGGGAGGATTCGAGGTAATTAGACTCAAGCGCCCCTCAAAACCGGCAAGGGCCTCTCTAGCATCGCCCTGAAGCAGGCTTACCTGCCGGTAGGCAGCCAGGTTCTGCTCAGCATAGGCCAGGGCCTGATCTGAAAGTTCAATTGCACTAATCCTAGCTTCAGGAAGCTCCGTGGCCAGGGCAGCTGCAATCGCCCCAGAACCAGTGCAGAAATCAGCTATTAGAGGTTCCTGGGGCAAGAGACCTGCCTGATCAAGCTGGCGGTAGGCAGCAAGGGCCCGCTCCACCAGCAGCTCAGTTTCAGGCCGGGGAATAAAGACCCCCGGTCCCACCTTCAAGGTCAGGGTCCAGAAGGGCCCCTGGCCGGTAATATGCTGCAGGGGAACCCGCTGGGAGCGGGTCTGAACCAGCTCAGAAAAGCCCTCGGGAACCGGCGCCCCAGCCAGGGCCAGGGCCTGGACCCTCCCCCGGGAGCAGGGGCCAGCCCCCTGCTCTTCGAGCAGGTAGGCGGCCAGCAGCTGGGCATCAGCAGCAGCTGACGCAATCCCTGCCTGGCTCAGGTAGGCAGTGGCCCGGCGAAGGGCCCCATCAAGGTCCTCGCCGGGCTCCAGGCTAAAGGTCTGCACGCCTACTTGGCTTCCTGGCCTAGCTTCTCTAAGCGGGCGGCCTCATCCATCTCAATAGCAGACTGAATCACAGCCCCCAGATCTCCGTTCAAGACAGCATCCAGGTTGTAGGCCTTATAGCCGGTCCGGTGATCAGCAATCCGGTTCTCAGGGAAGTTATAGGTACGAATCCGCTCAGACCGGTCCATGGTACGCACCTGAGAGTGGCGCTTCTCAGCGTTCTCAGCGTCAATCTGCTCCTGCTGCCAGGCCAAAAGGCGGGCCCGCAGCACACGCATAGCAGCTTCACGGTTCTGAATCTGAGACTTCTCGTTCTGCATAGCAACCACAATGCCGGTAGGCAGGTGGGTAATACGCACAGCCGAGTCAGTAGTGTTCACTGACTGACCACCAGGACCAGAAGACCGGTAAACATCAATCTTCAAATCATTCTGGTTAATTTCAATTTCCTCAGGCTCATCTACCTCAGGGAAAACCAGCACACCGGCAGCTGAGGTGTGGATTCGCCCCTGGGACTCAGTAGCAGGAACCCGCTGAACCCGGTGAACGCCACCCTCGTACTTAAGGTGAGCCCAAACCCCCTCAGCAGGGTCATTGGAGCTGCCCTTAATAGCCACCTGAGCGTCCTTGTAGCCACCCACGTCCGTTGTCTGGGAGGAGATCATTTCAGTCTTCCAGCCCTTAGACTCCGCAAAGCGGGTGTACATGCGCAAAAGGTCAGCAGCGAAGAGAGATGCTTCATCTCCACCTTCGCCACCCTTAACCTCAAGGATAACGTTTCGGCCATCATCGGGATCCCGGGGAATCAGCAGGCGGCGCAGACGCTCCTCAGCCTCAGGGAGCTGAGCCTCAAGCTCCTTAACCTCTTCAGCAAAGTCAGGATCCTCAGCAGCCATCTCGCTGGCTGCCTCAATATCATCACGCAGGCTATTGACCCGCTTATAGGCCTCAACAATCCCGTTCAGCTCAGAGTAGCGCCGGCCCAGCTTGCGGGCCTTACCCTGATCAGCATGAACAGCCGGATCAGCTAGTTGCTTTTGCAGGTCTGCATGTTCATCGAGCAGACCCTGAATTGATTCAAGCACAGTTGGTTCCTCCCCTTACTCGCCGTGGCCCAGGCCGCTCTTGGCAACAGTGAGCAGGAATTCGACATTGGACTGGGTTTCACGCAGCTTAGAGAGAAGAACAGACAGGGACTGCTCCTGATCCATACCAGCAAGAACCCGGCGCAGACGCCACATAATCTTGACCTCTTCGGGTGAGAGCAGGGCCTCTTCCCGACGGGTTGAGGAAGCATTCAGATCAATGGCAGGGAAAATCCGCTTATCAGCCAGCTGGCGGGACAGACGCAGTTCCATGTTGCCGGTACCCTTGAACTCTTCAAAGATGACCTCATCCATCTTAGAGCCGGTCTCAACCAGAGCAGTAGCCAGAATAGTCAGTGAACCGCCCTCTTCAATATTGCGGGCAGCACCAAAGAACTTCTTGGGCGGGTAGAGGGCAGCAGCATCAACACCGCCAGAAAGAATCCGGCCAGAGGCAGGGGCAGCCAGGTTGTAGGCCCGGCCCAGGCGGGTCATGGAATCGAGCAGAACTACAACATCCCGGCCCTGTTCTACCAGGCGCTTTGCCCGCTCAATAGCAAGCTCAGCAACAGTGGTGTGATCATCTGCTGGGCGGTCAAAGGTAGAGGCAATCACCTCACCATTGACGGTCCTCTGCATATCGGTCACTTCTTCAGGCCGCTCATCGACCAGAACCATCATCAGGTGAACTTCAGGGTTATTGCTGGTAATTGCGTTGGCAATAGACTGCAGCATCAGGGTCTTACCGGCCTTAGGAGGGGCTACAATCAGACCGCGCTGGCCCTTACCGATCGGAGCGATCAGGTCAATAACCCGGGTCCCAATCTTCTTAGGATCAGTTTCAAGGCGCAGACGCTCCTTGGGGTAGAGGGGGGTCAGCTGACCAAAGTCCCGCCGGCCCAAAGACTCCTCAGGGGTCAAACCGTTAATAGAGGTCAGCTGAACCAGGGCGTTAAACTTCTGGCGGCTGTTGTTCTCACCTTCCCTGGGGGCCCTGATGGTACCTACCAGGGCATCGCCCTTGCGCAGGCCAAAACGCTTCACCTGGGCTAGAGAGACGTACACGTCGTTGGTGCCAGGTAGGTAGCCTGAGGTGCGAATAAAGGCGTAGTTATCAAGCACATCAAGAACACCTGCTACCGGAATGAGCACATCATCTTCACTGATCTCGGGCTCAAAGTCATCCCGGCGGTTAGCCCGGCGCTCACGGCGTTCAGCCTGCCGGTCCCGGCGGTTCTTCCGGTTGTTGCTCTCTAGGCCGGGGCGACCCTCAGAGCGGGAAGGCCGGTCAGCGCCCTCTGCCTTCTCAAAGCGGTTGTTCTTCTCCCGGCGGGTCTTACGCTCAAAGCGGTCCTTTGACTCTGCTGCTTCAGTCCCCTCCTGGGCCTGCTCAGCTTCAGCCTTCTTCCGGCGGTCAGTGCGGGTTCTGCTGCGCTTAGAGGACTCAGCGCCCTCCCCCTTTTCGACCCGGGCGGCCTTTTCAGATTCGACCATGTCTAAGGCAGCTTCTACAGCCTGCAGGGCTGAGGGGTCAGCTTCGGCCGACCGGCGGTTATTCTGCCTGCGGCCGCTAGCCTTAGGGGCCTCTTCTGCTACAAGCAGCTTAGCTTCTTCAGCGCTGGGGGCAGCAGCCTCCTGCTTGGGCTGATCAGCCTGGGCTGGAGCCTTGCGGCTACGGCTGCGGCTGGGCTTCTTGGGAGCTTCGGCCTCTGCCTCTGCTGGGCCTTTAGCCTCAGAGCTAGTCTCTGCGGTCTTAGCTGAAGCCTTAGCCTCAGCAGTCTTAGCCTGGTCGGCCCGCTTAGCCCGGGTCCGCTGGGGCTTTTCAGAGGCTGCGGGAGCCTCAGTTTCAAGGCTCTGACCCCGCTGGTGGGCGCTAATAGCATCAACAAGGGCTGACTTGCGCATCCGGCGAGCGCCAGTAATACCTAGCTGGGAGGCTAGGGACTGAAGCTGGGCTAGCTTCAGAGAGCTAAGGGTTGGGGACTTAGTTTCTGCTACAGCGGTAGCATCCGCACCTGCAGTCAGGTCGGTCTTTTCTGCCACGAAGGTTCCTTCTCTCGAAATAGGGTTGATTTCGCAGATTATTCAGGCGCAACAGATGCGCCGGGCCCAGAGCGGGCGATGGATTTTCTCAGACTTATCCAGCCCTTCACCGCGTCAGGGGGTGAAGGGAAAAGGATAGGAAATAATACGAGAATGGGAAAACAAAATCGTCAGATAGGGGCCAGCCTAAGGCTGACAGCTACCCCAGAACAGCTCCAAGGCTCAGGGCCTTTAGGCTGTCTGTGAACCATCCTCATAGGTAAGCATAACACCTTTAGTGTCAATGTCGATATCTAGTAGCTGCCAGGTGACCAACTTCCCCTCGTGCAGGTTGGGCTGGTCCTTGGCGGCAAAGGCTTCAATGGCGGCCCTAATCTTGGCCCGCTCTTCAGCTCCCTGGGCCAGGGCCATGACGGTTGGTCCGGCCCCAGAGATTACCGCCGCATAGCCCAGCCCCCTGAGGTAGGTGACCAGAGCAGCTGAGGGCTTCATGGCAACAGCCCGGTAGGACTGGTGCAGAAGGTCGCTTGTTGCTGGCAGCAGGTAGGCCGGGTACGAGGTGAGGGCCTGGGTGAGCAGGGCTGCCCGGCCGGAATTAGCAGCAGCCTCCCGGTGGGCGATGGTTTCAGGGATCAGGCCCCTAGCTACCTTGGTGGGCACCTCATAGTCAGGGACTGCAATGACCGGCATGACCTGCGGGTGAACCGCTACCGGCAGGGAGTGCCAGCCGGCCTCGTCCCCGTAGGAGATGACCAGCTGGCCGTAGAGGGAGGGGGCCACGTTATCGGGGTGGCCTTCCATACCGGAGCAGATCTGTAAGACAGTCTCAGCATCCAGCTGGTGTTCAGCAGGAAGCAGGCCGTTAGCTGCCGTGACACCTGCAACGATAGCTGAGGCTGAGGAACCCATCCCCCGGGAGTGGGGGATCCGGTTGTGGGCCTGAATGTGCAGGGAAGGGAGCTCAAAGAGACCTACGGCCTTCCAGGCAGTGATCATAGCCTTAACAACAAGGTGGCTGGCGTCCTGAGGAACCTGATCGGCCCCTTCTCCACTCAGGCTAAAGGTCAGCTCCCCCACCCCCGGCAGGCGGGTTACGGTCAGCTCATCATAGTAGGCCAAGGCCAGACCCAAGGAGTCGTAGCCGGGCCCTAGGTTGGCAGAGGAGGCAGGGACCTTGACGGTTACCCGCGCACCGAGGGGGATTTCATCGGGCTGGATGAAGGGCTCGTCTGAGCCATCAATCATGGGAAGTGACATAGGGGTGGTTCTTTAGCCTTCTACGCGGATAACAGAGGTAATGTCGCGGACAGTATCAAGGGCGTCCACTACTGCCATGGTCTTTCGCAGGTTGGCGTCTGTAGCCCGGTGGGTGACAATACGGATAGAGGCGCTGCTACCTTCTCCGCTGCCCTTGGCCTGGCGCATGGTTTCAATGGATACCCCGTGCTCGGCAAAGATACGGGCAATATTCGCCAGTACCCCCAGCTTGTCTTCAACAACGATTCCCACCGAGTAGCGGGAGACAACATCGTTCATGGAGGTAGCTGAGAGCTGGGCGAAGGAGGACTCGGGAATACCGGGGCCGCCCAGGACCAGGCGGCGGGCTAGGGAGACAAAGTCACCGAGCACAGCTGAGGCGGTGGGGGCTCCACCTGCACCGGGGCCGTAGAACATGAGCTCACCGGCGTTTTCAGCCTGAACAAAGACAGCATTGAAGGCCCCGTGGACGGAGGCTAGGGGGTGGCTGCGGGGCACCAGGGTGGGGTTGACCCGAATATTGATCCCCTGGCCGTCCTTTTCGCAGACGGCCAATAGCTTAATGACGTAGCCGTCGGCTGCAGCGGCCGCAACGTCATCGGCGGTGATTGAGGTAATGCCCTCGCAGTGAACGTCATCAATGGTGAAGTCTGAGTGGAAGGCCAGGGAGGCAACGATCGCTGCCTTTGAGGCCGCGTCGTGGCCCTCAACGTCGGCAGTCGGGTCAGCCTCAGCGTAGCCAAGACGCTGGGCTTCTGCCAGGGCATCAGCGAACTGGGCCCCGGTGGTATCCATCTGGTCCAGGATGTAGTTGGTGGTGCCGTTCATGATGCCTAGAACGCGGGTGATCTGGTCACCGGCCAGGGAGTCACGCAGGGGCCGCAGGATGGGAATAGCACCAGCTACAGCTGCCTCGTAGGAAAGCTGGGCCCCGCTCTTAGCCGCAGCAGCAGCCAGTTCCACCCCGTGCTTGGCCAGAAGGGCCTTATTGCCAGAGACAACTGACTTGCCAGCGTTCAGGGCCCGAAGGATCCGGGTTCGGGCAGGTTCAATACCGCCGGTGAGTTCAATGACCACATCTGCTGCGTCAATGAGGGCCTCAGCGTCAGTGGTGTAGAGGGCAGGGTCAGCCTCATAGTGGCGCTGGGCCTGAAGGTCACGGACCGCAATACCAATAAGCTGAATCGAAGCGCCGATCCTCTCACTTAAGGACTGGGCATCTTCAGTCAGCATACGGGCGACCTGGGAACCGACATTACCGGCACCTAAGAGAGCAACTTTGATTGTGGTGGTATTGCCCAAGGGCATCTCCTGACGTTGAAGGAAGCAGCGAGAATGACTCACAAGGTAAGTAGGATGGCAGGGTGCAGGGGTTTACTACCCCCTGCAGGCCCCTCCTCTTGCCTGAGCAAGAGAACCCTGGGGCCCTCCCCGCCATCCATTTTACGATATTGCAGCAGCTAAATCAGGCCCTGGTCCCTAGCGAGTAGGTCCTCTTCAGTTTCCCTGCGGACCATGACCCTAGGTGAAGTGCCCTGGGCTGTTGCAATGACCGGCGGGCGGGTCAGATAGTTATAGTTAGAGGCCATCACATGGTTGTAGGCTCCTGTGGCTGGAACAGCCAGAATATCGCCAGCTTCCAGGTCCGCTGGCAGGTAGCAGTAGCGAATGACAATATCACCAGATTCGCAGTGCTTACCCACCACCCGGCAGAGGACCTGCTCCCCTTCTGGGGCCCGGTTGGCCAGGGTTACAGCATAGTCGGACTCGTAGAGTACCGGGCGGGGATTATCGCTCATTCCGCCATCGACCGAGACGTAGCGGCGCACGCGGGTATCTCCCTGCTCGTCCTCAATGGCTACATCCTTGATGGTGCCTACCCTATAGAGGGTGATACCGGAAGGGCCAGAGATGGACCGGCCCGGCTCGAAGGAGAGATGGGGAATAGCCATACCCACAGAGGCGCAGGTTTCGGCCACCATCTGAGCTAGCTCACTGGCGATATCGGCTGAACCGCGCGGGGTATCCTGCTCGGTGTAGCCAATACCGTAGCCACCGCCTAGGTCGATTTCAGGTAAGACCAGATCAAAGCGTTCGTTGAGCTGCTGCATGTAGGTTAGAACCTTCTGAGCAGCCTTGCCGAAGCCCTCTGCCTCAAAGATCTGCGAACCAATATGGCAGTGCAGGCCGCGCAGATCAATGTGATCGCTGGCCAGGGCCAGGGCGGCAGCAACCGTGGCGTAGGCATCATCAGCCCCCAAGCCCAGTTCAGCTAGTTCTTCAGCTGATAGCCCGGCCAGGGAGGCAGTACCTGCGGCCAGGGACTGACCAAACTTCTGATCCTCGTGGGCTGTTGCAATGTAGTCATGGGTTGAGGCGTGAACGCCCGGGGTCACCCGCAGCATGACCGGGGCAAGAACACCCAGCTCAGCTGCTAGCCGGGCAATGAGCTGAACTTCTGGCACAGAATCGGCCACCAGCCGCCCCACCCCGTAGGTGAGGGCCCGGCGGATTTCAGCTTCTGACTTATTATTCCCGTGCAGGGCGATCTTTTCACCGGGAACACCGGCTCGCATGGCAATGGCCAGTTCGCCGCCGCTAGCAGTATCCAGGCAGAGGCCTTCTTCCTCGGCCCACTTGGCCACGGCGGTTGTTAGGAAGGACTTACCGGCGTAGTAGACCGATACCTCCGCCCCCTCCTTCTCAAAAGCGGTCTGGAAGGCTGAACGGAACTCAGCGGCGCGGGCCCGGAAGGTTGTTTCAGAAAAAACGTACTCAGGGGTGCCAAAGTCGGCAACCAGGCGGCTGACCGGGGTGCCATCTACCTCTAGTTCACCGCCCTGGGAGCGGGTGAAGGAGGGCATCCAAATGACCGGGTCCAGCCGGGCTGGGTCGGTGGGGTAGGTCAGCCAGTCAGGCTTGAAGAGTGCAGCTTCTGCGCCCATTTACATCTTCTCCGGTGCGCTTACACCCAGCAGGCCCAGGCCATTAGCCAGCACCTGACGGGTTGCATTATTCAGTAGCAGGCGGGTGCGGTGCAGGTCGCTGACCGCTTCTTCACCCTTGGGGGCAACAGGGCTCTGCCCATACCAGCGGTGGTAGGCCCCGGCCAGGGTTTCCAGGTAGCGGGCTACCCGGTGGGGCTCACGGAAGTCAGCTGCCTCTTTGACCGTTCCGGCGAACTGGCCTAGGGCCGCTAGGAGGGCGTTATCTGCCTCAGTATTGAGCAGGGAGGTATCAACCGACTCGGTATCCACACCAGCTGCCTGAGCGTTGCGGGCAAGGGCGCAGGTGCGGGCATGGGCGTACTGAACGTAGAAGACCGGGTTCTCGTTGGACTGCTTGGTCAGCAGATCAAGGTCGATGTCGATGTTGGAGTCAACCGAGTAGCGGGACAGGGAGTAGCGGGCTGCATCCACACCAACAATCTCAACCAGGTCTTCTAGGGTAACCACAGTACCGGCCCGCTTGGACATACGCACAGGCTTGCCGTCCTTGACCAGGTTCACCATCTGGCCAATCATGATTTCAACCATGTTCGGGTCATCACCCAGGGCGGCAGCGGCTGCCTTCAGGCGGGCTACATAGCCGTGGTGGTCAGCACCCAGCATGTAGATCGCCAGGTCAGCTGGGTTCTCTTCGCGCTTGGTCTTGTCCTGGAAGTAGGCGATATCACCGGCAATGTAGGCAGCGTTGCCGTCAGACTTGATGACCACCCGGTCCTTATCGTCGCCAAAGTCGGTGGACTTGAGCCACCAGGCGCCGTCCTTGAAGTAGAGGTTCTTAGACTCCTTGAGCTTTTCAAGGAGCTCATCGACCCGCCCCTCTTCAAAGAGGGAGTTTTCGTGGAAGTAGACATCAAAGTCTACCTTGAAGTCGTGCAGGGAGGCCTTGATGTCTTCAAACATGAATTCAACACCGGTAGCCCGGAAAACCTCCTGGGGGTCTTCAGCCTCTAGGGCGTCGGGGCGAGCTTCTAGCACCCGGTCAGCAATATCGCTAATGTACTGGCCACCGTAGCCATCTTCGGGGGCTTCTTCGCCCTTGGCCCGGGCCAGCAGGGAGCGGGCAAAGCGGTCAATCTGGTTGCCGTGGTCATTGAAGTAGTATTCGCGCACCACCTTAGCGCCCTGGGAGATAAAGATACGGGCCAGGGAATCACCGACGGCTGCCCAGCGGGTACCGCCTAGGTGGATGGGGCCGGTGGGGTTAGCTGAGACGAACTCTAGGTTGATGGTCTGACCAGCTAGGGTTTCATTGCTGCCAAAGGCTGAGCCCTGCTCAAGGATGGTCTTTGCCAGTTCGCCTGCTGCAGCGGCATCCAGGGTGATGTTAAGGAAGCCGGGGCCAGCAATGTCTACCCCTGCCACTCCGGGGATTTGAGCGATACGGCCAGCTAGAATCTGGGCTAGCTCGCGGGGGTTAAGCCCAACCTTTTTGGCCAGCTGCAGGGCGATATTGGTGGCCCAGTCGCCGTGGTCGCGGTTCTTGGGGCGGTCTACACGCACAGCGGGGGCGCTTTCGCCGCCCTGGAGGGTTAGTTCACCGGCTTCAAAGGCTGCTGCCAGTGCCTGGTCAATTGCACTTGAGAGTTCTTCTGGAGTCATAGGGTCAAGTCTACAGGCTGAGCTGTTGACCTACCCAGTGAATGATATGTGCCCAGAGGCTCTGATCGGCATAGATCGCCGGGTCTGAGTGCTCTGCACCGCCCATGAGGGTCAGTTCGGTCGGTATTTTGGCTGCTGAGAGGGCCTGGTGGGCCCTGATGGACTGGTTGGGCGGAACACAGGTATCTGCGCTGCCGTGAAGGTAGTAGACCGGGGCGTGGGTTCGCTTTCCCTGCCGCTGGGCTGCTTGGGCGTAGTCGATGGGGTGGGCCTTGGCCCAGTTGACCTCTGCTGGGGTGCCTGCCGGGGCCGGGTAGGTGGAGCCCAGCAGGCGCCATTCAGCCCCGTCGTCTTCTGGGTGGTCGTAGGCAAAGCCCCAGGCCACCCGGTCATCGAAGATAGTGCGTAGGTCACTGACCCCGTAGATGGACACAGCACAGCGCACTGAGGAGTCTGCTAAGCCTGCCTGCTGGCGGCTAGCTAGGGTCTGTGCGCTGAGGCCTTCTAGGTAGGGTTCGGCCAGCTGGCCGCTGGCTGCTGCGAGCTGGACCAGGTGCCCTCCAGCAGAGCCGCCTGCTAGGGCGATCCGCTCTGGGTCTATGCCGAAGTCCTCAGCCCTGCTTTTGAAAAAGCGGATGGCCCTTTTGAGGTCGTTGATTTGGGCCGGGAAGAGGGCTTCATGGCTGAGGCGGTAGTTGATGGAGGCGGTGGCGTAGCCGGCCTGGGCGAAGAGTTCGCGTACCCGATGCAGGCCGTTATCAGCCTGGGCGAAGGAGGATTTGTCGCCAAAGCGCCAGGCTCCGCCGTGGACGTAGATGAGCAGGGGGCTGGGCTGGCCTGCTTCTTTGAGCTGCTTACCCTCTGGGGCTGGGTAGAAGTCGAAGGTTTGTGAGGGGTTGTTCCCCCCTGCATAGTTGCCTGTTATTGGCTTCATCGTTGCCCCTTTCTGGCCGCTGGTCTTCCCTTCCTTCTAGCCTAGTACCTGGGCCCTGCTCAGGTGGGTTTGGGACTTTGTAAATTTTTCTGGTAGAGTGTATCGAGTTGAACCGATGGTTCGCAGTTGCCCTCGTAGCTCAGATGAGTGAGGATTTCCGTCAAACGAAACAGAAATCCGAACGAATCAGCCGAGCCTGTGAGGCTGCTAAACATGATTAACTAGGTTGATCATCATATTGCCCTCGTAGCTCAGTGGATAGAGCACCAGTTTCCGGAGCTGGGTGTCGAAGGTTCGAATCCTTTCGAGGGCACAAAAAGAGAAGGTATGCCAAAATGCGCAAAGCGCTGGCATACCTTCTCTTTTTGTGCCCGGCGTAAAGAAAGGCCCCAGCGGGGCCTTTGGCCTTTCTTCACCCAGTCCCATGCTTTGTCACAAAACCCAGCTGTAAACCGGCGGATTGGTGACAAAGCATGGGTTTGAAGGGCCAGGAAGCCGGGTAAACTAGGGGCGAAAAGATCAAACTTTCGCACCAGAAAAGAGAGTGACATGGCAGAAGCCGTCAACACCCCGCATATTGCCCCCAACGGCACCGAAATTGCCGAAACCATCCTGCTGCCCGGTGACCCCCTGCGGGCCAAGTTCATTGCCGATACCTACCTTGAGAACGTCGTACAGTTCAACACTGTACGCAACATGTTTGGCTTCACCGGCGACTACAAGGGCCAGCGCATCTCTGTTATGGGCACCGGCATGGGTATTCCCTCAGCTAGCCTCTACGCCCACGAGCTCATTCACACCTTTGGGGTAAAGAACCTGATCCGTATTGGCACCTGCGGTGGCATGGCAGAGGGCCTGGACCTTTTCGACCTGGTCGTTGCCTCAGCTGCTTCAACCGACTCTAACTTTATGCACCACTACAAGCTCCCCGGCACCTTTGCCCCCACCGCCTCCTGGCCCTTGCTCTCAGCTGTGGCCAAGGAGGCCGAGGCCCAGGGCAAGACCCTGAACGTGGGTAACGTGCTCTCATCCGACGTCTTCTACCGATCAGACTTTTCGGACGCTTCCAAGTGGGCAAAGATGGGTGTGCTGGCTGTAGAGATGGAAACTGCCGGTATCTACGCTGTTGCGGCTGCCGCCGGCGTTCAGGCCCTATCGGTCTTCACCGTCTCTGACCACCTTTTCAAGGGTGTTGAGACCACCGCCGAGCAGCGGCAGACCGCCTTTACCGACATGATGGAGCTGGTCCTTCCCGTAGCTGCCAGCCTCTAAATTTTTCGCAAGGACGCCCACGCCCCGCTCCCCTGCCCACCGGCAGGAGGGCGGGGCGTCCTCGTCCTCTATTCTTCCTTCTCTAGCAAAAACTCCACCAGGTTCTTATGGACAATACCCTTGCGGCTAAAATCAACTGAATCTAGGGTCAGCACAAATTTTGGGTGATTATCTGGCACCGCCTCAAGAGCGCCAAACTCCCGCTCCCGCGTCTTCTCCTCAGACATCACATAGGAGACCTGGTAATACTCAACCGCACCAAACCGCTCCGCCACAAAATCAATCTCGAGGTCGCCAACCCGCCCAACGGTCACCGTATATCCGCGGGATACCAGTTCCCGGTACACAATGTTTTCTAACACCAGCTCTATATCCGTGGTGTTAGGAAAGCCCAGAGCCTCCCGCAAGCCGTGGTCGGCAACATAGTATTTCTCCTGCACTTTCAGGATTTCTTTACCGCGGATGTCCTGGCGAGGCACCCGGGCCAGCAGGTAGGCATCAACGCAAAAACCCAGGTAGTTCACCACGGTATCTACGCTGACCGAACGGTGCTCACTTTTCAGATACTTGACCAGTGAGTTTGCCGAAAAAGGGCGCCCGATATGTGCAATGGCGTACCTCAGAATCCGGTTGAATACATCGACGTCTCGAATCTGGTGGTGCTCTATAACGTCCCTCAGTACAGCTGTATCGTACACACTGCTGAGGTATCTCAAGGACTCGTCGCGGTCGAAGTTGAAATACTTCAGCATGGGAAAGCCACCGAAGGACAGGTAGAGGTTGAAGAGCTCCTGCTGGCTCTTCCCGCTTTCCCCGTGCAGCTGTGTAAACTCTGCGAAGCTAAAAGGCTGAATATTGAAAGCGACGTAACGCCCGGCCAGGTGTGTGGCCAGGTCACCCGATAGCATTTGGGAATTTGATCCGGTGATATAGATATCGCAGTTATAGTCCACCCGAAGTGCATTGACGGCTTTCTCCCAGTGCTGCACCTGCTGGATTTCATCGAAGAAAAAGTAGATTCGCTGGCTGGGGTCTGGTGCTTTCTGCTGCACATGGTCAAGTAGCTGGTCTGCTGTGCCTATGCTCTGGCCCAGGATTGATTCGAAGTTTAGGGTGAACACAGTAGCAGCAGGGTGAAGCTGCCGTATGTGGTCAGCCAGCAAATTCATAATGGTAGTTTTGCCGCAGCGGCGCACCCCGGTCAGTACCTTAATCACAGGAACATCAACCTGCTTCTTGAGCGGCCGAGTGTAGCGCGGTCGGTCTAATGTCTTCTCCACAGACACCTCCGTTTATAGTCGATAAAACACGTCTTCTCATCAAGTTTATCGACTATAGTCGATAAACTTCGCTCCCTGCCGGTTTTTGTCGACTATAGTCGATAGGCTTCACGCGTCCAGTGAAACCTGCCCCCTAGCGGCTGCTCTGCCCTAAAATAGAGGGCAGTATGTCTAGTTCAGATTCTTCCCGCACTCCTGCCCAGCCCCTCTCAGCTATTGCCGCTGCCATGCACGGCGCGGGCGTCCGCACTTCCGAGCCCACCGAACCCCAGCCTGCCACAACGCGCGCTGGCAGGGGTAAACAGGGCAGACCCACCGCCGCAGAGGGGAAGGAGGCTCCTGCCCGCTCCCAGCGTCGGGGCCGGGACTCCCGCCCCCGAGGCAAGCAGGAGCAGAAGAAGCAGAACCAGCCCCGCCGCCCCTACACCCCGCTGATCCCTGAGAAAATCACCTACCCAGAGACCCTGCCCGTCTCAGCCCGCAGGGATGACATTATGGCAGCGATCCGCGACAACCAGGTCACCATCGTCGCCGGTGAAACCGGCTCCGGTAAAACCACCCAGCTACCTAAGATGCTCCTGGAACTGGGTCTGGCAGAGAAGGGCATGATTGGCCATACCCAGCCCCGCCGCTTAGCTGCCCGCTCGGTAGCAGAACGCATTGCCGAAGAGCTGGGCCAGAAGATTGGTGAAACGGTCGGCTACCAGGTGCGCTTTACCTCTGAGGTGGGCGAAGGCTCTGCCATCAAGCTCATGACCGACGGTATTTTGCTGGCCGAAATCCAAAACGACCGACTACTACGCCAGTACTCGGCCATCATCATTGACGAGGCCCACGAGCGCTCCCTCAACATTGACTTTATCCTGGGCTACCTCAAGCGGATTATGCCCCAGCGGCCTGACCTGAAAATCGTCATCACCTCAGCCACCATTGACCCTGAGCGCTTTGCCCGCCACTTCTCCCCCAGCTTCGTGCCCGGTATCGGCATTGTCGATGACAGCCTGAGTGCCGAAGAAAAAGAGATCGCCGAGGCCACCCTGCCCGATGACGCCCCGCCCATCATCGAGGTCTCTGGCCGCACCTATCCGGTTGAGATCCGCTACCGGCCCCTGAGCGAGCCCCGCACCGGTGACGGCGGGGAAGACGAAGCAGATGCCGGCGACGGCCTAGAGGACGAAGACCGCGACCCCATCGAAGGGGTCCTTGACGCTATCCGGGAACTAGCCGAAGAGCCCGCAGGCGACATTCTGATTTTCTTCTCCGGCGAGCGGGAAATCCGCGATGCGGCTGACGCTATTGAGGAAATGGTGCGCTCTACCCGGCGCCTGGCCGACTATGAGGTACTGCCCCTTTACGCCCGCCTATCCATGGCTGAGCAGCACAAGGTTTTCAAGCCCGGTGGCCGCCCACGCATTGTGCTGGCCACCAACGTGGCTGAAACCTCCCTGACCGTGCCGGGGATTAAGTATGTGATTGACACCGGCACCGCCCGTATCTCCCGCTATTCTGCCCGCACCAAGGTGCAGCGCCTGCCCATCGAACGTATCTCCCAGGCCTCAGCCAACCAGCGCTCAGGCCGCTGTGGCCGTGTCTCTGACGGTATTGCCATCCGCCT
>JAXDRN010000035.1:0-4981 GCA_034090985.1 Rothia sp. (in: high G+C Gram-positive bacteria) | reverse complement strand
TGAACCTTACCCTGCCCTATGTTAATGCGGTCATCCACGACTCAAGAAGCCAGGAGCTAGATCAGGCTTGGAGCGCCTGCATGAAAGAAGAAGAGGGCATTGAAATAGCCTCACCAGCACTGGCGACAATAGACACCAGCCTAGAACCTCATCAGATGGCAGTAGCTGACGCTCAATGCCGGGAGCAGGTCAACTATGAAGAGAAAACACGAGAGATTCTAAACTCCTACCTCACCACTTTTCTTTCTGAAAAGGAAGGGTTGATTGATCAGCTCACTGAAGCTAAAAAAACAGCTGAGCAGAACGCACCAGAAATATTAGCGAATTAGGGGACGTCATGAAAAAGTCTCTCTGGGTCCTTATAACTATCATTTGTATGATAATAACAGGAGGTACAGTTTATCTGGCCTCCTCCTTTAAAACTAGCGAACAAAAGGCTGCTGAGGCCTCTCCACCGCCGCCCTCTATACTTACAGCCGGTGTTGAATACCGTTCTCTTGAAACAACTCAAGCCTTAACCTGTAGCGTTGACTTTACGGATCAGAGAGAACTGAACATCAGTAACCCAACCGCCGGTGCCCAATATACCAGCGTCGATATTGTCAAAGATGAGCGTCTTACTCAAGGAACCCTAGTAGCTGAAGTAAACGGGGAACCCATCTTCATTCTTCTGGGAGGATTCTCCTTCTACCGGGACCTTAGCCTCAATGACCAGGGCCCAGATGCGCAACTTCTCAATGACTCACTCGTAGCCCTAGGCTATCAGGCTCCCCGCCTTGGGTCAGATAGGTCCATCATTACAGTAGAAACCTACAGGGCCCTTGGTCTGCTCTATAGGGGCTTTGGCTACCCGGGGCCGGCAGAAGACCAACCCATTAAGTCCAGCTCTTTTATCGTTCTGCCAGAGGCAGCAAGAGTGATTTCTACTCCCCGCACTACAGGGGATGTTTCTGCTGAGCCGCTGGCTATCTTGAGCACAGGTGAAAAAGCCCTTATCTGCCAGCCTACTGCTGGCCTTCTGAATCCTCAGGTAGCAAGCGGTATGCAGCTTCGGCTTACCGCAGCGCCTGAAACTACCTACACCGTTGAAATTACAGCAGAAACTAGCCAGGACAAGGAAAGCGGCTCAAGCGGCTTGGGGCAGACAGGCAGCCAGCAGGCCAATAAAATTCTTACCGTAAGGGTCCCTGAAGAAAAGTTAGGGGAATTAACCACCTTTGCTGCTGAACTCATCATTTCCACTTCAGGCCAGGTAGGTTTGGTTGTTCCCTCTGCTGCCCTCTTCACCCAAGGCGGTGAAAACTATGTCATCGTGAGAGACGGAGAAACTGAAAAACAGGTTGGGGTTGCTATTATCTATACCGCAAATGGCTTTAGCATCGTTGAACCCGTAGAAGGTTACAGCTTGAATGAGGGGGACACCCTACGGGTACAGGCAGGGCAAGAATGAGAACTGATGCCCTGGTCTCAACTCACAACATTCGGCAGGAGTTCGGTTCCCCTCAAGAACCCTTAGAAATTCTCCACGGAATAGACCTAGAGATCTATCCGGGTGAAGTAGTGGCCCTTCTAGGAACTTCTGGCTCAGGTAAAAGTACCCTGCTCAATATTCTGGGCCTACTTGCCCAACCAGCTGATGGATCCTATTACCTGGACCAGCATAAGGTAAGTCAACTCTCAGCTGCTGAGCGGGCCCATATTCGCCTTGATAAGATTGGTTTCGTTTTCCAATCCTTTCACCTGATTAACCACAAAAACGTCCTAGAAAATGTGGAGCTTCCCCTCCTCTACCAGGGGGTAGCTAAGGCAGAACGACGGCAAAGAGCTCTAGCTATTATTGATCAGCTAGGTCTAACCCACCGTCAGAAAGCGAAAGTTGAAACTCTTTCAGGTGGCGAACAGCAGAGGGTAGCTATAGGCCGGGCCCTGGTAACTAACCCTCAGCTCCTGCTCTGCGATGAGCCAACAGGAGCACTGGACCAAAAAAGATCAGCAGAGGTCATGGACCTTCTGCGTCAGCTAACCGGCAGGGACAGGGCAACTCTCATTGTGACTCATGACCCAGCCATTGCGGCCCGCTGCGATCGAAGCCTGCTCATTGAAGATGGAAAACTTCTAGAGCAAGGGGGGAAAGCAGATCAGCAGGTCAATTCCCAAGAAGCTCCCTTAGAGCGGGAGCCTTATCAAAGGAGTCGAAGCAAGCACCCCTGGATTAAGGTTGCCGTCCTCGAAGCCCTAGGAGCCACCTTTGCCCGTCTGCGGCGAAATCTTTTTACCATGCTCGGAGTTGCCTTAGGGGTGGCGGCTCTCACCTTAACTATTGGTTTATCAGCTACTATTTCGGGGCAAATTTCAGATGCTTTTGATATCTATCAGGCCAAAAAAATCACTCTGAAATACAACGGGTCAAGCCAAATCACAGGGGTAGAGGCCCAAACAATTCTTGAAAGCCCTAGCTACAGAAACCTAGAAGGGCTGAATGGGGTGAAGCAGGTAGCGGCCTACCGGATCCTATCTGAAGGTGCTCAGCTGCAGACAAGCCTGGCTGCTGAAGGGGGAAGGTCTGTACCCCTGATAGCTAGCCAGGACAGCATCTTTGAGGTTCAGGAACAAGAACTTGTTTACGGTCGTCTTTTTGACCAGGGGCACAATAGCCGGCAAGAGGCGGTTGCTGTGATTGGCCAGGGAACCTTTAGAGCCCTAGGCCTGGAATGGAAGCCCGGGCTAACCCTCTATCTGGATGGGCAACCCCTTACGATCGTGGGGGTGGTGAGCGAAAATCCTGCAGCAGGTGGCTACTATGGGGCTATCTACCTGCCCTTGCAGGCCCTCAATGATAAAAGTGCAAGCAGTTTTGAAATTGCCCTAGCGGTAGAACCCGGTGCCGCCTTACAGGTAGGGAAAGAGGCACCCTATGCTCTTAGCCCCCAGGCTCCAGGAGACTATAGCGCTACAGTCCCTCCGGCCCCTGAAGGCCTGAAAGAAACCATTAGTGAACAGCAAGAAAAACTGCTCTTGGCTATGGCCCTGATTACTTTAGTCATTGGGACTGTTGGAACTATGAACACCTTCCTTGTGGGCGTGATGGAACGCCGCCAGGAAATTGGCTTGAGGTTGGCGCTTGGCGTCAGGCCCAGCGGGATTACCCTGCAACTGGCTCTAGAGACTGTAATAACAAGTTTATTAGGGGCCCTAGCGGGCCTGCTCATATCGATTAATGCTATCGCTCTGGTGAGCCTCATTAATTCTTGGAATCCAATCATCAGCCCAGTGATGGTGGGGCTAGGCGTTGGGGTGGGCCTCTTGATGGGCCTGCTGGCGGGAATTTACCCAGCCTGGAAGGCCTCAGGGATTGACCCCATTGAATCCCTAACCCGCCTGTGAGCAAGCCTAAGAGGGGGCGGCCCCTTTCAGATAGATTAAAGCTGACTCAGGTAGTAGAATAAGGGTTTGTATGTGCGCACCCACGCCGGTGCGTCCCTACAGGGTGCCGCCGCCGCCATGGCTGCACCACCGCCCGGTACATACTCCTGTGTGCCGGTCCACCAGCTAAGAAAAGGACCAACTACAAATGGCTCCCAAGAAGAAGGTCGCAGGCCTCATTAAGCTGCAGATCCAGGCAGGCGCCGCTAACCCCGCGCCCCCCGTCGGCCCCGCCCTCGGTGCCCATGGTGTTAACATCATGGAATTCTGCAAGGCTTACAACGCAGCAACTGAAGCTCAGCGCGGCAACATCATCCCCGTAGAAATCACCGTCTACGAAGACCGCTCCTTCACCTTCGTCACCAAGACCCCTCCTGCAGCTCAGCTGATCAAGAAGGCAGCCGGTGTAGCTAAGGGCTCAGGCGTTCCCCACACCCAGAAGGTCGGCTCACTGACCATGGACCAGGTCAAGGAAATCGCCCAGACCAAGATGGAAGACCTGAACGCTAACGACATCGACGCCGCTGCAAAGATCATTGCAGGCACCGCCCGCTCCATGGGCATCACCGTCGAAGCCTAAGACCCTTCCCCTAGCTAACAGCTAGGATCAGAGGCAGAAGCCTCACCCAAGACAAGTGTTAGAGCCCGGCAGCTAAAAGCTGTTGGGCATGTGGCAGAGTCGAGCGCGGCTCTAGAGACCACACCTGCAAAGGAGAAAAGCAGATGGCAAAGCGCAGCAAGGCGTACCAGGCAGCTGTAGCCAAGATTGAGGCTGACAAGCTCTACGCACCCGCAGAAGCAATCGCAGTCGCCAAGGACATTGCGACTGAGAAGCCCAACTCAACCGTTGAGGTTGCCCTACGACTGGGCGTTGACCCCCGTAAGGCTGACCAGATGGTTCGCGGCACCGTAAACCTTCCCAACGGCACCGGTAAGACCGCCCGCGTGGTCGTTATCGCAGCCGGTGAAAAGGCTGAAGCAGCTGAAGCAGCTGGCGCTGACTTCGTTGGCTCAGACGACCTGATCGCAAAGATCGCTGGCGGCTGGACCGACTTCGACGCAGCAGTTGCAACCCCCGACATGATGGGCAAGGTTGGCCGCCTGGGTAAGATCCTGGGCCCCCGCAACCTGATGCCTAACCCCAAGACCGGCACCGTCACCATGGACGTTGCTAAGGCTGTTGCAGACATCAAGGGCGGCAAGATCGACTTCCGCGTTGACCGCAACTCAAACCTGCACTTCATCATCGGTAAGGCTTCCTTCACCGAGCAGCAGCTCCTTGAGAACTTTGAGGCAGCTATTGAAGAGGTCAACCGTCTGAAGCCCTCTTCCTCAAAGGGTCGCTACATCTCAAAGGCAACCATCGCCACCACCTTCGGTCCTGGCGTTCCCGTTGACCCCACCACTGTAGCCTAAGTTTTCTTAGACCTTCAGGGGTAAATACGGCAGGCTCCCCGCGCATAGGCGCGGGGAGCCTGCCTTTTTCAGATTAAAGAAAAGTACTTAAGTACTCTCTTTGGTCTAGTGACAGAATAACTCTGGTTTTTCCTGCACCCCG
>JAXDRN010000034.1:0-19440 GCA_034090985.1 Rothia sp. (in: high G+C Gram-positive bacteria) | reverse complement strand
TCACACCTTCGCAAGCTCAGGTGATTCCGCTCGCTCTTGAGTGCTACATCTTCGCTCGCTCAGATGATTCACAACAGTTTCTTTTCCGCCTGCGGGCGGAAACTGTTGTTCATCCCGCTTCGCTTCATCTGCCGACCCTCTTCCAGGGCTCCTGTGGAAGGTCTCCTTACGTGAAAAAGAGAACCCTGCCCCTCTGCTGTTTGAGCCAGGGGGCAGGGTTCTTTTTTTGCTGTGTCTTAGTGGTCAGAGTCCACTTCAGTGGTGGTTACCAGTTCGGCGGTGCGGGAGATACCGTTGATTTCGTTGGGTACCTGGGGTAGGTCAACGCTGGCGAAGACTTCAGCGCTGCCCTCAGCGATCTTTGCCAGGGAGATAACATGCAGCTTCTTGCTAGCCGGGTCGGTGACGTAGGCGGTCTCGCCGTCAACCCAGATGGCCGGGCGGGGATCCTGCCAGACGGTGGACTCGGTCCAGGGGTCCATGATGTCAACGGAACCTAGCTCGGTGCCGTCCTCAGCCCAGAAACGGAGCTTGCCGTCGGTGGTGAGCAGCAGGTGGGAGCTTTCAGGGCCACGGGCTAGGGAGCGGAAGGTGTAGGAGACCCCTTCAGGTAGGGCGATCTTGGTCCGTTCCTTGGTGACGGTGTTGATCAGGGAGAACTGCTCGGGCCGTTCAAGTTCAGCTTCCTTATCGGTCTTGTAGTCGGCTAGAACAATCTCTGAGTTGGGATCCCCTGCCTGGTTGCCGGAGCGGGAGTAGGGGTCTTCAGGGTTGCTGATCTTGGTGAAGGTGCCCTCTGAGTAGATGAGGGCCCCGTCCTGGCAGCCGACAGTGAAGGTGTTATTAGCTGCAATGGCTTCGCCGTGGATGCCCGGGCAGTCTAGGTTTTCGGTGACTACAGAGCCATCGGCATTGATAACAGCTGCCCCGGTGCGGGCGTCTTCAGTGCCTACAGAAACCAGGTACTGGTTGTTCTCTAGGGGAATGGCTAGGCCGTGGTGGGGGCTCGGTAGGGTGATGGTCTCGGTGCTGACGCTGCTGGCGGTGTACTGGTCAGTGCCGGTTAGGTCGGCAGGGGAGTAGACCTCAATGGTGCCGGTGTTGTCGGCAAACATGGCTGAGCGGCCGTAGTCGGTGATGACGTGGCCGGTGCCGTCTGCTGCGAAGGACAGGGAGGTCAGGGTGGGGGTGGTGGTGTAGTAGTGGTCGTGGTCGCCGTGGGCCTGGGTCCAGGCGCCCATGTCAAGCATGGTGTAGGAGGAGCCGTCTGCTACAACCAGGTGGCGGTTATCTCCTGCAGGCTGTAGGCGCAGGAAGCCTTCCTTTTCAATGGTTTGGATGACCTCGAAGGTTTTACCGTCCAGAATCATGATGCCGCCATCGTAGGTGAGGGCGATGCGGGAGTTGGGGCTGCTGGCTTCTGTAATGGGGGCCTGGCTGGCGCTGGCCGAGCTGCTGCTAGTAGCTGAGCTGCTGGCGCTACTGCTGGTTGAGCTGCTGCTTGAGTTGCTAGTGCTTGAGCTGCCGCAGGCGGTGAGGGCCAGAAGGGCTAGGCAGCTAAGGGAGCTGGTGAGAAGGTGTGATCTTTTGAGCATGGAAACAGTGTATCGCATATGAGAATCATTTTCATTTCGCCCTTCCCTGCCCCTCCTGCCAGGTAGGGAAGGGGGGCTGCTGGGGCGGGCAAGAAATGGGGACATAAAAGGGGCCCCCACCTTCAGAAGGTGGAGGCCCTAGTGGGGGAGTAAATTAGAGGAGGTGGTCTAGGCCCTCTTCTTTAAGGGTGGCTACAGTGTCCTTGACCTGCTGGGCCTTGCTGCGGGTGGTAACGAGCAGGGCCTGGTCTGTATCGACAACGACCAGATCCTCAATTCCAATAATGGAAATAACCCGGTCGGTCTTGCTGACCACAATGCCAGAGCTGTCCTGGCAGATAACCTTATCTTCCTGGCCCAGGATGCAGATCTCCTTCTGGCTGGCTTCAAGGTTGAGGCGGGCTACTGCGTCGAAGTCTCCTACGTCATCCCAGCTGAAGCTGCCGGGAACCATGGCAACGTCACCGGCGGCGGCAGCTGGTTCGGCAACAGCGTAGTCGATGGCGGTCTTGGGTAGGGTTTCCCAGATTTCTAGCATGCGGGCCTCCCGGTCTGGGGTGTCCCAGGCCTGGGCGATTTCCATAATGCCGGCGTAGAGTTCAGGCTCGTTAGCTTCAAGGTGCTGGAGCATGAGGGCTGCGGGGGCAACGAACATGCCGGCGTTCCAGGTGTAGTCCCCAGAGGCTAGGTAGCTGGCTGCTGTTTCTGCATCAGGCTTTTCTACAAACTGCTCTACGGCCAGGACGCTGGGGGCCTGGGCTAGGCCTAGGGACTGGGTGGCCTTGATGTAGCCGAAGGCGGTAGAGGGTTCGGTTGGTTCAATGCCGATGGTGACGATTTTTCCGCTGGCGGCAGCCTCTACTGCCTCGCGGACTACAGCCTGAAAGTCTTCAACCGGGCTGATGATGTGGTCAGCGGCGAAGGAGCCAATGATCGCCTCAGGGTCCCGCTGGTGCAAGATGGCGCAGGCTAGGCCGATGGCGGCTGCTGAGTCTCGGGGGGAGGGTTCAAGGACCAGGTCTGAGGCCCGCAGTTCACCCAGCTGCTGGGTGACGGCGTTGGCGTGGGCCTGGCCGGTAACGACAAGAATGCCGTCGCTTGCCAGGTCGATGAGCCGGTCGTAGGTGGCCCGGAGCAGGGAGGCGCCTGTTCCGGTTAGGTCAAGTAGGAATTTAGGTTCTACGGCGCGAGAGAGGGGCCATAGGCGGGACCCTACACCGCCGGCCGGAATGAGTGGGTAGAACCGTTCAAGTGCTGTTCTCATTGTCTCTACAGTGTACATAGGTTTGGGGTCAAAGGTGGGGCATGGAGAGTCGGTCATTGTAGGATACCAATCACTTTATGGGGAAACTTTTTCCATATCATTCTGGCTTTTGATCCTAATCTTGATTTAGGAAAGAAAAATATGCTCTAAATATAATATGTCATCCCTTCTGGGGGCAGGGCAATAAAAGAGTAATGTGCCTTAAAACCTGATAACCTTAATGTTGAGTAGAACACACGCTAGCTATTGAGCGGAGCTAGGGCCAGCCTGGCCTGCTATCCGCACCACACAGGAGGTTATTCAGTGCCGAATACATCCAAGGGCACCCTCTACCGCGGCCGGGAAGGCATGTGGTCCTGGGTTGCCCACCGCATTACCGGTATCGCCATCTTCTTCTTTTTGCTTGTACACGTACTTGATACAGCTGTTGTCCGTATCTCGCCAGAGGCCTACAACACTGTTATGCACATTTACAAGAATCCCATTATGGGCCTGGGTGAGGCTGCCCTTGTGGCCGCTATTGTCTACCACGCCTTTAACGGTATCCGTATCATCCTGGTGGACTTCTGGAAGAAGGGCCCGCAGTACCACAAGACCATGCTCTGGGGCGTTCTAGGTCTCTGGGCCCTGGTCATGATTCCCTTCCTCGTACGTCATCTCATGCTCACCTTTGGGGGTCACTAAGACATGGCAACTCCTCTGAAACCAAAAATTTCTGTTCCCCGCAGTCGGGATAACACGGTCTCCGGCATTAAATACAACCGGGCCTCTTCTAAGCGCAATAACTTTGAAATGCTGGCCTGGCTCTACATGCGTATTTCAGGTGTTCTTCTGGTCATCCTGATTTTCGGCCACCTCTTTGTAAACCTCATGATGGGCCAGGGTGTTCACCGTATCGACTTTGGCTTTGTCGGTGGAAAGCTAGCTAACCCCTTCTGGCAGGTCTGGGACCTGCTCCTGCTCTGGCTAGCTATGCTGCACGGGGCTAACGGTATTCGCGTCATCATTGACGATTACGCAGAGAAGGACTGGGTTCGCTTTGTTCTCAAGGTGGCCCTCTTCCTGGCTACCGCCTTCGTTATCCTGCTTGGAACCCTGGTGATTTTCACCTTTGATCCTTGCCCGGCAGGCGCAGCAGCAGAGCTTCTTCCTTCCTTCTGCCCAGCCCCCTAACGCTTGAATATATTCTAGAAAGATAGAAACAATGCAGGTACACAAGTACGACGTCGTCATCATTGGCGCAGGCGGCGCTGGTATGCGAGCCGCTATCGAAGCAGGCCAGCGGGTTCGCACCGCTGTGCTCACCAAGCTCTACCCCACCCGTTCCCACACCGGAGCAGCCCAGGGCGGTATGTGTGCAGCCCTAGCAAACGTTGAAGAGGACAACTGGGAGTGGCATACCTTTGACACCATTAAGGGTGGCGACTACCTGGTAGACCAGGACTCCGCTGAGGTCATGGCCAAGGAGGCCATTGACGCAGTGCTGGACCTAGAGAAGATGGGCCTGCCCTTCAACCGCACCCCCGAGGGCCGTATTGACCAGCGTCGCTTTGGTGGCCACACCCGCGACCACGGTAAGGCTCCTGTCCGCCGGGCCTGCTATGCAGCAGACCGGACCGGTCACATGATTCTACAGACCCTCTACCAGAACTGCGTCAAGCACAATGTTGAGTTCTACAACGAGTACTACGTGCTAGATCTGATCATGGTAGAAGACGAAGAAGGCGTCCGCCGCCCAGCAGGCGTAGTTTCCTACGACCTAGCCACCGGCGACGTTCATGTCTTCCAGGCCAAGGCCGTTATCTTCGCCTCCGGCGGCTGTGGCAAGATCTTTAAGACCACCTCCAACGCCCACACCCTCACCGGTGACGGCATGGCCATTGCCCTGCGCAACGGTATCCCCCTTGAGGATATGGAGTTCGTTCAGTTCCACCCCACCGGCCTTGCTGGCCTGGGCATCCTGGTTTCTGAGGCGGCCCGTGGTGAAGGCGGTATTCTTCGTAACTCAGACGGTGAGCGCTTCATGGAACGCTACGCCCCGACCATTAAGGATCTGGCCCCCCGCGATATCGTGGCCCGGTCTATGGCAAATGAGGTTCGAGAAGGGCGCGGCTGTGGCCCCAACAAGGACTACGTCCTGCTGGATCTAACCCACCTAGAACCGGCCCACATTGACGAGAAGCTGCCCGATATTACCGAGTTCGCCCGCACCTACCTGGGTGTTGAGCCCTACACCGAGCCGGTTCCGGTCTTCCCCACCGCCCACTACGCTATGGGTGGTATCCCCACCAACATCAAGGCTGAGGTCCACTCCAACTCTGAAGACATCATCCCCGGCCTTTACGCCGCTGGTGAGGTAGCCTGTGTCTCTGTTCATGGTTCTAACCGCCTGGGCACTAACTCCCTGCTTGATATCAACGTCTTTGGCAAGCGGGCAGGTGTCTATGCAGCTGAATACGCAGCAGGCGCTGACTTCCTGCCCATCCCAGAGGATGCAGCAGACGCCACCTTGGACCTGCTCAACCAGATTCGCACTGGTGAAGGTGAAGAAAAGGTGGGCCAGCTGCGGAAGGAACTGCAGGATGTAATGGACGCTGACATGCAGGTTTTCCGCACCGAGGCAACCATTCACAACGCCGTCAATAAGATTGTTGAGCTCGAAGAGCGCTACAAGAACATCAAGATTCAGGATAAGGGCAAGCGCTTTAACCTGGACCTGCTTGAGGCCGTTGAACTTGGCTTCCTGCTTGAACTGGCCAAGGTTATGTCGGTTGCTGCCCTACACCGGAAGGAATCTCGTGGCGGTCACTTCCGTGAGGACTACCCTGACCGTGACGATGCTAACTTCATGAAGCACTCGATGGTCTACCTGGATGAAAACGCCGAGATGGAAGGTATCAAGGGCCTGCGCTTTGATACCAAGCCTGTGACCTTCACCCGTTACGAACCGATGGAGCGGAAGTACTAAAATGGCTGATTTTGAAGCACGAGAACCAGAATCCAAGGTTGCGCTCAAATCTGAGTCTGGAGAAGCTGGCGCAATCCCCACCTTTGATGTCACTGTGCAGGTTCGCCGCTACAACCCTGAAGAGTCGGCAGAGGCCCACTGGGATGAGTTTAAGCTGACCATGTACGGTACTGACCGCGTCCTTGATGCCCTGCACAAGATTAAGTGGGAGATTGACGGTTCCCTTTCCTTCCGTCGCTCCTGCGCCCACGGCATCTGCGGATCAGACGCTATGCGGATCAACGGCCGAAACCGCCTAGCCTGCAAGACCCTGCTGAAGGACCTTGACCTCTCTAAGCCCATCACCGTTGAGCCTATCAAGGGCCTGCCGGTAGAGAAGGACCTCATTGTTGATATGGAGCCCTTCTTCCAGGCCTACCGGGAGATTATGCCCTTCCTGGTCAATGACAGCCACGAGCCTGAACGGGAAAGGCTCCAGTCCCAAGAGGACCGGGCCCGCTTTGACGACACCACCAAGTGTATTCTCTGCGCTGCCTGTACCTCTTCTTGCCCGGTCTTCTGGACCGATGGGCAGTACTTTGGCCCCTCGGCCATTGTCAACGCCCACCGCTTCATCTTCGACTCCCGTGATGATGCAGGAGATATGCGCCTAGAGATTCTCAATGATAAGGAAGGGGTCTGGCGCTGCCGTACCACCTTCAACTGCACCGAGGCCTGCCCCCGGGGTATTGAGATCACCAAGGCAATCGCTGAGGTCAAGCAGGCTATTTTGGCCCGCTCCCTCTAAGAAGTCCTTCTAAGAAGATAGTCTCAGAAGAGAGAACTCAAGGCTTCCCACCCTTAGGGCTGGGGAGCCTTGAGCTCTTTTGAGCCAGCTTGTAGCCCCTAGCTGCCCTGTCCTGCCGGAGAGTCGGTCGGGCAGGGCAGATAAATCTTCGCCCCTTGCAGGCAGAAGGGCTATCGTAGATATATGTCCTCTTACTCCTTTGCAGCCCGCTCCCTGGACCTGAACAGTCCACTCTTTGCCCAGCGTATTCGTAGTCTGATTCCAGACCTTGTAGCCTTCCGCCGCCAGGTTCACCGCTGCCCGGAGCTATCCTACCTAGAGACTAAGACGACTGAACGGATCTTTCGGACCCTCAGCGAAGCCGGTCTAGCCCCCCAGCACCTGAAGGGAACCGGCTGCTACGTCGATGTAGGGCAGGGGCCCCTGGCTGCCGCCTTCAGGGCTGATATTGATGCCCTGCCCATCCAGGAAGAAACCGGCCTGCCCTATGCCTCAGAAGTTGAGGGGGTCATGCACGCCTGCGGCCATGATATTCACCAGACCGTCATGCTGGGTCTGGCCCTCACCCTGCACCGGCTCAACAGCGAACTTCCCCTAGGGGGCAGGATCCGTATTATCTTCCAGCCGGCAGAAGAACAGCTGCCGGGCGGGGCTGTAGATGTCATTGCCCAGGGAATCCTGACCGGGGTGCCAAGGGTCTTTGCCCTCCACTGTGAACCTAAGGTGGATGTCGGTAAGATCGGCACCCGCATTGGGGCCATTACCAGCGCCTCAGACACCATCAAAATTACCCTCAAGGGTCGGGGTGGGCATACCTCCCGCCCCCACCTGACTGAGGACGTCATCTACGCCCTCTCCCAGATAGCTATTAACGTTCCGGCCGTGCTTTCCCGCACCACAGATGTTCGCTCCGGCGTGCTGGTGGCCTGGGGGCAGATTGAGGCCGGAGTAGCACCCAACGCTATTCCCTCTAGGGCCTTCCTGGCTGGAACCATGCGCTGCCTGGATGCTGATGTCTGGAAGCAGGCTGGGGCCATGCTTGATCAGGTAGTGGAGCAGGTTGCTGCCCCCTACAAGGTTGAAGTTGAGCTTGAACACTACCGGGGGGTGCCGCCCTCAGTCAATGCTGAAGACGAAGTTGCCATGATTGAAGCTGCCAGCCGGGCCGAACTGGGGGAGGACTCGGTAGTGCTCGTTGAGCAGTCCATGGGCGGGGAGGACTTTGCCTGGATGTTGCAAGAAGCACCGGGGGCCCTGATCCGCCTGGGAACCCGCAGCCCTGGCGGGATTACCTATGACCTGCACCGGGGCGACTACGCCCCCGATGAGCGGGCAATTGGCTACGGGGTGCAGGTGATGGCAGCAACTGCCCTGCGGGCCATCCGCGCAGACCTATCCCGGCGGGCAGAATAGGGGAAAAATATTTTTCCCCAGCTCTCATCAGCTGCCCCCTCTGAAAGGTGGTTCTGGTCAGCCAGAACAGGAGCTGGTGTGATTAAACAGCAGGGCTCTGTTGTTGGGTTCACACTTTTTAGGTCATATCGGGGGTGAAGAGGCAACTGAATCACACTAAGATGTCTTGTGTTACGCAAAATTTCTCTGAAAGCAACCACCACACACCGGCGGCTTAACCTAGGGCCCCACCCGCTTTCAGGGCCGTAAGAAAGGGACCTTCATGGCTTTCTCACGTAAGCAGCTGGCATCTACCGGTTCAGTCCTTGGTATCTCAGCCCTCCTCCTATCAGCCTGTGGTGCTGCTCCTGAAGCATCATCCTCATCCTCTGCCGCTAGCAGCGACTACATGGGCTGTATCGTCTCTGACTTCGGTGGCTTCCAGGACAAGTCCTTCAACCAGAACTCCTACAAGGGTCTGCAGGATGCCGTCAGCGAATACGGCATTGAGCATAAGGAAGCTGAATCAAGCGCTGAAACTGACTACGCCCCTAACCTGAGCGAAATGGTTCAGGCCGGTTGTAACCTGACCGTCACCGTCGGCTTCGGCCTGGCTGATGCTACCAAGGAAGCAGCAGAAGCCAACCCCGACCTGCACTTCACCATCGTGGACGACAACTCCATTGAGCTAGAGAACGTTCGCCCCATCGTCTTTGACACCGCCCAGGCCGCCTTCCAGGCTGGCTACCTGGCTGCCGCCCAGACCAAGACCGGTAAGGTAGCAACCTACGGCGGCATGGAATTCCCCACCGTTACCATCTTCATGGACGGCTTTGCCCAGGGTGTTGCCTACTACAACGAGCAGAAGGGCGCCAACGTTGAGGTTCTGGGCTGGAACACCGAAAGCCAGTCAGGCACCTTCACCGGTGACTTCGAAGACGCCACCAAGGGCAAGACCAACACCCAGAACTTCCTGGACCAGGGCGCTGACATCATTCTGCCCGTAGCTGGCCCCGTAGGTTCTGGCACCCTTGAAGCTGTCAAGGAATACAACGCCACCAACCCCGAAAACCCCGCATCTGTTGTTTGGGTTGACGCTGACGGTGTTGAAACCAACCCCGAATTTGCTGACATCATTCTGACCTCCATCATGAAGAAGATGGATGCAGCAATTACCGAAACCATCAAGGCAGACATGGACGGTAACTTCAGCTCAGAGGCCTACATTGGCACCCTAGAAAACGACGGTGTTGGCCTGGCCCCCTTCCACAACTTCGACTCAGCAGTTTCAGATGAAACTAAGGCTGAATTGGACAAGATCAAGGAAGACATCATCTCTGGCACCATTAAGGTTGAAACCGCAGGCACCCCCAGCGCCTAAGCAACCTGACCAGCCTGAGGCTGGCAGAAACGGCTCACTCCCCTCACTTCTCAGGGGCGTGGGCCGTTTCTCTGGACTCCGCCCTAGCTAGCTTAGCTTCTTAGACAAGAAAGCCACCCCATGAAACTCGAACTGCGCAAGGTCACTAAACGCTTTGGTGACTTTACCGCCAACGACAGCATTGACCTTGTGGTCCGCCCCGGCACAGTCCACTGCCTGCTGGGCGAAAACGGTGCCGGTAAATCCACCCTCATGAACGTCATCTTTGGCCTCTACCAGCCCAGCGAAGGCCAGATCTACATTGACGACCAGCCAGTTGAGTTCTCTGGCCCCTCTGATGCCATGGCCGCAGGAATTGGCATGGTCCACCAGCACTTTATGCTGGTGCCGGTCTTCACCGTGGCAGAAAACGTAGCCTTAGGCTCAGAATCAGTGAAGGGCGGCACCCTAGACCTTGAAAGCACCCGCCGAAAAATCCGGGAAATCTCAGACCGCTACGGTTTTGCAGTAGACCCCGATGCCGTTGTTGAAACCCTCCCTGTAGGCGTGCAGCAGCGGGTAGAGATTATCAAGGCCCTGGTTCGAGACGCAGAAGTGCTCATTCTAGATGAGCCTACTGCCGTGCTCACCCCGGCCGAGACTGACCAGCTGCTAGGCATCATGGACCAGCTGCGTAAGGACGGCAAGTCCCTGCTCTTTATCTCCCACAAGCTGCGGGAAGTTCGAGAAATCTCAGACGATATCACCGTCATTCGCCGCGGTAAGGTTGTAGGCCAGGCAGATCCCTCTATGTCCACCACCGAACTGGCCTCTTTGATGGTGGGCAAGGCCGTGCAGCTGACCGTTGAAAAGTCAGAAGCTCAGACCAACGAGCAGGCCTTCAGCCTTGAAAATCTCACCCTCATTGCCGAGAACGGTGTGCCCCTGCTCAAGGATGTCAGCTTTACCGTCCGGGGCGGTGAAATCCTAGCCATCGCTGGTGTTCAGGGCAACGGCCAGACCGAACTGGCTGAAGCGATCATCGGCCTGCACCCCAAGGCTAAGGGCTCCATGAAACTCAATGGCAAGGAGCTGCTGGGTTTGAGCACCAAGCAGGTTCTCCGCGCCGGTGTGGGCTTTGTACCCGAAGACCGGAATAAGGACGGCCTGGTAGGCTCCTTCTCTATCGCAGAGAACCTTATCTTGGATCTCTTCGACAGCAAGGAATTTTCTTCAGCAGCCACCCTCAAGCGGGCCCAGATCGCAGCTAATGCTGATCGGGCAGCTAGCGAATTCGACATTCGCATGGGCTCAAAGGACCATGCTGCCTCGACCCTTTCAGGTGGTAACCAGCAGAAAATTGTTGTTGCCCGCGAACTATCCCGCCCCCTGGAGCTCTTTGTTGCCTCTCAGCCCACCCGCGGCGTTGATGTTGGCTCCATCGAGTTCATTCACAAGCGCATCGTTGAAGAACGTGATAAGGGGGTGCCGGTCATTATTGTCTCTACCGAACTTGATGAGGTCTACGGTCTAGCTGACCGGATCGCCGTCTTCTTCCACGGAGAACTGATGGGAATCGTTCCACCAGACACCCCCCGCTCGGTCCTGGGCCAGATGATGGCCGGGGCAACCTACGCTGAGGCCCAAGCCGGCGGCCAGGCGGAAGAGAAGGCCGCACGACCCCAGACCCCCTGGGCAGAAGGAGAGAAGTAATGAGCGAGCATCAGCCCGCAGCAGGGCAGGCAGACACTGCCCCAGCTGACCAGCAAAAGCCCCAAAGCCCAGAAAGAGCAGCCGACTCTCAGCTAGCTAGCCTAGAGAAGCCCTCAACCTTTACCCGGATCGCAGGGGGTAATATCGGCCTCTCCCTAGGGGCAGCCCTGGCTGCCTTCATCCTAGGCGGCCTGCTCATTGCCATCACTGACCCGGCAACCCAGCAGGCAGCTAGCTACTTCTTTGCCCGGCCTATGGATACCATTAGTGCCGGCTGGGCGGCAGCCTACGAATCCTACCTGGCCCTAGTGCAGGGGGCTATCTACAACCCCAATGGCAGGAGCTTCCTTCAGCAGATCCGGCCCATCACTGAAACCCTGACCGTTGCCACCCCCCTGATCTTTGCAGGTCTGGCTGTGGCCCTCTCCTTCCGGGCCGGCCTCTTCAACATCGGTGCCCAGGGCCAGCTGATTCTTGGTGCTATCGTCTCAGGCTGGGTTGGTCTCAACGCCAATCTGCCCCTGCCCCTAATGATCCCCTTGATCCTTCTAGGCGGCCTGCTAGGCGGTGCCCTCTGGGGCGGAATTATTGGCCTGCTGAAGGCTAAGACCGGGGCCCATGAAGTGATCCTATCGATCATGATGAACTACATTGCAGCTAACCTCTTGGTCTACCTGCTCAAAACCCCCCTGCTTCAGCGGGAGGGCAGTTCTAACCCCATCTCAGAAAAACTGGCTGATTCGGCTGTTTTCCCCCAGATTCTAGGCCCCTCTTTCCGCCTGCATCTGGGTTTCATCATCGCCCTTATCGCTGTGGTCTTTGTCAGCTGGCTCCTGAACCGCTCTACCATTGGCTTCCGCCTGCGGGCTGTGGGCGCTAACCACCATGCAGCCCAGACAGCCGGTATTTCAGTGGCCTCAGGGTACATGATTGTTATGGCAATTTCTGGTGCCCTAGCTGGCCTAGCTGGCACCGCCCAGGTTGCAGGTACCGAGAAGGTCCTTACCACCGGTATCGCAGGAACCCTAGGTTTTGACGCTATCACTGTTGCCCTGCTGGGCCGCTCCACCCCCTGGGGAACCTTCTTCGCTGCCCTCCTCTTTGGGGCCTTTAGGGCCGGTGGCGTTTCAATGCAGGTAGCTACCGGAACCTCAATTGATATTGTTCTGGTTCTTCAGGCCCTGATTGTTCTCTTTATTGCCGCCCCGCCCCTGGTCAGGGCCCTATTCCGCCTACCTGACCCCAGTGGCAGCTCTCAGAAAAAGAAGTCAGCTAAGAAGAAGGCCGTGGAGGCATAAATATGAGCGTCACCGCAACTTCAGAAACCAGCAGCCCAACAGAGGAAAAGCTGGTCGTTAAAAACTGGAAGAACCCCCTCATTTACGGGGTCCTTGCCCTGGTCAGCACCCTTTTGATCGCCCTGGGGGCCCCAGAAAAAACCATCAGCCTAGCCTACTCAGACGGCATCAGCTGGTTTACCGCCGCCCCCCTGGCCATCAACCCCCAGGTCTACGGCTGGCTAGCCTCCCTGCTGATGCTGGCCCTTGCCGCTTATGCCCTGCTGCAAACCAGGGCCGGGCAGAGCCTAGGTCGCTGGCTAGCTCCCCTCTTCTGGTTTGCCTTCGCCTCTGGGCTCCTGATCTGGGCTATCGGCTCCACCAGCAAACCAGAACTCTCTCTGGTCTCCCTGCTCAACGGGGCTGTGCTCCTTTCTATCCCCATGATCTTCGGCTCCATGGGTGGCCTGCTCTGCGAGCGCTCAGGCATTGTGAATATCGCTATTGAAGGCCAGCTGCTGCTAGGTGCCTTCTCAGCGGTACTGGTTGGCTCCCTCACAGACAATCCCTGGGTCGGTCTGCTAGCCGCCATGATCGGTGGCATGCTGGTCTCTGCCCTGCTGGCCCTCTTCTCGATCAAGTACCTTGTTGATCAGGTGATTGTGGGTGTGGTGGTCAACGTTCTGGTCTCTGGTCTCACCGGCTTCCTCTTTGCCCGGGTTCTAGAACCGAACGCCTCAACCCTTAACTCTGCCCCTAAGCTGCCGACCTTCCCGATTCCCGGCCTGTCTGAGATTCCGGTTCTGGGACCGGTTCTTTTCAAGCAGAGTGTTCTGGTCTACCTGATGTACCTGGTGGTTGCCGCTATCTGGTTTGCCCTCAATAAGACCCGCTGGGGCCTGCGGACGCGGGCAGTTGGTGAGCACCCTAAGGCTGCTGACACCCTGGGTGTTAACGTCAACCGGCTGCGGGCTACTAACGTTCTGCTTGCTGGTGCTGTTGCTGGTATGGGCGGGGCCTTCTTTACCCTGGTCTCTGTTTCTTCCTTCAACTCAGATATGACAGCCGGTCAGGGCTATATTGCCCTTGCTGCCCTCATTTTTGGCCGCTGGACCCCCCTGGGGGCCCTCAGTGCGGCCCTGCTCTTTGGCTTCTCTTTGAACCTGCAGTTTGTGCTGTCAATTCTGGGAACGAGCGTTCCTACTGAACTGCTGGCTATGCTGCCTTACCTGATTACTATCTTTGCTGTTGCTGGTCTGGTAGGTACGAGCCGGGGTCCGGCTGCGGTGGGTAAGCCCTACATTAAGGAGTAGCTTCTAGCCGATAGGTGGCCGTCTTACTTGCAGGGCAAGGGGGCGGCCACAGCTGTCTTTCTGCCCCTGCCCCTGGGCCTGGCCCTGGGGTGGAGGCGGCCTGTGCCCTTGCCTGAAATAAACCTGATATTCCTGAGGAAAGATACCTGTGACTAGAGAAGATATTGATTGGGATCAGTTGACTGCTGCTGCAGCTAGGGCTTTAGCTGCCTCTTATTCGCCCTACTCGAACTTTCCTGTGGGGGCGGCTGCTCTGACTACCGATGGCAGGCTGATTAGCGGCGCTAATATTGAAAACGCCTCTTATGGTTTGACTCTTTGTGCGGAGTGTTCCCTGATTTCTGAGCTATTCCGTACCGGTGGGGGGCAGCTGCTGGCCTTTGCCTGCCTGGATGGGCAGGGGCAGGTTCTGATGCCCTGTGGCCGCTGCCGTCAGCTGCTCTATGAGCACAGCGCCCCCGGTATGCTGCTGCTTTCTAGTGGGGGAGTGCGGACTATTGAAGATATGCTCCCTGATCCCTTTGGGCCTGACCGACTAGCTGGCCGAGGCTAGGGAATCCCTGGGCCGGTCATTCCAGGTCTGGGGGCAGGACGGTGGCATACTGGAGGGTAAGTAAGTCAAGGAAGAAGCCGGGGAAGGGGCCCTGGGCTGATTCCCTCAATGGGAAGGTAGGCGCTTGAGCGTAGAGGCTTTTGACGCTGTCGATATTATTCGTAAGAAGCGGGACGGGCTTGCCCTGACTCCTGCCCAGATTGCCTGGGTTATTGATGCCTATACCCGGGGGCTGGTGGCTGATGAGCAGATGAGTGCCCTGGCCATGGCCATTTATTTTAGGGGTATGAACCAGCAGGAGGTCTTTGAGTGGACCCAGGCTATGATTCGTACCGGTCAGCGGATGGATTTTTCTTCCCTGCTGGGGCCCGGTCAGAAGATCGCTACGGTGGATAAGCATTCAACGGGGGGAGTGGGGGATAAGGTTACTCTTCCTCTGGCTCCCCTGCTGGCTGTCTATAATTTGGCTGTTCCGCAGCTCTCTGGTCGGGGCCTGGGCCATACCGGTGGGACCTTGGATAAGCTTGAGTCCATTCCCGGTTGGAGGGCTGACCTTTCTGAGCAGGAGACCCTTGATGTTTTGGGCAGGGTGGGGGCTGTGGTTGCTGCCGCTGGCCCTTCTTTGGTGCCGGCTGATAAGAAGCTCTATGCCCTGAGGGATATTACCGGCACGGTGGATTCTATTCCTTTGATTGCCTCTTCCATTATGAGTAAGAAGATCGCGGAAGGCACCGGGACCCTGGTTTTGGATGTGAAGGTGGGCTCTGGTGCTTTTATGAAGGAGCTTGATCAGGCCCGCCAGCTAGCTCAGCTCATGGTTGATCTGGGCCAGCAGGCCGGGGTGAAGACCAGGGCCCTGCTGACTCAGATGGATACCCCTTTGGGCTTGGCTGTGGGTAATGCCTGTGAGGTGCAGGAGTCTGTGGAGGTTTTGGCTGGGGGAGGCCCGGCTGACCTGGTGGAGCTGACCCTTGAGTTAGCCCGGCTAATCCTTGAGCAGGTCGGTGTGGATGCTGACCCGGCTCAGGCTCTTGCTGATGGCCGGGCTATGGATAAGTGGCGGCAGATGATTGCTGCCCAGGGTGGTGACCCTGATGCTGCCCTGCCTAAGGCCAGGGAGCAGCATACCCTTCTTGCTCCTAGGAGTGGAGTTTTGAGCCGGCTTGATGCCCTGGCTGTGGGTCAGGCTTCTTGGCGGCTGGGGGCTGGTAGGGCCCGGAAGGAGGACCCGGTTCAGGCTGCTGCGGGTATCTTGCTCCATGCCAAGCCGGGTGATACTCTTACCGCAGGCCAGCCTCTGATGACTTTGATGACCGATACCCCCCAACGCTTTGAGCGGGCCCTAGATGCCCTGGAAGGGGCCTGGACTATAGGGGATTCCTATGAGCCAGCTGACCTGATTTTGGGTCGGATTTAGGGTGAGCGGTTGTCATGATTTTCGCACTGTCCCTCAAACCTTTGATGAAATGAGATAAATAATGGGTCTTTTTAGTCGTAAAAAGAATCACACTGTTTCTGCTACTGCCAGCCAGGCTGAGCAGCAGCCTACCCCCCTTCAGGAGGCTCCGCTTGCTGATTTGCCCCTGCATTCTGTAAGCCAGGGGGCAGGTTCTGGTCTGCGGGCTCTGGTGGCGATGATGCGCCAGCAGGCTGAGGGGCAGGTGACCTTGAGCCTGACCCAGACCGGTCAGGAGATGTCCTTTACCCTCTACCAGAGGGGGCAGGAGGTTGATTCTGGCCTGGTTGACCCAGAGAGCAACTGGTTTGCTTCTGTGGCTGATTTCTATGTTGAAGAGGAAAAGGGCCCCCGGGGGGCCTGGAACCGGGCCCTGGTAGTGGTGAACCCTGCTATTGGGAGTGATTCTGCGGTTCATGTTTCTTTGATGAATACGGAAAAGAGCACCAGCCATAACCTGAATTTCTCTCTTGATTTGGGCTACCCGGCTGAACAGGCTGGTCTTTCTGAGTCGGCTGGTCTTTCTGAGTCGGCTACTGAGGCTAACCTGCCTGCTGAGGAAGCTAGCCTAGCTCCCTCTAGCTATGCTGAAACTGCCCAGCTAGGTCAAGAGGACCAGGCCGCTGAGGATCAGGCTGCTGAGGGCCTTGGGGCTACTGAAGAGCCGCAGGCTCTTGAGGGGGCCCAGCTGACTGAGGAAGTAGCTGGGCTTCAGCAGGCCCAGGAGGAGGAGCCTGGCGAAGAAAGCGAAAGCCTGCTGGCCCGCCTTGAGCGCCGCCGGGCAGCCCTTGAGGCTGAGACTGTTCCTGCCAGCTCCTTTGAGGGCGCTTCTGCCCAGGAGCTAGCCCAGGATTCTACTCCTGCTGAACAGGACCTAAGCCAGGATTCTGACCTTGCTGCCTCTACTACCTCTGTTGCCTCTGTGGCCGATCAGAGGGCAGAAGCTGAAGCTGACCAGCCTCTGAACTGGGAAAGCGGTCAGGAAAGCAGCCAGGAAGCTGACCAGGAGGCCAGCTATGGCCTGCAGGCTGAAGAGGGCCAGCAGCCTGAAGGCCCTGATGCCCTTGAACTAGGTCAAGAGGGTCAGGAGGTAGACCAGCTCGCTAGCTCAGAGCAGGAGGTCTATGAGCAGGCCAGCGCAGAGCAGGACTTCTCAGAGCCTGACCAGCAGGAATCACTGGTGCTAGCTGCTCCTGCACCTTCTGCCCCTGCCGTTCAGGCCTCTGAAGACCGAACCCAGCTTGAGCCCCAGCTAGCTGGCCCCCAGGATCTTCCCCACCACCTGGACGATAGCGAATTCACCCCAGAAGATACCCTGCCCCCCACGGCCTCAACCAGCCAGCCCACCCGTCATGCCGCTACCCTAGATGCCCCCATGACCGGTAGCAGCGTTGACGTTTCTCCCTCCTTCTTCCAAGCCGATCAGGCAAAGCCCTCTGAAACTGAGAAGGCTGATGGCAACCTGGTGCTCAGCGAGGCAGAGGTGGTCAGCCGCCTTGCTCCTGCCTATGAGGCTCTTTTTGGCCCCCAGGGTACAGCCCTTGATGTCTCTACTGTTTTGATTCGGGTTCGGACCCTCGGCTCCTACTATGATGCCCTGACCCATGTACGGCGCAACGGTTTCTGGGAGCAGGTTCGCACCTTTGAGCTAATCCCTGAAGAAACCCTAGGGATTCTACAGCTGAAGGCTGACTCCTATAAGGAGGGCTACGGTTCACCTTTGGCTATTAACATCCGCTTTACTCCTGGGATTCCGGTAACTGTCTCCTTTGACTATGCAGATGAAGAGGCCTTCGTCCGCTACCCTGAGCACCTGCCTGCCCAGCAGTATGTTGAGGAGCTGCGCATGTTCCCCCGCACTGGAGCTAACATTCCAGCCCATATGAGTGAGGCCCTGACCTCCTGGAATTTCTAGGCCGCCCCTCACCTTCCACTTCATCTAGCCCCAGTTCTACCTAGAGCTGGGGCTTTGCCTCAGAGAAAGAGAACCAGTGTCTTCTACCCCATCTGACCCCCAAGGCCTTGACCTGGCCACCCTGGCCAGCCTGCCCAAGGTCTGCCTGCACGACCATCTTGACGGGGGCCTACAGGCTACGACCCTACTAGAGCTAGCCCAGGAAGCTAACTACCAGCTGCCGGCCAGCAGCGCCCAGGAGCTTGAGGAATGGTTTAGGCAGGCAGCTGATTCTGGTTCCCTAGCTACCTACCTTCAGGCCTTTGAACACCCTGTGGCCCTGATGCAAACCGAGGCTAATCTGCGCCGGGTAGCCCGGGAGCATGTGCTGGCCCTGGCCGCTGACGGGGTAATCTACGGGGAGGTTCGCTGGGCTCCTGAGCTTCATACCCGGCAGGGTCTGAGCCAGGGGCAGGCCCTTGAGGCTGTTGCCCAGGGGCTCATGGACGGCATGGAGCAGGTAGCCCAGGCCGGTGGGCGGATTCTGGTCAACCAGATTCTTTGCGCCCTGCGCCACCGGGATCAGGCCCTAGAAACTGTGAAAACAGCCCTGGCCTACCGATCCCTAGGGGTGGTTGGTTTTGATCTTGCTGGCCCAGAAGATGGTCATCCGGTCAGCTCCTGCCAGCAGGCCCTGGATCTAGCTGCTGAGCATTTTTTGCCGGTGACCCTTCATGCCGGTGAGGCCGGGGGCCTCTCATCTATCCGCCAGGCCCTGCTTGAGGGCAGGGCCCTGCGCCTGGGGCATGGGGTCAGGATTACAGAAGATATGAGCTTCCGCCCCCTAGGGGAGCTTGATCCTGAGGGTATTTTGCTGCCCGGTGCTGACCCCAGCCAGGAGATCCTGCAGCTGGGGGAGGTTGCTGAGGCAGTCAAAAACCGCCGGATCGTTCTTGAAGTGTGCCCTTCTTCTAACCTGCAAACAGGGGCCGCCCAGCGGCTTGAGGGCCTAGGGAAGGGCTCTGCCTTTGAGCCGGCCAGAACCTATGCTGAGCATCCGGTAGGTCTGCTGCTCAGGGCTGGCTTTGCGGTGTCTATTAATCCAGATAACCGTCTGATGAGTGCTACCAGTATGACCAGGGAGTTTAGGGAGCTGGCTGAGCACCAGGGCTTTGGCCTAGCTGATTTCTTTGAGGTGACCTCTAACGCCCTGCTGGGGGCCTTCTGCTCCCATGATGACCGCCAGGCCCTGCTGGGGCAGGTGCAGGCAGCCTACGGGCAGCTGCTTTTCCCTGGTAGGCAGGAGGCCTAAGCATGGGGCAGGACCTGACTGGGAGTGAGGCTGGTGCTGGGGCAGGGGCAGGGACTGGGAGGCCTGAGGCCGGGAAGGCTGAAGGCCTAGGTGCCCAGTTTGAGCAGCTGCTGGGGCAGATGCAGGCCCTACGCCAGCCGGGGGGCTGCTCCTGGACCGGGGCCCAAAACCACCGGTCGATCATGCACTACCTGCTGGAAGAAACCTATGAGGTTTTGGAGGCCCTTGAGGGGGAGGGGGGAGTTGATCTGCCCCTGTTGAAGGAGGAGCTGGGGGACCTTCTGCTCAACCTGATCTTTCATGCCACTCTGGCAGCTGAAGTTCCTGCTGATCAGGGCGGTTTTTCTATGCAGGATGTGATTCAGGGGCTTTCTGAGAAGCTGATTCGCCGTAACCCCCATGTTTTTGGGCCCCAGTCGCCTGCAGGCCAGCAGCTTAGTGCAGAAGCTATTGCAGAGGCCTGGACTGAGCTGAAGAAGGCTGAGAAGCCGGAGCGGAAGAGTCCTTTTGACGGTCTGCCTAAGGCCCTGCCTGCCCTGGCCCTTGCAGCTAAGGT
>JAXDRN010000033.1:0-24876 GCA_034090985.1 Rothia sp. (in: high G+C Gram-positive bacteria) | reverse complement strand
ACCAGTAAACTAGGGCCATGACCAGTACAACTCCTTACGTGCTTATCACCGGGGCCTCAGCCGGAATCGGTGCAGAATTTGCCCGCCAGTATGCGGCGGCCGGCTACAACCTGGTGCTCACCGCCCGGCGGGCCCAGGCCCTAGAAAACCTAGCAGGCCAGCTGCGCCAAAGCTATGCAATAGAGGTTGAGGTTCTAGTAGCTGACCTGCTCAAAGAGCAAGACCTAGCCCAGCTCGTTAAGCGCCTCCAGCAGACCGAGCGGCCCGTTGAAGTGCTGGTCAATAATGCAGGTTTTGGCCTGGGTAAAAGTTTTCACGCCGCCCCGGTAGAAGAACACCTCCGTCAGGTAGATGTCCTGGCCAAGGCCCCCCTAGAGCTCATGCACACAGCGATTGTGGCCATGCTACCGCGCGGGCGGGGCCAGATCATCAACGTCGCCTCAGTGGCAGCCTTTACACCTGGGGGCACCTACTCAGCCGTCAAACGCTTTCTGCTGGTGGCCTCTGAGTCAGCCCACCTGCAATACTCGCAGAAGGGGATTCATGTAACAGCCCTCTGCCCCGGGCTAACCCGCTCCGACTTTCACAAGAGCATGGGGCAAACTGAGCCCCAGCTACCGGGCTTCCTCTGGCTCAGCCCCCAGCAGGTAGTTGCCGAAGGGATTGCTGCGGTCAAGGCAGGTAAGCCCCTCTGCGTGCCCTCCCTACCCTACAAGCTGGCAGTGGCCGCCTCCCGGCTTCTGCCCCGCCGGCTGGTGGCAGCTGCCATAGGGCGAACACGGGACTACTAAATAAGGTTCCGCAGACTCAAGCTCCCTCTGAGCCTGCAAAACCTACCTTGGGAAAGCTAGTCTTCCCAGGGATTAATGGCCGGAACCCCCCAGGCCTGATAAATCTCAGCCTTACTGGAAATCAGCTCAAGCTGGTGGACGCTGGCAGTAGCAGCCATCAGACCCTCGAGGGCTGCTGTGGGCAGGGGAGCTGGCCGTTCAGACCCTAGACGGTAGAGCTGCTGGTCAGCATAGCGGCCAGCCCACTCCAGGGAAACCTGAGCATCGACTTCTAGCAGGTGAGAGCTAAAACGGTCCATGAGTTCAGCTAGCCAGCGGTCGGTCTCTGGGTAGGGGTAAAGACCCTTGAGCTCCCCTAGACTCAGCACTGAAATGTACATGGTGCGGTAGGAGCGGCGGCGCAGGGCATTGACCACCTGCTGAGAAGGGTTAGCCTTGCGAATCTCAGCTAGGACGTCAGAATCAAGCAGGTAGCCAACTGGGCTCATGCAGCCCTAAGAAGCCCATAACCACTAGCAGGGATTCCCTGAGGGTTAGGGGAAAGAAGAAAGTTAAGAAATTCGCTCCGCTCAGAAGAGATACGGGAGTAATCCTGAATACTCATGGCGCTGTAGCCGCCCCGAGCAGGAACTGAGGCCGCCTGAATACTGGCCTGCAGGGCGATATGGGGACGGGGGCTTTGAGGGCGAGCATTTGACATGGCCGTCTGTGCGCTAGAGGTGCGCTTCCTTTCGAAACTTGCTCTTGCCTGCACCAAACAGCGCTCATATGCGCGATGCAGACCGCTTCGTCATCCGAGCCACCCGTGAACATGGGGTTGGCGTTCAACCAAAGTCGGAGCTTAACAGTTGAATCTCTTGAAGCTGGTAAAAGCATAACCCGCCACAGGCTCATCTGTAAACACCGGCCCCAGAATTTTTCCTCACTATGAAGCACCCCAGCCAGCCAGCCCGACAGGCCCCTGAAAAGGCCGGGGTGCGATAGGCTAGAAGACTAGGTATTTGCTCTCGTGTGAAGGTTGGCCTGTGTCTACTCCTTTCCCTGAAATTCCGGTAACAGCCCCCGCTATTATTCGGCAGGTAGGCTCTGGCGCCTATACCCGGGGGCAGAGGGCCATGCGTGATGGAAGGGTTCTTCGCTACAGCTACGACCGGCAGGCTAGGATCCTAGAGGGGCAGGTAGCTGGCTCTGCTTCTGTCCCCTATCAGACCAGAATCAGCTTCCCGGCCCAGCAGCAGGAAGGCTCCTACTCCTTCTCAGCTAGCTGTAGCTGCCCGGTCCTGCACAACTGCAAGCACGCAGTGGCCCTGATGCTCACCGCCATCGACCGCACAGCCAAGGCCAAGCGGGCCATGACGGCCTCATCAAGTACCTGGAAGACCAGGGAGAAGAACCCGGCACCCGACAGAGACCAAGCCGGTGGCAGCGATGAGAAGGTGCAGGAAATCTTGCAGCTCGCCGACACGATGGGTATGCAGCGGGCAGCAGATTTGCTGAAGGAGTACAAGGGCGGCCAGGCCGGTAAGGGCGGCCAGTCCCTGCCAGCCTGGCGGCGGACCCTAGCCCACTCCCTAGCTGCCCGGCCCAGTTACGATAGCCGTAACCACCAGGTCAGCGGGGCCCTGGACCTGCGCCTGCTCGTGCCCGGCAAATACGGCTGGACCAAGAACAGCGGAGCCCCCCGCGTCTCTCTTGAAGCCCGGCCCCTGATGATGGGGGCCCGCGGCAAGTGGATCAAGGGCGGTTTGACCTGGGAAAAGTTTTCCGGTTCAGCAGCAGGATCAGCCGGTAGTGGCCTGCTGCCTGAACACGCAGCCTGGTTCAATGAGTTTTATGCGGTCATTCGCAGCTCCCAGTCCATCTACTCCTCCCACCGGGACTGGGCCTCTATCTCTACTGTGGATTCCTCCCTGCTCTGGCAGATGCTGGAATCAGCCGATGAAGTGGGCCTGACCATCCTCTTGGACGGCAAAGAAACCGCCCTGACCATCGCGAGCGCCCCCCAGGTTGAGCTGGCCCTAGAACCGGTCCCTGAGCGGGGGTCCTCAACCGATGCCCTCCGTCTGACTCCCCTGCTGCGCTGGGGGGCCTACGCCCTGCCAGCTGCTTTCACCCACAAGCTGGGCAATAACCGCCAGGGCTTCATTGCCCTGGGCGGGGCGGCCCAGGAAACCTATGTGAAGGCTGCAGCAGCTGCCCGCTGGGAATCCGCCCTTCCCTCAGCCCTAGCCCAGGCCGATGATTTAGCCCCAGAGGACCGCCCCTCCTGGCTTACCAGCGACACTGAGCTACTTCTTATTCCCCTGGCTGAGCCGCTGGATGCGGTTGCTGAGTCCCTGGTTTCTGGGGAGCAGGTGACCGTGCCGGCCGCTGACGTGCCGGCCTTCTTTGCCGACTACTACCCGGCCCTGACCCGGGCCCTACCTATTTCAACCAGTAGCCAGGAGCTGGAGCTACCGGCCGTTCGTATGCCTACCCTGGTGCTCTCTGTGCACTTTGATGAGCCCGGCCCACCCTTCACCGCCCACACCGCCTGGCACTGGGAGTACCCGCTCAACCCTACCGGTGAGGATAGCGACTACCTGAGACTTGATGCCCTGGGTTACCCGGGAGAAGACCGGGCCGATATACGCGATACCGCCCACGAATACCGGGTGCTGAAGGAGGTCAAAAAGGTTCGCCCCGGCCTGCCCTTCACCCGCCACTATACCGAGAACTGGGGCACCCGCACCCTGCTGGAAAGCTACCTGCCTGCCTACGAGCAGATTGAGGGCCTGCGCCTGGATGTAACCGGGCCCCGCCCCGAATTCCGCGAGCTCGATGAAGCCCCCGAAATTATCGTGACGGTAGATGACACCCGCCGCCGGGACTGGTTCGGCCTGGGAGTGGCCATTAAGGCCGGGGACTGGCATGTGGCCTTCTCAGATGTGGTTGCCGCCCTGGCCAAGGGCCAGACCCACCTGCTGCTGGGTAACGGCCAGTACTTTGCCCTGGACCGGCCTGAATTTATGAAATTACAGGAGCTGCTGCGCGAAGCTGCCCAGCTGACCGATAAGACCGGCCCGCTCGAAATTAACCGTCAGCAGCTAGGCCTCTGGGAGGAACTTGAAGAACTAGCTGCCGAAACCCAGACCGTAGCTGCCTGGGACGAGCAGGTTTCTGCCCTGCTGAACCTTGCTGACCACTCCCCGGCCGATCTGCCCACCGCCCTGCAGGCCACCTTACGGCCCTATCAGCTAGAGGGCTACCAGTGGCTGGCCTTCCTCTGGGAACAGGGCCTGGGCGGGGTGCTAGCTGACGACATGGGCCTGGGTAAGACCCTGCAAACTATCGCCCTCTTCCTGCACGCCCAAGAACAAAGGGCCGAAGGCCAGGCCACTAGGGCCCCCTTCCTGGTCGTTGCCCCCACCTCAGTGCTGCCCAACTGGGTGCGGGAAATCAAGCGTTTTGCCCCCTCCCTGACGGTGGTGGGTGTGGAAGAATCGGTGCGAAAGTCCAAACGGCAACTGGCCGATACCGTCGCCGGAGCCGATGTGGTGGTGACCAGTTACGCCCTCTTCCGGCTCGATGAAGAACACTACTTTGAGATGGGTAGTCAGCAGACCTTTGAGGGGCTGGTGCTCGATGAGGCCCAGTTCGTCAAAAACGCCAAAACCAAGGCCCACCGGGCTGCCCGGGACCTACCGGCCAGGGTCAAAATCGCGGTCACCGGCACCCCCATGGAAAACAACCTCATGGAACTCTGGTCCATGTTCTCTATTGTCGCCCCCGGCCTCTTCCCCTCGGCCCGCGCCTTTAAGGACCTCTACGCCACCCCCATCGAATCCGGGGAAGAGACCAAGGCCTTAAGCCGCCTGCGCCGGCGGATCCGGCCGCTGATGAAGCGGCGCACCAAAGAACTGGTGGCAGGCGACCTGCCTGAGAAGACCGATATGCGCATTGACGTTCCCCTGGCCCCGGCCCACCGGAAGGCCTACGACACCCACCTGCAGCGGGAGCGCCAGAAGATTCTGGGCCTACTGGAGGATATGGACAAGAACCGTTTTACGATTTTCCAGTCCCTGACCACCCTGCGCCGTCTGGCCCTGGACGCCAGCCTCATTGATGCCGAAGGCTACTCAGGGGTGGAGTCCTCTAAGCTGGACTACCTGGAAGAAAACCTGCCTGAGATCATTCATGACGGGCACCGGGCTCTGATTTTCAGCCAGTTCACCGGCTATCTGAAGAAGATCGCTGCAAGGCTTTCTGACCTGGGCATTCCCTATCTTTACCTGGATGGGGCCACCCGCAACCGCGGGGAGCTCCTTGAAGAGTTTGAGGCGGGCAGCAGCCCTGTCTTCCTGATTTCCCTGAAGGCCGGTGGCTTCGGCCTGAACCTGACCAGCGCCGACTACTGCTTCATTATGGATCCCTGGTGGAACCCGGCTGCTGAGCAGCAGGCGGTGGACCGCGTTCACCGGATTGGGCAGACCAAGAATGTGATGGTCTACCGGTTGGTCTCGGCGGGCACTATCGAAGAGAAGGTCATGGAACTCAAGGAGTCCAAGGCTGCCCTCTTTGATGCTGTGGTCGATGAGGGGGCTTTCTTTGCCTCCCAGCTCACCGCTGCCCAGATTCGTGACCTGCTAGCGGCCCCAGAACCGGACGCCGGTCAGGGCGCCGTCTCAGGGAAGACAGGAGAGTAAGCCGTGAGCAAGATTCTCATGGACTTCACCCCCCTCACCTACTCCCCCGACTTCAGGCGCATCTGGCTAGGCGGGCTCTTTTCCACCATGGGTTTTGCCATCACCTCGGTGGCGATCGCCCTAGAGATTTATGCCCTGACAGGATCCTCCGGGGCAGTGGGCCTGGTGGGTCTGGTCTCTGTGGTTCCGCTGATCATCGGCGGCCTCTACGGCGGTGTGATTGCCGACCGCTACGACCGGCGCAAGGTCGCCCTAGCTGCAACCCTGGGTATGTGGGGCGTCACCCTGCTTATTGCCCTACAGGCCTGGCTCAATCTTCACAGCGTAGCGGTGCTCTATGCCCTCATTGCCGCCGAGTCCCTACTTCAGCCCATCAACCAGTCCGCCCGCGGGGCCATTATCCCCCGCCTGATCAAACCGCGCCTGCTCCCGGCAGCCAACACCCTCATGATGTCAGTTGGAACCCTAGGCATGAGCGCAGGCCCCCTGCTGGGCGGCCTCTTGGTGGCCTCGGTGGGCTACCAGCTGACCTACTCCATCAATGTCTTTGCCATGACCGTCGGCATCTGGGCCCTCTACCGGCTACCGGCCATGCTCCCGGAACAGGGCGGGGCGGCAGGTCCATCCGCTCTCACCTCGATTCGTGAGGGGCTAGGCTTTGTGCGCCGCAATAGGGTGGTGGGTATGACCTTTGTGGTGGATCTTCTGGGCATGTTCTTCGCCCAGGCCCGCCCCCTCATCCCAGCCCTGGCCGCCCTCACCTTCGGCGGCGGTGAGGCCGGGGCTGGGCTGCTACTGGCAGCGAGCCCGGTCGGTGCCCTGCTGGGGGTCTCTTTCTCTGGCTTCCTTAAGGATATCCGCCGCCAGGGCCGCTTTCTGACCCTCAGCTATACGGGCTGGGGGCTGGGCTTTATCGCCTTTGGCCTGGTGGCCTGGGCCTATGAGGGGCGCGTCCCCAGCACCTCGTTGACCGAGAACCTGCTGCCCCTGGGCCTGGCCTTTGCGGCCCTGGCCTTTATGGGCTGGGCGGACGCCCTGGGGTCGGTCTACCGCTCCACCATTATTCAGGTAGCGACCCCCGATGCCCTGCGCGGCCGCCTACAGGGGCTCTTCATTATCACGGTAGCGGGCGGGCCCAACCTGGGTATGGCCTTTGTGGGCGGGGCTGCCGAGCTGCTGGGCTCTCCCCTAGCCGCTGTGCTTGGCGGAAGCCTGGTCATGGTCACTATTGCCCTGGCCACCCTGGCAGTCCCGGCCCTCTGGCGCTATGTGCCCGAGCCCATCCCGGAAACCCGGCAGCAGCCTATCGTTGGCTCCTAGAAGGCCTAGCAGTCAAGGGGCTGCGCAGGGTCAGGTTCGCTGTGACCCTCTCGCTGGTTCGCTGTGACCCTGCTCTGCCCCTTAGGTAGCCCTTACTAGAAGTCGATATCCGCAGGGTCGGGGCCGATACGACCCTCAGCTGAAGAAAGCGCGTTAATCTTTGAGATCTCCTCGCCAGTCAGGGCAAGCGACAAAGACTCAAAGTTAGAAACGATCCGCTCGGGGGTCACTGACTTGGGGATGGCCACAATGCCCTGGGCCCGGTGCCAGGCCAGTACGACCTGGGCGGGGGTGGCACCGTGGGCTTCTGCAATCTGGCCAATGACGGGGTTCTCTAGCAGGTCGGAGCGGTTACCCAGCGGGCTCCAGGCCTCGGTAACAATACCCAGTTCAGCGTGGACTTCGCGCAGCTTCTCCTGGGCGAAGTAGGGATGCAACTCAATCTGGTGGATAGCGGGCACTACACCGGTTTCAGCAACAATTTCGCGCAGCTGCTCTTCGGGGAAGTTTGACACACCAATGGACTTGGCCTTGCCCTGCTTCTGTAGCTCAATGAGAGCCTTCCAGGTTTCTACATAGAGGCCCTGGGCGGGCTTGGCCCAGTGAATGAGCAGCAGGTCTACATAGTCGGTGCCCAGGCGTTCTAGGGAGGCCTCTGCCGCGGCTAGGGTCTGCTCGTAGCCCTGATCGTCATTCCAGATCTTGGTGGTAAGGAAGACCTCTTCGCGGGCCAGGCCTGAAGCGGCGATGGCCTTGCCAGTGCCCTCTTCATTGCCGTAGATCTTGGCAGTGTCAATGTGCCGGTAGCCAGCCTCCAGGGCTAGGCCCACCACCTTTTCGGCAGTGTCGTTTTCTACCTGCCAGACTCCGTAGCCTAGCTGGGGGATGGTCTTGCCGTCCTTGAAGGTCAGGCGGGGTGACTCGGTCATATCTTGTCCTTTCGCGTATGCAGGGTCACAGCCCACTCTAGTCCTCCTTCGTCCTAGCCCCTAGCCTGTTCGGTAGGGGTGAACGAGCACCGGTCACTATATTCGGGAGCGCCCAGGTCCCCCTGGGCGGGGTCGCCACCGAGCCGGTGGTTGCGGTTCAGGGCTTCGATGGCAGCTATCTCACCCGGCGTCAGTTCCAGCCCCTGCACGGCCAGGTTTGAGGCCATACGAGCCGGGGTCTCAGTCTTAGGGATCACGACGTTGCCTACCGCCAGCTGCCAGGCCAGCACCAGCTCAGCTACCCCAATACCGCGGCGCCCGGCCAGCTCTTTGAGGGTGGGGTCTGTAAGTACCAGCCCGTTACCCAGGGGGCTCCAGGCTTCGGTTAGGATGCCGCGGGCTGCGTTTTCTGCCCGCATACGGGCTTGGGTCAGGTAGGGGTGCAGTTCAATCTGGTTGACCACCGGGCTGATGCCGGTATCGCTGATGATTTGGTCAAGCTGGGTGTCGGTGAAGTTAGAGACCCCGATGGAGCGCACCAGAGAGCGCTCGCGCAGTTCAGCCAGGGCCTCCCAGGAGGCCCTGTAGCGGCCCAGGGCTGGCTGGGCCCAGTGAATCAGGTAGAGGTCCAGGTAGTCCAGGCCCAGTAGTTCAAGGGAGCGTTCTGCCGCTTCGATAGCGGTGTTATAGCCCTGGTCGCTGTTCCAGAGCTTGGTGGTGATGAAGAGGTCGGTGCGGGCCAGGCCGGATTCTGCTACTGCCTGCCCCACCCCGGCTTCGTTCTTGTAGATAGTGGCGGTGTCAATATGCCGGTAGCCGGTCTCTAGGGCAGCGGCCACTGCTGCGGCGGTAGCCTGGGGGGCGATCCGGCAGGTTCCAAAGCCCAGCTGGGGAATGGAGCGGCCATCGTTCATGGTCAGAGAGTTCATGGTCAGAGAGTTCATGCTGGAGTCCTTTGCTGTGGTGATGCAGGGGCTAGGTGCACTGGCAGCCAGCTGGCTCGGGGCTGGCCTTCAGGCTGCTAGTTGCCGGCGCACCCTGCCCTCTTGACTAGCGGCGCCTGCGTCCGCTTGTCTTACGCCCGCGAGGTTCTGGCTCTTCAAGGAGCAGGGAGAGGGAAATCCGCTGACGGACCGGGTCTGCCTCAACTACCCGCACCTGCACAATGTCGCCAGATTTGACAATGCTGTGGGGGTCAGAGACGTAGTCTTGGCTCATCTGGGAGAGGTGGACCAGGCCGTCCTGGTGTACCCCGATATCAACGAAGGCCCCGAAGGCGGCCACGTTAGAGACGGTCCCTTCAAGGATCATTCCTGCCCTCAGGTCTGAGATTTTTTCAATCCCTTCTTCAAAGCGGGCAGTGCGGAAGGTTGGTCGTGGGTCCCGGCCGGGGGCTGAAAGTTCGGCGATGATGTCTTCAACGGTGGGTAGGCCGACGTCCGGGCTGGTGAAGTCCTTGGGGTTGAGAGCTGCTAGGGCAGCTGGGTTGACCTTGCCGTCGGTGAAGCCTCCTGCGGCGGCTACAATCTGGCGGGCCAGGTCGTAGGATTCGGGGTGGACTCCTGAGCCGTCGAGGGGCTCTGGGCCCTTGGGGATGCGGATGAAGCCGGCTGCCTGCTCGTAGGTTTTGGGGCCTAGGCCGGGAACTTTAAGCAGGTCGCTTCGGCGGCTGAAGGGCCCTTCTTCGTCTCGGTAGGCGACGATTCGGCGGGCTAGGGTGGGGTTAAGGCCAGCTACCCGGGCTAGGAGGGCTGGGGAGGCTGAGTTGAGGAGGACCCCTACAGAATTGACGCTGTCTTCAACGACTCCTTCAAGGGCTTGGGCTAGGGCGGCTGGGGAGAGGTCGTGCTGGTATTGGCCAACCCCAATGGAGGGCGGGTCGATTTTGACCAGCTCTGCTAGGGGGTCTTGGAGGCGGCGGGCAATGGAGACTGCTCCGCGTAGGGAGACATCTAGGGTGGGCAGCTCCTGGCTGGCTAGTTCTGAGGCTGAGTAGACAGAGGCACCTGCTTCTGAGACGAGGACTTTTTGTGGGGGAACTAGGCCGCTATCCTTGCAGGTTTGGATCAGGTCTTTAGCTAGTTTTTCTGTTTCTCGGCTGCCGGTGCCGTTGCCGATGGCAAGTAGTTCAACCTGGTGGTTTTCTACTAGTGTTTTGAGGGTTTCTAGGGAGGCCTGCCACTGCTGGCGGGGGGCGTGGGGGTAGATGACGCTGGTGGCTAGGACCTGACCGGTTGGGCCGACGACTGCGATTTTGACACCGGTTCTTAGGCCGGGGTCTAGGCCTAGGGTGGTGCGGGAGCCGGCTGGGGCTGCTAGGAGTAGGTCCCGAACATTAGAGGCGAAGACGGCAATGGCGTCCTTTTCTGCGTGGTCGAAGAGGCTGCTTCGGGCTTCTGCGGCTAGGCGGGGTAGAAGGCGTTGGCGCCAGGCCATGCGGACGGTTTTAGCCAGCCAACCTACGACCATGCTTTCGTCGGAGACCATGTTGAGCACTTGGGCGCCGATGCCTAGGGCTTCGGCTACGGTGCGTTCGTACCAGCTGCGTTCGCGGTCGTATTCTTCGCTGAGGATTTCGGCTGCTTCGCGGGCTGGCCCCTTGAGGCTACTTTTGGCAGGGGGAAGGACGTCTACGTCGATGTGTAGTTTGATGACTCCTTCTTTTTCTGCCCGGAAGAGGGCTAGGACCCGGTGGGAGGGGATTTTGCGGATTTCTTCGTTGAATTCGAAGTAGTCGCTGAACTTACTGCCGCTTTCTTGCTGGCCGGGGATCAGGCGGGAGGTTATGATCCCCCGTCGCAGGAAGCGTTGGCGTAGGGTTTCTGCTAGGGCGGGGTTGGTCAGGGCCTGGTCGATGAGTAGGGCGCGAGCGCCTTCTAGGGCCCTGTCGATGGAAGAGACGGTTGCTTCAACGCTGCCTGCTTCTGCTTCTGCTAGTTCAGGTTCGACGTAGGCATCGGCGATGTCGGCGGTGGGGGCTAGGGGGACTTGGAGTAGGTCTTCAACCAGGGAGTCTAGTCCGGCTTCGCGGGCTAGGTGGGCTAGGTTTTTGCGTTTGGTTTTGTAGGGGGCGTAGAGGGCTTCGAGCTGGTTTTTGGTGCTTGCTGCCCTGAGGGCTTTGGCCAGGTCTTCTGTGAGGAGGTTTTTCTGTTTGAGGGTGCTGCTGATTTTTTCCCGTCGGTCTTCTAGTTCTCGTAGGTAGGGCAGGCAGTCGGCTAGGGCCCGTAGTTGGGTGTCGGTTAGTCCGCTGGTTGCTTCTTTGCGGTAGCGGGCGATGAAGGGGACGGTGGCGCCCTGGTCAAGGAGGGTAAGGGCTGAGGTGACCTGGTCTAGGCGGATCCCGAGTTCCTGGGCTAGCTGGGTGGGGATGCCAGGGTGGGGGGGTAGGTTCTGGTCTGCCGGGGCTGCTTCTCTCATAGTTTCTAGTTTCTCATAGGAATTTGAGGCTTATTCATAAGGGTAGGTGAAGCAGGCTCACAGCGAAGCTGCTGGCTCGGGGCTGGCGTGAATCGCCTTGTGAGCGAAGCGAACCAGGCGAGAGGGTGGCAGCGAGCGTGAACATGCTGAACTCCTTATGAATAAGCTTCTTTCTCTTCTTCTTCCTCGCTGTTTTTCGGCTAGGAGGGGCCTGGTCTGTAACAGTACTTTTTTTACTGGTGGTTAGCAGATGAAAGTTCTAAAGTTAAGGTATCAGGGAGATACTTTGTTAGGTTCCACCTACTATGGGGGTTGACTCCCTTACTTTTTCTTCCTTTTTTGCTTGTTTTTGTCCGTCTATGCTTTGGAGAACCACCATGCCAGAGTCAACTAATAGTTCAAATTTTGAAGAGTTCTGCCAGGTTCATGGACCCCTCCTAGCCGGAATGGCTGATATGGGTTGGACGGCCTCTGAAGCCATTCACCGGGCCCTGGTGCTCTACCCCGACCTTGATAGGGACCTTCTAGAGAGGGCAGTTCACTCCTCCCACTGGGTTTTTGAGGGTAGAACCGTTCAAACCCACTCCAATATTTTCTTAGCCTCAGCCCTCTGGTATGCGGTAGCAGCCGCCTACGAGCTCACCCCCGACTACGACTACGCGGCCATCGGCCTAGATCCCACCATCGTTCAGGATCTGCCGCGTATGCTCGAAACCTTCGGGGTAGGCGCCCAGGAAATCGCAAAGATTATTGCCCTCATTGGTGCCGCCCTCAAGTACATCTCTAACCACCCCTACGCTGAGCTTGATGAGCAGACCTATGACGACTTCCTTGCGGCCCTACCAGAAGAACTAGAGCAGGTCAGGCGTGATGATTTCTCCTGGCCGCCCTCCCGGGCCCTCATCACTGACCGCCTAGGGGACCGCTCCTGGTCCCGGGCCCTGCTCAAGGTAGGCATCTGCCCAAGTGACGCCCAGGAAAAGGGCATTCGTCTTGATGCTGCCAGCCTCTCTGATAGGACCTTCCGTAACGCCCTAGGGGACTTCCTCAACTACTGCATCCGCTATGACCGTAAGCCTGCCGTCCTCCTCTACGGGGCCTGGGCTGAAGACCCCATCCGTAGCGGTGCAGTGCCCCACCTGGGGGCGGTGAGGGCCAAGTACGGCTCCTGGCATCTGGCCCTGCACCGGGGCCGGCAGCTCATTAACGATGCCCTGAAGATGGGCGGGGACGCTGCCCTACCGGCCAGGGTCCTTCCCAGCAGTAGCCCCGACCCAACCGGCCCCCTAAGGATTGAAGAAATCCAGGCCCAGGGCATTGGGGTTATCCAGCCCCAGGCTCCTACTGCCGATCAAAGCCTTGAAGCTGCCTGGGAGGAGTTGACCTACACCCTAGAGCAGCGGCTCTCAGCCCTGCCCTGGAGCTTGACCTTGCGCCTCTACTACCTTGCCTCCCCAAACTCAGATGAGGGGGACTACGCTAAGGTCCTAGAGATCCTCCGCTCCCCTGCCGGTTACTTCTGTGAGCTCACGAGCCCTGAAGATACAGGCCCCTCCGCTGAAGGCTTCAAGGCAGAACACCTGCGTTCCTTAGGCTGGTCTGAGCCAGCTAGCGGTAGTTGCTGGACCAGGAACTTCCTCTCAGTATCTAAGGCAGCAAGCGGTATCAGCCAGGCCCTGCAAGAGGCAACCCCCTACCAGCGGCCAGACCTCTACCAGTCAGATGACGCCAACCCGTCCACCTCAGCCCTCGCCGCCCACCCCAGCACCGGCACCCTTCCCCTGCTGCCCCTACCAGCTCAGGAGGAGCCGGGCAGTGGTAACCTCTAGCCTATGGCCCTAAGATCTAGATCCTCCTCTAGGGGAAAGCTAACCCAGCCCAGTGACCGGCAGATCCGCCGGGCTGTCCGCTTCTTCGCTGACCTACCGGCCCGCCTGCGCCGGGCCCTGCTCCTGGCCCTGACCCTGGGGCTGATTCTGCTGGGTCTCAACTGGCTACACTCCCACCAGTGGAACCTGACAGCCGCCCTCAAGGGCTTGGGCGGCGACGGTGGCCAAGCCGTCAGCACAGGCTTTGCCGGCTCAGAAGTTGCCACCTATTCAACAGCCCTAGAGGTCCTAGGCAGCCTTGAGGTCTCTCAGCCCTGGGCTGAGACCCGCTATAAGAGGTCAGCCTTTGGAGAGGCCTGGACTGATATTGACCATAACGGCTGCGATCAGCGTAACGACATTCTGACCAGGGATTTAAGTAACCTCTCTATTGCCTCTAACTGCTATGTGCAGTCTGGCACCCTCCTAGACCCCTATACGGCCCTGAGCATTGACTTTACCCGGGGGCCAGGAACCAGCGAGGCCGTGCCCATTGATCACGTTGTCTCCCTCTCTAACGCCTGGCAGTCTGGGGCCTGGCAGTGGTCGGCTGAGCGCCGCCTACAGCTAGCTAACGATCCGCTGAATCTGCAGGCGGCAGGCCAGGAGTCTAACAGTGAGAAGTCCGATAAGGACGCCTCCCTCTGGCTACCCCAAAGCGGCTACCGCTGTGAATATGCAGCCCGGCAGGTCTCGGTCAAGGCAGCCTACGGGCTGACCGTCACCGACCAGGAGCAGCAGGCCCTAGAGGAGGTTTTGACCTCCTGCCCTCAGCAGCCAGCCTACCGGTCAGATTTTGCGGGCTCCTAGGGGCAGGTAAGAGATGAGCGACTTTGAGGGCTACCGGGCAGGTAGCCGGGCCTACCGCCGGCTACTGGCTGCCCTCTGCGCAGCTGGCCTTGCAACCTTCGCCCAGCTCTACTCCCCCCAGCCGCTGATTCCCCACCTGAGCAGGGACTTAAAGATCAGCGCCGACCAGGCAGCCCTGAGCATGTCTTCTGCCACCACGGGCCTAGCCCTCTGCACCCTGCTCTGGGCGGCCCTGGCCGACCGGCTGGGACGGGTGCGGACCATGACCCTGGCCCTCTGCGGGGCAACCCTTCTAGGCCTGCTAACCCCCTGGGTGGCCTCTTACCCGCTGATGCTGGCCCTGCGCACCCTAGAGGGGGCCTTCTTGGGGGGTGTGGCCGGCCTGGCCCTGGCAGTGATTGTCTCTGAGGCCCACCCCTCAGTGCGGCTGACGGCTGCCGGTTTCTATATTTCTGGGACCAGCCTGGGGGGCCTGGCTGGGCGGATCATTGCTGGCCCCCTTTCAGAGCTAGTACCCTGGCGGCTGGCCATGTTCGCTGTTTCCCTGCTGGGCCTGCTAGCGGCCCTCCTTTTTGTTCTGCTCATGCCCCCCTCCCATGATCGGCCCGACCGGCGGGGGAACACTCAAGAGGATTCTAAGGATCCGGCCCAGCTGAGTAAGATCCTGGCCCTGTTCAAAAACCCGCCCCTACTGGCCCTCTTCATCACAGGCTTCACCCTCATGGGTTCTTTAGTCAGCATCTTTAACTACATCGGTTTTAAGCTTCAGGGCCCGCCCTACTTCCTCTCCCAGACCCTGCTGTCACTGATCTTCCTGACCTATCTTTCTGGCACCTTCTCTTCCCAGCTAGGGGCCTCCCTGGCCCAAAGGCTAGGCCAGAAGCTAACCCTGCTCGCCTCCTGCCTGCTCATGGCAGCAGGCTGCCTGCTCACCCTAGCTGGCCCCCTGCCCTGGGTTCTTGCTGGCCTGCTCCTTCTGACCAGCGGCTTCTTTGCCGCCCACGCCCTGGCCTCTAGCTGGTCTGGGGCCCTGGTCCTAGAGGCCCGCAGCCAGGCAACTGCCCTCTATAACTCCTTCTACTATGCCGGTTCAGCCCTTGTCGGCTGGGCAACGGGCCTGCTCCTAGCCCAGCAGGGCTGGGCGGGTGTGGCCCTCACCTGCACCGGCCTGCTGCTGCTCTCTAGCCTGCTCGCAGCCCTGCTCCTACCAGCCCCTAGGCCCCAACAGGAGGGCTAGGAGGGTAGAAAAAGCCCCAGTCCCTGCCAGCCTCTTCAGGCTGGGGGCTGGGGCTTCTACTAGCTGAAGTTTCTAGTCGGGATTTCTCAGCAGAGTTCTAAGCGGGCTTTCCCCTCAAGGGCAGGCTCCAGGCTAGCTCTTGAGCTTAGTCATCAGAACCTAGCTTCTGGGCCCGGGCTGCCAGGGTTGAGCCCTGGTTCTTCCGGTGAACCAGGAGCCAGCCCAAGCCCAGCAGCAGGTACCAGACGGGCATGGCAATCAGGGCCTGGCGAGTATCTTCATACATAAAGAGCAGGGCCAGAACACCCAGGAAGAAGACCAAAACCAGGTAGCAGCTAGCCACCCCACCAGGCAGCCTGTAGGAAGAAGCCTCGTGCAGTTCAGGGCGGGTCTTACGGTAGCGAATGTAGCTGATCATAATCAGAGACCAGGTCACAATCGTCAGGACTGAGGCAACAGTGGTAACCAGGGTAAAGGCCTCTAGCAGGGAGTCACCCGAGTAGAGCAGAATCAGGCTTGAAAGCAGCAGCACAGAGGTGAGGTAAAGACCGTTGCGGGGCACACCGTTAGCAGAGAGCTTACCGAAGATACTCGGGGCGCTACCGGTCTGAGAAAGACCGTAAATCATGCGGGAGGTAGAGAAAATACCTGAGTTAGCAGATGAGGTTGCGCTAGTAATCACCACAAAGTTAACCAGGGACGCTGCAATACCCAAACCAGCTAGGGTAAACATGTGCACGAAGGGGCTCTGGGAGGGGTCAACCATCCGCCAGGGGGTGACCATCAGAATAACAGCCAGAGTCAGAACATAGAAGAAGATAATACGCACCGGCACAGCATTAATAGCCCGGGGCATAGTAACCTTAGGATCCTTAGTCTCAGCAGCAGTTGTACCGATCAGCTCAGCACCCAGGAAGGCGAAAATACCAATCTGGAAGGCAGCAAAGAAGCCTGAAGCCCCGTTCGGGAAGAAACCCCCATCATTCCAGAGGTTAGCCACTGAAGCCTTAGCCCCGGTCAGAGGTGAGGTGAAGCCGGTTATCACCATGATGGCACCCACCAGAATCAGCACCACAATAGCCACAATCTTAATGAGGGCAAACCAGAACTCAATCTCGCCAAAGTTCTTAACGCTTGGCAGGTTCAAGGCCAGCAGAACCCCAATCAGAATCAGGGCCGGAATCCAGGGCTGAACATCAGGCCACCAGACCTTCACGTAGCCTACGATGGCGATAATATCGGCCACCCCAATCACTACCCAGGTAAACCAGTAGGACCAGCCCATCAAAAAGCCGGCACTGGGGCCCAAAAGATCGGTAATGAAGTCATTAAAGGTCTTATAGTTCAGGTTAGACAGCAGGATTTCACCCATGGCCCTTAGAACCAGGAAGATCACTGCCCCGATGATGGCATAAACCAGGAGCAGGGAGGGGCCTGCCAGAGAGATAGTCTTTCCTGAACCCATAAAAAGGCCTGTACCAATAGCACCACCGATTGCAATCAGCTGGATATGGCGGTTGGACAGGCCTCTTTGCAGGCCTTCAGTAGCCTGCTCGTCGGGTAGGTGCTGGGCTGTAGCCATCAGCGTCCCCCTTACATAAATCTCATGTTTCCATCTATTGAATAGTTCTAAGTCTAAGCTGACTGAGCCAACTACGCCCCTCAGTCCAGCCCCCAAGCAGCCCGCCAAGCAGCCGCCAGGCCAGTCACAGCAGGGCAGACAGAGGCCGGCAGGTGAAGGGCTAAGCCCTGAAAATCCAGGCCTAAGGCTAGGGCTGAGCAGGCAGGGCCCGCCCCGGGGTGAAAAAAAATTTTTTTATCTTTATCACCCTCACCGTCCAGACTATGGGCACACAGCTGAGCCCTATCCACCACCCGCCACTTGGCCTCTTACCCCGGCCAATCCCCAACAGACTCCCCCTATCCAGCACAGCAGCCCACATCTAGCCGCACCTAAGCCCACCCAGCCCCCAAAAAGTCCCCCTTTCTACCGGCAGAAAGCCGCTAAAGTGTTGGCAGGTAGGCTTATATCCTCAGCCCTGCCATCTTCGCACCCGCACCCCCCAGAGGCAGTCTTCATGTCCCCCACCCCCCTTCGTATCGCCATCATCGGTTCAGGCTACGGCGGCGCTGTAGCTGCCCGCGCCCTCACCAGCAAGGGTCACAGCGTTGACCTACTTGAAATGGGAGCCGACTGGCAAAAAATGGCCCCCCGCTCCAACGGCTACCGCTTTGACCCCATGACCTCACCCACCGAACGGTCCATGTGGTTTGAAGACCGCACCGACATGCCCCTCTCAAGCATTGCCGGCCTAGATTTCGTTAACAGGTCAATTGGCAGGGCAGCAGGCGTCCTAGGCCTAGAACGTTTCGCCTCCATGAAGGTCTATGTAGGCCGTGGCCTAGGCGGCGGATCCCTGGCTAACGGCGGCATGGCCGTAACCCCCCTCCGCTCCTACTTTGAACAGGTCATGCCCCAGGTAGACGCGGCAGAAATGTACTCAGTCTACTTCCCCCGGGCCAACAGCAGCCTAGGGGTTACCCCACCCCCGCAAGACCTCATCGGAACCTCAAAGTGGTACCAGTTCTCTAGGGTCTCAGCAGCCCAAGCAGCCCGGGCCGGCTTCAAACACCAGTTCGTTCCCAACGTCTACGACTGGGACTACATGCGGCGGGAAAACTTCGCCCGCGTACCCACCTCAGCCCTAGGGCGGCAGGTCATCTTTGGCAACGACTACGGCAAGAAGAGCCTCACCTCAACCATCCTGGGCACGGCCCTAGCCAGCGGAAAAGTCAACCTCTCTACCCTGACCGAAGTCACCTCCATCCGCCAGGAGGCCCAGGGCAGCTACACCCTAGAGATGAAAACCATCGACTTCTACGGAGCCACCCGCACCACCTACAGCAAAACCTACGACCGGGTCATCCTGGCAGCAGGCTCAGTTGGCACCAACCGGCTCCTCCTCAAGGCCCAGGCCAGCGGCAGCATCAAAAACCTGCCCAGCAGCCTAGGAAAGGGCTGGGGACCCAACGGCAACATCATGGTCGCCCGCAACATGAACGCCGCCACCGGCTCCTACCAGTCAGGAATTCCCGCCATGGGGGTGAGCAACTGGAATAACAGCAGCTCATCTGTCTTTGCCGAACTAGCCCCCTTCCCCGCTGGCCTTGACCTAAGAATCGGCCTCTACCTGGCCATCACCAACAACCCCAACCTAGGCTCCTTCGCCTGGGACGCAGCCCAGCAGGCCCTAACCCTTGACTGGGGCCCAGAAAAATCCGCCCCCAGCCTCGCAGCAGCCAAGGCCTTCATGGACGCAATCAACACCGCCAACCCCGGCACCTCCTACGCCCAGGGCCTCTTCAAGGACGGCAAAACCTTCGCCGACTACTTCACCTACCACCCCCTCGGTGGTGTCGTCCTGGGCGAAAGCACCGACCTCAACGGAGAAGTCAAGGGAGCCCCTGGCCTCTTCGTCCTCGACGGCTCCCTGATCCCTGGCCGGATCGGAGTCAATCCCTTCGTCACCATTACCGCCCTAGCCGAACGCTGCATGGACCGGCTCCTTGCAGCAGGCCGCTTCTAAGGCCAGAAAGTAGGTAGCATGCCAACCCTCTCCCCCTCCCGCAGGGCCCTGCTTCGGGCCGGTGCCTGGTCTAGCCCAGTCCTCCTAGCAAGCAGCCCCCTGCCCGCCTACGCCGCGAGCGCCCCCGCAGAGCAAAACCTGGCCCTAGAATTCAGCCAGCCCAACATCAACTGGGAAACCTTTGAACCTATCAGGGACGTCCCCATCTACCGGGGGGCTACCGGCAGCACCCTGGCCTCTAAGGGCGGCAGCTTTTTCAACCCCAAGGCCAGCTACGGCTCCCTACCGACTCACCTGATCATCAGAAATGAAGGCAGCCAGCCGGTCAGCAACCCCAGCGGCTCCCTGCTCAGCCAAATGAAGGATGTAGCCAGCGACTCAGCTTCAGCTGCCCTGATTGGCACCCAGGTCAATAGCAGTGACCCTCAGATGATCTTCACTTACACCGGCCAGGCCAGCCCCTTCGGCCCCTCCTACGACTGGACCTACCAGGGAGTTCTAGGGCCCGGCCAAACCCTTGAAATCCCCCTACGCTACTATGTGACCTGGCCCTTTGCCAATGTTGATTATGAGCTCTTTCTGGCAGCAACCGTCCTTGACCCCCTCGGTGCTAGCCAGGACAACACCAGCGAGATAATGGGCACGGTCAACGGCTTCACCCTCTAAGAAGGAGGCTGCTACCTCTATAATTGAGGCTGTTCGTTAGGGCTGGTGCTCAAAGCCTCCGCCTGACCGCTTCTACCCAACCCCGCAAGGACAGTTATGGAAACCAATAAGCAAAAGCAGGATCTGGCAGCTAAGGCTGAACGGGCAGCCGCCGGTGAAGACCTCACCGCCCCGGTGCCTGAAATTTTCCACCGCCAGCCCTATTCCTTTGTCCGCCGGGGGGATCGGCTCACGGCCCGCCGCCAGAAGGCCTGGGATACCTACGCCCCCAGCCATGTGCTTGATCTGCCCCGCAATGTTGGCGATACCTCAGTAGCTGAAGGCGCTGTCTTTGACCAGCAGGCCCTCTACGGGCGCAGCGGTGCGCCCCTTATCGTTGAGATTGGTTCCGGCCTAGGTGAGGCTATTGTCAGCCGTGCCAACCAGGTGCCTGAGGCTAACTTCCTGGCTGTGGAGGTGTACACCCCAGGTATTGCTGACCTGCTGCTGAAGATGGGCCAGGCAGGGGTTGAGAATGTACGGGTGGCCCAGGCTAACGCCCCCGAATTGCTCGATCACCTGCTTGAAGAGTCCTCTGTTGATGAGCTTTGGGTTTTCTTCCCTGACCCCTGGCATAAGGCCCGCCACCATAAGCGCCGCCTGGTTTCTGCGGGCTTTGCCGATAAGGTGGCCCGGGTTCTGAAGCCCGGTGGAATCTGGCGGCTGGCTACCGACTGGGAGGAGTACGCCCTGGTCATGCGTGAGGTGCTTGAGGCTCACCCTGCCTTTGAAAACGCCCACGCCGGGGAAGGGGCCAGTGCTGAGGATCCTCTCGGTGGCTGGGCTCCCCGCTGGGAGGGCCGCGTGGTCACCAGTTTTGAGCGGAAGGCAGCTGAGGCAGGCCGCCGGGCCCACGATTTGACCTATATCCGCCGTTAGGGGCTGATCCCCCTCTTTACCCCCGTCCTTACACTCCCTCACCCCTCCTTTTCGGCCTGCACTCCCTCTAGGCCCGTCCTTTCTCTCCTACCCCCGTCCTTACGCTCCCCCACCCCTCTTGACCCCCGCACGTACTCTCCTACCCCCGTCCTTACACTCCCTCGCCCCTCTTTACCCCCGCTCTTTCTCTCCTACCCCCGGGGTTTATGACCGGAAAGAGGAGAGAAAGGACGGGGGTAAGGGCAGGAGGGGAGGGTAAGGGTAGGAGGGGAGGGTAAGGGTAGGAGGGGGGGGTAAGGGCAAGAGGGGCAGGACCCCAGGCCGGTCAAGAACTAGTTCTTAGCCAGCAGCTCACGCACCCGCGGTAGCACCTTGCTGCCGTAGAGTTCAATGGAGTTCATGGAGTGCTCGTGGGCTAGGGTTCCGTGGGAGAACTTGAGATCAAAGCGGTTGATGCCCAGTTTCTTGGCGGTGTCTGCGATCTTCTGGGCGACGGTTTCGGGTGAGCCAACGTAGAGGGAGCCCTGCTCAACTTCATGCTCAAATTCGCGTTCCCCGGCCGGGCCCCAGCCGCGTTCAGCGCCGATCCTGTTACGGCCAGCAAGCCAGTGTTCCCGTAGCTGGTTGCGAGCTTCTTCGTCAGTTTCGGCAATGTGGCCGGGTGAGTGGACGGCGATGGGCAGGGCCCCGTTGCCTAGCTGCTCATTGGCCCGGCGGTAGAGGTCGGTGTAGGGCTTGAAGCGCTCGGCCGGGCCGCCGATGATAGCCAGCATGAGCGGAGTCTTGTACTGGGCGGCTCGGGCAACAGATTCGGGGCTGCCGCCGACTGCTAGCCAGTGCTTGAGGATGCCCTCGGTCTTGGGGTAGATTTCCTGGTTGATCAGGGGTTCGCGGTTGCCGGGGTTCCAGTTAACCGGTTCCTGGCTGATGATTTTGGTGAAGAGGTCGAACTTCTCTGAGAAGAGGGAGTTGTAATCTTCGAGCTTGAAACCAAAGAGGGGGAAGGATTCAGTGAAGGAACCGCGGCCGAGTACAGCTTCAGCCCGGCCCTTACTCAGGGCGTTGATGGTGGCAAAGCGCTGGTAGACGCGAATGGGGTCATCTGATGAGAGGACGGTGACGGCTGATCCCAGGTGAATGCGTTCAGTGCTGGTGGCTAGGCCGGCCAGGATGGTATCAGGGGCGCTGACGGCAAAGTCGGGGCGGTGGTGCTCACCGATACCGAAGAAGTCGATGCCAAGGCGATCGGCCAGCTGGCCCTGTTCAAGGACGTTGCGGATCACCTGGGCCTGGTGCAGCTGCTTGCCTGCCAGGTCTGCAGTGGTGTCACCAAAGGTGTCTAGGCCCATCTGGAAGGCGGTGTCTTCAACGCTGGGCAGGCCGGGGCGCAGGTCGGGGGTGCTATTGATATCGGTCATCAGGGTTACCTTTCGGTCTTGAATTTTTCGTGTTCAGATTCTTCAACACTAGCCTAAATTACTTTATTCCGAAAGTATTTTTTGGCGGGGGCGGTCCGTTTTTCGTCCTATCCGTCCATCCGCCAGCCCACCCTTCCGACCCACTCAATCCGTTCACCCTCCCGCCCCTTACCCCCCATCCGCCCACCCACTCCTTACCCCCGTCTTTTCTCTCCTACCCCCGCCCATTCGTCCACCCGCCCACACCTTGCCCCCGCTCTTTCTCTCCTACCCCCGGGGTTTATGACCGGAAGGAGGAGAGAAAGGACGGGGGTAAAGGATAAGGACGAGCCAAAGAACCGGGGTAAAGGATAAGGAGGAGAGAAAGAACCGGGGGGTAAAGAATAAGGACAAACCAAGGGAAAGGGCAGCAGCAGACCCTAAGAACTAGTTGATGACGGACTGTTAAAAATCTATCCACAGGCCTCTGACTTGGCAAAACACTACTTATCCACAGCTTCGGCTGGGGCTGATTGCAGGGCCTAGCCTAAGCTGTCAAAGTCAAAGGTATGTCACCTGATCTAGAAGCAATCCGGGCGGCCCTCTCAACCCATCAGCAGCTGAGCCGCTCTGGCCTGAGCAATAAGAAAATCGCTACCCTGCACCGGCAAGGTCAGCTAGTAAGACTAACTCGCGGCGTCTACCTCAGCGGCTCTCTGGCCCAGAGCTGCAGCCCCCAAGAGCGGGCCCAGGCTGTCACCCTGGCCCTGGCCCTTAAACGCCCCAGGGCTGTTGTGAGCCACCAGTCAGCTGCCCTGCTCTGGGGAGCGCCCCTCTTGGCCCTTCCGCCAAAGGTTCACCTGTCTTTGAGGGCTTCCGATCATTCCGGGCACAGGCAGGCCATCTTCCACTCCTGCCGCCCTGAGGCTTGCCAGCAGGCAGTGGAGCTTCAGGGGGTTCGACTAACCCCGCCGCTACTAACGACCCTTGACTGCACTCGGGCCCTGCCGGTCCATGAGTCTTTAGCGATAGCCGATTACTTCCTGGCCCAAGGAGTCTTAGGGCAGGATCAGCTAGCTTCTGAGCTAGAGGCTCTGAGGGGCCCAGGTTCCCGTAAGGCAGCTATTGTTAGGCAGGTGATGAGCAAGAAGAGCGAGTCCCCTTTGGAGTCCTTGGCCTGCCTGCGCCTCTATGAGGGCCAGCTGAATCCCGGTTTTCAGCAGTACGAGATTAGGACTCCTTCAGGCCGACTCTACCGGGCTGATTTTGCCTGGCCTGAGCAGGGGGTCATTCTTGAGGTTGATGGTTTGCATAAGTATTTTGGGGCCTATAGGAGCACTGAGGAGCAGCTGCGCCGGGATACCTTACGCCAGCGGGAGCTAGAGCTGGCCGGCTGGACGGTGGTTCGGGTTACCTGGGAGGATCTTATGCAGCGCCCTTACCTGCTAGTTTCAAGGCTGAGGGGCTTAGGGGTGCCTGCCAGCTAGGGCCTGCCAGCCCCCAGGCCCGTCCTTACATTCACTCGTCCCCTTAGACCCGTCCTTACACTCCCTCAGGGCCGTCCTTACATTCGCTCGCCCCCCTTACACCCGCTCTTTCTCTCCTACCCCCGGGGTTTATGACCGGAAGGAGGAGAGAAAGGACGGGGGGTAAGAGAGGGAGGTATGGGAGGAGAGAAAGGACGGGGGTAAAGGACGGAGTCAAGGGAGGGGGGGTAAGGGACATGGAGAAAGGACGGGGGTGGGTAAAGGACGGGGCGCTCTTCCCTAGCGGGGCCGGTAGAGCACTACGGCCTGGGAGCTGGGGCGGGCGGCTGGACGCTTACCGCGGGCCAGGTGCACAGCCCCGCCGGAGGTTCCTGCGGCAAAGACCCGGGAGCCTTCTTGTAGGCGGTTGCGCAGGGCCTCATTTTCAGCTTGCAGTTCAAGGGCCCGGGCCCGCAGGGCTTCTACCTGGTTCTCTAGCTGCATGATGCGCTTAATACCCTCTAGTGAAACCCCTGACTGGGAGAGTTCTTGGATTTCCTGTAGTTTTTGCACGTCGCGTTCGGAGTAGCGCCGGGCCCGGCCCGGGGCCCGCTGGGGTTGCACGAGGCCTAGGCGGTCGTACTGGCGCAGGGTTTGCGGGTGCATTCCGGCCAGTTCGGCTGCTACGGAGATGACGAAGACCGGGCGGTCAGATTCGAGGGCCATTCCTAGTCACCGGCTTTCCTGAGCAGGTCTTGACGGGGGTTGGGCTGGGGTGCGGCGGCAAGGAAGGCGTTTAGGGCGGCTTCAGCTTCGGGGGTCAGGTTGGTGGGTAGCTGCACTTCGGGGATGACCAGCATGTCGCCGGTTCCCTTCTTGGTCACGAAGCCGCGGCCCTTGGCCCGGAGTTTACGGCCTGCTGGGGACCCGGCGGCCAGGCGGAGTTTGACGCTGCCACCGTCAAGGGTGGGGGCTTCAATCACGCCGCCCTTGACGGCTTCTTCCAGGGTGATGGGTAGGCGGACGAGTAGGTTGTCGCCTTCGCGGTCAAAGACGGGGTGGGAGTCAACCCGGACGGTGACGATCAGGTCCCCTGCCCCGCCTGCGCCGGGGTGGCCCTTGCCGCGGGCCCGGATTTTCTGGCCGTCCTTGACTCCGCGGGGTAGGCGAACTTGGGTTTGGGAGCCGCCGGGGCGGAAGACTGAGACTTCAGCGCCCTCGTAGGCCTGCTGGATGGTGATGCGGGCGCTGGTGGTGGCGTCCTCTCCCTTGGGGGCTGAGTAGCCGCCGCCGGGGAAGCCGCCTGCACTACCGGGGAAACCACCTGTGGAGTGTGAGGCTCCACCAAAGCCGGCTCCGCCACCGAACATGCCGCCGAGCAGGTCTTCAATGTTGATGCCACCGGCCCCGCCGCTGGTGGAGTAGCTGAAGTTGCCGCCGCCGGGGAAGCCACCGGGGAAACCGCCGCCAGCGCCGCCGAAGCCAGCGGCCCCGTACTTACGGATCTGGTCGTATTCTTCCTTCTGCTTGGGGTCTGAGAGTACGTCGTAGGCTTCTGAGACTTCCTTGAACTTCTTCTCAGCGGCCTCGTCGCCGGGGTTCTGGTCGGGGTGGTACTTGCGGGCCAGCTTGCGGTAGGCCTTCTTGATCTCTGCCTCGGAGGAATCCTCGGCTACGCCTAGTACCTTATAAAAATCTTGATGGAGCCAGTTTTCGCTCGCCATGTGCCTCTCCTTCCGAGGTAGATCGTCTGTCTTTTAGGGGTCTTGTATGGGGGGTATGGGG